>JAPLGT010000178.1:0-17123 GCA_026390035.1 Chloroflexota bacterium
CCTTAAAGGCTGCGCGTTCTTCCTCAGGGTGCAGATCGTAGAAGTATTTTTTGGCGATGATTTCATCGGAAGTGAAACCCAGCATAGACAGGCAAGTCGGGCTGATATAGTTGTAAAGCCCCTCGGCATCCACTTCCCAGGTCAGCGCCTGGCTGTATTCCGCCAGGGTGCTCAGGCGCTTTTCGGCGTCCTGCAGCAGGTTTTCTATCTCTTTGCGCTCAGAAATATCGCTGATCAAAACTCGAGCTTGAGGCTCCTTATTATCACCCAGGCTGAAACTGGTTTCAAGCTGTGCCCAGAATATGGCTCCGTCCTGTTTTACCATTTGCAGTTCGGCCACATGGGACTTGCCTGTTTCGACAAATTTCTTGCGGTGAAAGGTATACTGATCCTGGTAATTCTTTCCGATGAACCTGCTCATTGGAAAATTGAGCATTGATTCGCGGGTAGCACCCAGCAGGGTGGCCGCAGTCAGGTTTGCTTCCAGGATCAACCCTTTTTTGCAGAGCGTGCAATAGCCGACTGGGGCCAGATCGTACAGACCGAAATAGCGTTTTCGAAGGGCTTCGAGCTGCGTTTGCTTGTCGTACAGCTCAGTGTTCTGCGCCTCCAGTTCAGTCTTGTATTTACTAACCTTTTCCAGCGCAGCCTGACGCTGAATCGCTGTCTCTTCGAGCGTCCGGTTTGTATTTGTCAGCGCAGCTTCGACTTGCTTGCGCCTGGTGATATCCTGCCCTTGCGCAATCGTGGCAAGCACTGTTTTGCCATCTGGCTCAAACAGCGTGGCAGAATTCCACAAGACCGTTCGAATTGAAGCGTCACGATGCAGGATTTCGATTTCAACCGATTCCCAGCGCTCGCCGTCCAATGTTGCCTGAATCTGAGCCATGGATTTTTCGATAGACGTGGCTGGAAATAGAATCTCCAATGACTGCCCGAGCACATCAGCTTCAATCCGCCCAGTCAGAAATTCAAAGGCATGATTAAAGCGCGTGATCTGAAATTGCGGATCCCAAACGATAATCGGCGCATTGGCATAGTTGATCAGATTTTCAAGATAGGCATTCACAAGATCCAATTCGGCGGCCCGTTTGATTTTTTCTTCATTTTGGAAAACAAGTTCCTGATTGGCAATCCCCAGCTCGGCAGCTCGTTTTTCTTTCTTTTCGTTTTGGTAGGTAAGCCCCAGGTTGGCGATCAGCAGCTCGGCGGCCCGTTTGGCCTTCTCAGTGTTCTGAAAAGCAAGCTCCTGGTTGGCAATCAGCAGCTCGGCGGCCCGTTTGGCCTTCTCAGTGTTCTGAAAAGCAAGCTCCTGGATGGCAACCAGCAGCTCGGCGGCCCGTTTGGCCTTTTCTTCGTTTTGGAAGGTAAGCTCCTGGATGGCAATCAGCAGCTCGGCGGCCCGTTTGGCCTTCTCTTCGTTTTGGAAGGTAAGCTCCTGGTTAGCAATCAGCAGCTCGGCGGCCCGCTGGGCCTTCTCTTCGTTCTGCAACTCCAATTCAAGCTTGTATTTACTCACCTTTTCCAGGGCCGCCTCGCGCTCTAAGGCTGTTTTTACGAGCGCAGCTTCCACTTGCTTACGCTCGGTGACGTCTTCCTTGATGGCCATATAAAGCAAGACGCTTCCATGCAGGTCAGCGATCGGTGAAATAGTGGCGGATTCGTAATATAAAGTGCCGTCTTTTTTACGGTTTACAAATTCTCCATGCCATTCTTTGCCTTGCGTGATTGTCTGCCATAGTTGAATGTGCGTCTCTGGCGCGGTGAGATTAGTTTTCAGGAAACGCGGGTTTTTCCCGGCGGCTTCTTCAGAACTATACCCTGTGACCTGGGTAAAGCGCGGATTAACATATTCGATATTCCCATCCAGATCTGTAATCACAATCGAAGCCGGGCTTTGTTCAACAGCCCGGGCAAGTTTTCGCAGATCCAGCTCGACGCGCTCACGCGCTTTAATTTCCTGCTCTGCGCGGCCAAGCGCATGTTGAGTGTTCAGTTGTCCCCAAAAAGATACTGCCCCAATCAGCCCAAACAGCCATGTGTAGGTAATCCAGTTTGCCAGCGGAATGATATGAACCGACTGGGGCAGCATGTCCGCGTTTTCAGCCAGGATCAATCCCAGCACTGCCAGCGAACAGATGCAGATGGAAAGCAAAGTACCGCGCCACTCAAACAATACCCCCGCCGTAATGATCACAAACAGATAACCCAATGTGGCCGGAACGCGAACCGTCCCATTGATAATTTCAACGATAACGATCGCAAGAAACACCAGGATCAACATGCCAGTGCCCGCAAGTGCAACTTTACCGTGCTGGAGCAAGTAGTACAAAAACAAAACGACACAAAACAGGAAAGATACGGTCAAGCCTATTCCCGCGCGAATTGTGCCAGCAAACAAAGAACCCAGGATCAGGAATCCCAAGAACGATAGGAAAATCAATATGGTTAAATTGAGGAAACTTGCGCGGCGCGTTTTTTCTTCATCGCCCTCAAAAACGGGAGGCGCAAACCATTTTTTAATCGCTGCCATCATAGGGAATTTTCCTTATCGTTACGAATCTGAAAACGCTCAAATTAATGATGGCCGCTTAGCCCAAGCCGTGCATGCCCGAAAATTGGCTTTCAAGGGCTAGATGCTGTCTAAAGGTCTGCCATTCCTGGCGGGTGATGTTGTCCGAAGCTGCAAAGTGTGCCGCCGCGCTGATTAATATTCGGGCATGTACGCTGAACCGCGTCTCAATTTTCTGGGTAATTTGATTGCTGGAAAAATCAGACTCTTGCTTCGCATTGATGGTCAGCGGGACGAGCACAAACAGGCCTGACACCAACAAAAGCAGCACTGCCAGCAAACTGCGCTGCGGGATATCGTTGGGCACTGCCAGGAAGCCTGCATTTTTATTTTCGTCTGGTTGGCCCGTTGTTTTCTGGAAGCTAATTACGCCAAAGGCTGAAGTTATTGCAGGTGTCCGAACTAACCGAGCTGGCGCGGATACAAAATTTTGGCTAATTGCCCGTTTCTGCTGATTAATATAATTCAGCCGAAATCGTTCTATCCTCACGATTTCGGCTGAATCCTGGATACTGTTGTGGGGAAATGATGGAAAAAAAGTTACATTCCATTGTAGCACTTTATCCGACAAAAATAGTTTATTAGGCTGTCATATCGTTCAGGTTGGGTCGCTTTTGATCCAACCTGGTATTGGAATGCAGACAATCCCAAAAAACGAGAAAAATTATGGGGTCCTGGCTCAGGTACCATCACCCGCTCCAGGCTGTCGCCGCTTTCCCGCCCCCCCGTATTTCCATTGGTGGAAATACGGGTACAATTATCGTGAAAGATGACCTTGGTGATGTTGGGTTGGGCAGGGCCGGACGGTGCGTCCGCCCAGGTGCGTGGTTCTTCGGTATAAGGAAAATTTATGTTCAGAGAAATGAGAAGAAAAAAGCAATTATTATCCGAAGCAGAAACGATTGAGATACTACAATCTTGCACGTCGGGAGTTTTGGCAGTAACTGGCGACAACGATTATCCTTACGCCGTTCCCTTGAGTTACGCCTATAAAGACGGAAAACTGTTTTTTCACTTTGCAAAAGCAGGATATAAAATTGACAGTATCGTGCGGAATAATAAGGTCTCGTTTTGCGTTATAAAAACGGATGATGTCATCCAGAAAACTTTTACTACTCATTTCCGCAGCGTCATTGTTTTTGGCAGAGCAAGAATTCTCACAGAAGACAGCGAGAAAAAATATGCGCTCGAATGCCTTGTGGAAAAATATTCTCCCGATTACATTACAGAAGGACAATCTGAAATTAAGCACGAATGGAAGTTAGTCAGTGTGGCAGAAGTCCAGATTGAACACATGACAGGAAAAGCGGCCATCGAAATTATTAGTGGTAAAGCGTAGAATTTCGCTCTTTGAGCAAAATTCGCTTGATAAACAACGCTGTCTTTTTAAGCGCTGGTACTGGTCAGCCGGCATATTGCTCAACATGAAGTACCACGAGAGATTTTTTCGGTGTTCGTCCGAAAATAACCAACCAGCGTACTATTTCATGGCAGTGTTTCAAGTTATTCTTTGGCGACTCATTCTTGTTTATTTTTGAATCCTTTGAATGCCCAAGACATCAGAACGATAGTCAATGCATTAAGAATTATCAAGATTAGTGCTTGTTGTGCTTTCGACGCACGATGATTCATTAAGATAGTAACCGTGTAGATTACTGCGATAATCGCCGCGCCAAAAAAGTTTCCATGTACCGCAGCCTTCTCCTCAAGTTAAGATAATCACCATATCGGCTTTTAGGCACCGCAGCATGGATACGAATGCCTACACGGCTTGTATCGAGCCCGTTGCTGGAATGCCCCCGATAAATAACTTCCTGCGCCAGGTCTTCCGCCATAGAAATGAAAATTCGCCATGCTTCAATTGTAGCCACTCCGCATGTGCAGTCGTTGTACCAAACCTAATTCTATTTCAAAGGGAATTTGACGTTTTGATTCCCTGGTATCCAGGAAAATACGCCAGAATCCCCTAATCTTTCATTTTGTCTGTCTCAAATCATTGACACATTCCGAGCTTCGGTGACTGGATATCCCCCGTCCACTAATCCAGTTGACCGCTCTTTCCTTTCTATCAACGAGCCTGAAGCGCATTAACAGCAGGCGTTACCCGCAAGGGCCGCACTTGACAGAAAAGTCGCTGCGAGAGAAGCCAAATCCGCCCTTCAGAGCAGACTCCCCACAAATGCAACGGAACGGTCGCACTTTTCCAGTGATGCGTTGTCCACTTTTTCTATAGCGTCTCTATTTTTTTAGCGCCATCTTCAACCCGGCCTGAAAGCAAAGTGGAACGACTTCGCAGTGATTTTCATTGGCGAAGATTTTGCTGACCAAGGACAGGCCTTTGTATTTGCGACCTTCAAGAATGGCACCGAATCGAACCATATTGGAAACCATAAAGATATCAGTAGATTCTTCAAGTCCGCCCACACAGAGATAAACTTTGGCGGGAAGTTTCTTGTGGCTCCTGGCATATTCTTCTTCTTGTTTGAAAACGTACTGATCGCCATACCCCAGCGATGGGCTTGCGATGACGTAACTTTCGAAGAGACCCGGCTCTTTCAACAAAGCAAACGCTGAAAAAATTCCGCCAAAAGAGTGGCCTGCCAGAATTCGCCTTTTTGGATCTGCCTTGAACTCGGCTTCAATCGTTGGTATTAATTCCTGCTTGATGAATTCCAGAAAATTGCCTGCGCCGCCCGTTTCTACTTTTCGCTCTAAAAACTTGGAGAATTTTTCCTCAACTTTCTCATCGCGAACCGGTAAGAAATCTTTTTGACGCCACGCGGCTGTATCCAGCATTACTTCCGCCGCGTCTTTGTCCTCCTCAGGGTAACCGATGCCTACAATGATGGCGTCGGTTGTGCTGTCGCACCAGGCCATCTGTCGGACCATATCCGTGACCATGCCGAAGTACCAATTCGCGTCAGTCAGGTAAACGACCGGCCATTTCTCCAAAGGATTATCGTTTGGCCAGGATTTATTGGGGGAATCGAAGTAGGCATAAGGGAGTGCGATAGAAATGCGATACTCTCGCCCCGAAGATTTCGACTTCATCATGCGGACTTCACTGGCGAGTATTGTGGCTTGGTTTGCAGTCATGTTTCCTCCTTGGTTGAAACAGACCCAGTGACACACCTATGGATTATGCTGACTCTTGGTATGGTGTAATTATGCTGCATTTCTGCCCTGTGAGGATTGAATAGATTGTAAATAAGTCGCTTTTACTTTTAACAAAGTGGGCGATTCCCTTTGCCAAATCTATTATCACTTCCATTGGAAAAGATATTTTTGATGATCAACATCATCATTTAATTCAGCTTATAATCCCGATTCACAACCAAACAAATCGGACACTCACAACATAAACATCTCCAAGCAAGCAATAAAATAATTATATCCGACTGGAGCAACATCTTGAAAAATTATTCCGCAATAACCCCCCATTTCCGCGATATCTTCATAAACTCATTTCTTATCTCCGGCAAGCAGGGTTGCGATACGCAAAAGTACCGCCGATGGGCTACCCGCCCTCATCCGTAATTCCATTGGTGGAATATTGACCCGCCAGCCGCTGTTGTAAATTGCCATATTAACCGACAAACCCCCGATATTCAGGGGGCTTGTCGGTTAATATGATGAAAATGTGAGGAAAGGGGGAAAATTATCGGGCGATGGCTTAGGTCCGTAAACCGATCCAGACCGGTACAGCGGGCGTGGATTCTGTTTGGAAGCTGGAAAAACTCGAAGCTACGCCGCAAGCGGCAGTCCCCAGCGCCCGTTGCACGTGGTGAATGCCTGCCGATGTTTTAGAATTACGCAAATTCTGCAATTGCTACTTGTCGTTTTGCCGCAAAACTTTGCCGATGAAGTTTAATTCGTTCAATTTCATGCAGCGTGTCCGCAGTAAAATAACTTTCGCCACAATGGATGCAAGTTATTAACGGAATATTCTCAATAATAAGTAAATTTTCGCCTTTACCGTAATTACGAGTCACTTGACGAATACGAGCGCCTTCTTTACCACACATATCGCAAATCATAGTTTCACCTTACCTTGTCATAAACACGATAGGTCGTTATGAAAACCAGTTTTCCAGTAGGAGTTATTTTGACAACCACGACGATTTTGTCATCCGCGATGGTCTGACCTTCAACCTGATATTTCCATTCACCAGTTTCGCCGTCTTTTTGCCGCTCATTTATTTCGCCGGTGAGAATACACCGCTCAATATCAAAAATACTCAATTCATCATCGCTCATTTCTTCTTCAGCATGAAGAGTCATTATATACTGGCGAAGACGAACCTTATCACGAATTTCCTTTAAGATACGTTAAAGCAAAGCATTCTCCCAAAATAAGACAGCCTAACAATGAAATTATAAAGCTTGGAAAAAGTATACCAGATTGCACAACCACAGACAGACTAATTAAATATTAAGCGGAAAATTACCGTTCACCCATCTTATTAACGGTCTTTTACTGTGCATGGGCGGTTTACAGTTGGAATTTAAGCCTTTTCATCTGAGATAAATAGTGTATCAGACGACTTGCACAACAATCCGACCCATCCGCCGGCCCCTGTTGTAATTGCTTGAACAAACCCACAAACCCTCTGAATATCGGAGGTTTGTGGGTTAGGCTGATGATAAAAAGTTTTCCGACATCCGAAACAAGATAACCTGTACGTTCTTAGTCGAAACGATGGCAGATTATCAAATCAAAGACGGTGGTATTGTCATTTTCGGCATGGCAATAAGGGCATGTCAAAGCCATGCACCCAAACCGTTGGGGTGCTGCTCTTGAAAATAAGGTTTCGTGAAAATCTGTATAGTGGGTTGTATTTTATACGGCATAGCCGTATAATAAATTCATGGAATTCATCGAAGCCAGCTCCTTTTCCAAGCACATTTACGAATATTTGACCGATGACGAATATTCAGGCTTACAAAGTTATTTGCTCCAGTATCCTGAGTCAGGCAAGGTTGTTCCCGGGTCCGGCGGTGTCCGAAAAGTTCGTTGGGCAATGTCAGGCAAGGGTAAAAGTGGTGGTGTGCGCGTGATTTACTACTTCAAACGACAAGATGATGAAATCTGGTTACTCACAATTTATAGTAAAAACGAAGTAGAAAATATCCCCGCCCATGTTTTACGTCAAATAGCAGAGGAAATCCGAAATGTCTAAGCGTGATATTGGTCAAGAAATTCTGGATGGTATTCAAGATATTAAGGCTCACAAGGCTGGTGAGAAAACATTGCGTACGCATATACTCAAAGAGCCAGCGCCTCCACAGGTTATCCGCGCAAAGTTAAAGTTATCGCAATCAGCGTTTGCCGGTCTGATGGGCGTCAGTTTGCGTACGGTTCAAGATTGGGAGCAAGGACGACGTAAACCAAGCGGCCCAGCCTCAGCATTGCTTCGGATTGCCGAGCAAAAACCTGAAGTTTTCACACAACTTTCGTAGGTAAAGGCAGATTGTGATCAGGGTCGCATTCTAACAAAGCCTAAGTAACGGCGAAAAAATAACTTGCCCTTTTCTACCTGAAACTTCAAACAAGATAATTTGGAAAAACGTCTGTCCGTTACCCGTAAAAGGCAGGTAGTAGGTGGATTAGCTCAGAAAAGAGTTTTTCTGGAAGTTATCCTTCCTAAGCAAACACGTGAGATACGTTTTGCACACGCGTAGATTAAAGTTTCCCGTCTCGTAATTCCATTGATGGAATATTGACCTGCCCCCCACTTGTAATACCCAGAGTCAACCCACAAACCCTCTGAATAGCGGGAGTTTTGTGGGATAAGCTGATGAGAATGGGGGTTTATTTATCCGCTCCCACCAGGCACTGAGATCTGCTATGCGCCAATTACCGCTCCACAGACTATCTTGATCTTCAACGCAGGCGTTTTATTAATCAACATATCCCGCGCACAGAGAATGCTCATCTCTGCGCGGGATTGACTTTTATTGGTAATCAAACCCAGTTGTCTTCTTAAGGAAGCGCAGCCTTAGCAACCGGCAGCCACCCCGATTCAGCCAGGTAAGCGCTTATTTTTTCCCACTTTGGCATTTTTCGGGCGCTTTCTGTTGGCTTTGGATAGCGAGCAGCCTCGGATGGGCTGTCAACCGGGCGGATTGTACAAATTCCACCCAACCAAGCGGACAAACCACACCCGAAAGAGTATAATTTCAACATCACAACGCTTCGCAAGCAAGCTTGGGCAAGTCCAATCCTACCTGGAAAAATGGAGCAATCTGATATGTCAAACCTCAAATTCCTAAAAATACTCGCCCTGGCCCTGCTGACCATCGCCCTGCTCGCCAATCCATCCAGCGCCCGCGCCGACGTAGCCCCACCCGTCAACCCGCCCGGCTCAAACCTGCAGCCCGGCCCAGATAACACCCAGGTGCGCATGGTGGCTGAAACCGTCCAGATCGATGTCAAAGCCAGTGAGGCGCTCGGCAGTGCCCGCATCACCGCCGATTTCACCATGCGCAACCTGGGATCTGCCTCCGAAAACATCGCCGTGCGCTTCCCAATCTCTGCCAACGATGGCAGAGGCCAATACCCCGAGATCAAAGACCTGGTCATCCAGGTCGATGGAAAACCGGTTTCGTACCAACGCACCAATTACCCCGATATCCGCTTCCGGGATAGCGAGGTGCCCTGGGCCGAATTTAACATCAGCTTCCCGCCTGGGCAAGACATCCCAATCCAGGTGGCCTACAACCTGAACGGCTCCGGCTACATGCCCTTCACAGCCTTCTACTATATTCTCGAATCGGGCGCCGGTTGGAAAGACACCATCGGCAGCGCCGATATCATCCTGCGCCTGCCATACCCTGCCAGCCAGCAAAATGTGATCATGAACATGCAAATCGGTTGGGGCGAAACCACCCCCGGCGGCGTCATCCAGGGCAACGAAGTGCGTTGGCACTTTGAAAATTTTGAACCCGAACCCTACGCCCAAGTCCAGAACATGGAGTTCGTACTGGTGGCGCCCAGCGCCTGGCAAAACATTCTCAAAGCACGTGAAGTTGCCAATCAAAACCCTGGCGACAGCGAAGCCTGGGGCCAGCTGGCAAAATTGTATAAGGGTATCTTCTTGATGGGCCGGGGCTACCGCAGCGACCCCGGTGGTGATGAACTCTATGCCTTGAGCATCGAAGCCTATGAAAAATGTCTGAGCATCAACCCCAAAGACGCTGAATGGCACGCCGGATTTGCTGATCTGCTCGCAAACCGCACCATATATACCGGCGCATACGAACAATCCCCAGATACCTACCGCGCCCTGGATGAAATTCACACAGCCCTAGCGCTGGCGCCCAATAACACCAAGGTTCAGGAAATTGCCCAAAACATTAGCTACATGTTCCCGGATGGCATCAAACAAAACGGCAGCCGCTACGACTTCCCCTGGCTGACCCAAACCCCGACTGCCCCAGCCCCAACCGCCACAATTGTGCCAGTCCTTGACCCTGCCGCGCTGGGCGGCATCTACCAGAGTGAAATGCTGACCCTGGCCAACAACAAAAAAGCCCAATTGATCCTGACCCTCAGCCCCGATCACAACGCAGTTCTGGAAACCCGCTACGAAAGCGGCCCGCCCGAAACCGCCAGCGGCTCCTGGACCGATAACGGCGATGGCAGCCTCAACCTGCTGGTCACCGCAAGCAACCAGCAGACCACCGAGATCAAATTCATCGTAAAACAAGACCTGCTGCAAGGCAACACTTACCCGTCCTTCTTTGGCGAAGCCGGTCTAAACCTGCAGCGCCTCAACCCGGCCAGCCCCCTGCCGGCCTCACCCAAAGCGACTCCCCAGCCGCCAGCCACGGACGAGCCGCTTCTTCCAGCCACCCAGGCCGCCCAACCCAGCCCGCTGCCCACATCCAAACCTGGCCTGCCCTTCTGCGGCGGATCCGCTGCGCTGGTCGGCGTTGTTGTACTGGCGGCACGCAAACGCAAATAGTTATTTTTGGATACAATAATTACAAAACGCAGCGATTAACACGAGCATGCCAAATTCTTCTGATATCTGACCTAAAAATAGATTTTCATTTTTCGCAGTGATTATTAATTTTCAGGTCAGATACTTATTCTCAGGTTTCACGCTCATTAGAGACAGACTCGGGAGGTTTTGATGGCACAAGCTGGAATGCACGGATTAGTTGGAATGGCGGTCCGCAAGTTGGCCAGTCGCAAGGAATGGCTCTTACTCGGCATCCTGCTCGGCAGTTTCTTCCCTGATATGGATAACCTGGGCGTGGCAGTCGCGACTCTCGCGAAGCTGCCATCCACTGGCATCCATCGCACTCTAACACACAGCATCTTTTTCATGGCTGCGGTTATGTTAGCCTTTTATCTGCTCAGCCTGGTGAAAAAAGAACCACGCTGGCTCAACCTGGGCCTAGGCCTGGGCCTTGGCATGCTGCTGCACTCCCTGCTGGATCTCTTGATCTGGTTCAATGGCGTTGCGCTGTTCTGGCCGCTGCCGATCTGGATCAACCTGTGGGCCAACACCAACCCGCCGGCATGGTGGCTGAAGTTCATGGACCCGGCCGAGTTTCTTTTCTTTGCGCTCTACCTGTGGACACTCGCAACCTGGGCCCGCAAAGCCGGCACCGATTCCGATTTCCAACCCAGCCTGCGCATCTGGCTGCTGCTGGAAGCCGCGCTCTTCATCATCTTCACGCCCCTGGCCTACATACTCACCAAAGGCTTCCTGACATTCTTTGGCGCCTTCTACTTGTTCTCAATCATCATGAGCTTTTTTGTGACCATTCGCATGCGCGCCAGCGTGGAAGCCGCAGCCGCCTGAGCAACCTAACTTCCCCGTCAAAAAATAACCTGCTGCCCTCCCCTGACCACCCAACCCGCTCCGCGAGGGTATGCGGACTAATGGAGAAACGTATGTCCACTTTGAGCCCCGAAAATATTTCCATGATCAATGAGTTTGGCGAATCTGAAGCATGGGCGAATTATTATCTGTGCGCGCCGCAGGAATTTATTCAGAAAAACAGGTTGGAAGCCAAACGCATTGGTTCGGCCTGGGTCACCCTGATCCCTGAATATGATTGGAGTTTCTTTAATCGTATTGTTGGTCTGGGGGTTGGAGAGCTGGCAACAGAATCTATCTTAGATGAAGCGATTGAGGTTTTTCAAGGCGCGGGCTGCCAGAATTACATGGCCCAAATCAGCCCTTTTGCACAGCCAGTTCATTTACCAGAGTGGCTTGCGGCTCGTGGCTTTACAAAAGGTCGAAATTGGGCAAAAGTGATGCGTGGGAATGAACCTGCCAAACCGGTTCCAACAGACTTGCGTATCGAAGCGATCGGTGCTGAATATGCCGATACTTTTGCAGATGTTGCGCTTGCCGCCTTTGAAATGCCAGCAGAATTACGCCCTTTGATGACTGGCAATCTTGGAAAGCCAGGCTGGCATCATTACCTGGCCTTTGACGGAGAACAGCCCGTCTCGGCGGCAGCATCCTACATTAAGGCTGAGGTTGGCTGGCTCGGTTTTGGATGCACGCTCGAATCGCATCGAAAACGTGGCGGGCAGGGCGCATTGTTTTCACGACGCATCGCGGATGGCCTGGCGCTGGGTTGCAAGTGGTTTGTTACAGAAACCGGTGAAGATACGCCAGAATCGCCAAACCCTTCGTACCACAACATGCTTCGCGCAGGCTTCAAACTGGCTTACCTGCGCCGCAATTACGTACATCAACTGCCAGACAGTTAATCAGAACCTCAAACACAAGCACCCAAAGCGAGAGTAAACGCAAATTACTGCAACCAGGTAAAAACTCTGGGCGCGTACAATTCTGGATGAGATGAAACCATTGCTGCCCAATGCCATAATATAAAGTTATTTTGTTATTGTGTGACATTTGACACATGTAATGTGTATGGTTTTTTGCTAGACTTTTTTCATAAGCACATAATATGGAAATTAATAATTTCTACCAGCGTCTTTAACTCAATCGTTATGCGTTCATCGTACCCAGAAAGATATATCCGGAAAGTTTCCGCCTAATTTATTCGTTGGCCCACAATAGGTAGGGAAGATAAAGCCTCATGCCACAAATTAGCAATCATGGTGTAAAAATTTGCTATAAAGTTGAGGGTGATGATCTCCTCATGCGTTCTGACTTGGCCATCCCAATCTCAGCAAATTGGCACCTGAACACCGCAGGCAATCTGCTGATAAATCACATGCTACTTGCGCGTGGTACCCTGGTCTAATTGTTCTGTAATTCTTGAAAAGACTGCACGAACACCTGGATGACAGGCAAGGCCTGAGAGATAGACGTCAGACTGCGATGGCTTTGCCAATACTACCTATTTACAAGTAGAGAGTAAAAATGAAAATCAAGCATATTTTCAAAATATTTACGGCTTTATTCATTACATTGATCATGTACGGATGTTCACCAAAGCCATTTATTGATAGTCAAAATAACTTTAATCCAGATGACGCCATTCTGGATACATTTAATAGCCAGAATCCATCGGTTGACTGTCCGGCGTATCGAGACCTAAAGATAGCGGAATACTTTGGGCATTGTATATACTATGACAATGCAAGTATTCAAGTAAGCCCAAGCACAAACGGCAATAACATTATTGTAGAATATGACCTGCAACCGATCTATGAGTGGGGGAATTGGTTTTCGATTCGGAGAACAACCTCAGCCCCTTACGATCTGTCCAGCTACTCCGGAATAAAGTTAAGGATGCGAATTGGTAAGCCAGCAGACGCCATTTTACGAATTACAATCGCCGATATTGACCCCAAAACGGCTCCGTATGCGAGTGATGAACTTTGGTGGTGTGATTTCCAGAACTTGACAACCGATCCGGCCGGAGAATGGAAAATATTGGTTTGTCCTTTTAATAGTTTTACCGTGAGTAATGGTTTCGGAGCAAGGCAAAACGATCAAAAACTGGATTTACAGAATATCATTGCTTTTGAAATTAGCGTACTCTCACGGACGAAAGCCCGTATCAATGGCAGCCTTGAGATCGAAAGCCTGGCAGCTTACAAGTGACCTAGAGAATTAATGAATGTGAATCTAAAAAAAATCGCGATAGGTTTGATCCCCGGCATTATCGGTGGGATTCTTGAATTTATTATTAAACGCTTGTTTGATACGGTTGACTGGCTTTGGATTGCGGCCGGGGCAGCCATTTCTATTTTTATTTTTATCGTATATGTACTCCCGGGGTTTCTTTCTTCCTTTGATGATGGGCGCCGAACCGGAATAATACTCCTATCGCTCAGCACATTTTTAATTGGCGGAGGCATGTTCTGGGAGCTGTCTTTAGGACCGAAATTTTCTGAACAATTCATTGATCAAGGCCAGCTGCAAATTCTCATCCGGAGTCAGCGCTGGATCAGCTACGACCCTCTCCAATTCAACCCCTATACTTACACAACACCTGACAAACAATCCATGGAACAAGAAATGCGCTGGCTGAAAGATGCTGGTTTTACGGGGATCATCACTTTTTCCAGCAGCGGTAATTTTGAACTTATTCCAGAAATTGCAAAAAAATACGATCTAAAAGTTATTATGGGGATATGGAATATTACCGATGAAAAAGAGGTCAGGCAGGCTCTCTCCGTAAAAAAATTTGTGGACGCTTATTCGGTAGGGCATGATGGCCTGGGTTCAAGATATTCTTTTGAGCAACTCGTACACACAATTCAGTTTATACGATTCCAATCGCAACTGCCCGTCTCCACCACAGAAAAAATTGGCCAGTATATTTCCGATCCACGCTTATTGGGTATTGGAGATTGGGTTTTTCCGGATGCTCACGTTGCAGTTCAGCAAAAAGATTCAGCAGGAGGTTACCTTTACTCTGCCAATGCCATCCGCGATAGCTTGGAAACCATTTCCATGGCAAAAACAATCGATGCCATGAAAGAACGCAAAGGAAAACCCATCTTATTAAAAATGGTAACCTATCCGATGGCTGGGGTATCTAATGCTTCATTTGCCGAACAAACAAATTTTTTCATCGCTATTTTGGATGGGCGCCGGAATGTTGTCCCAGATATGCCCCTGGATGTATCTATTTCAGTGCACAGCGTTTTTGATAGCCCATGGAAAACAACCTGGCCCTTTTATGAGTGGGACGCTTATACCGGTTTGTTTGATAGCACAGGAAATCCTCGCCCAGCAGTAATCGAAATCATACAGAGACTCCCATGACCTCCAGTCAGCCTGCCAGTGGTTCGAAAAACATCCTGCTCATTTTTATTTCTCTATCCGTATGGATCGGGCTGGCTTTTCTAATTGTTTGGCCCTGGATACATCAAATTGACCAACAGAATCTTTATTTTTCAATTGTGGCGCATATCAACGCTGGAATTTGGTGGATAGTATTGTTGTGGGCCTTACATCACTTAAGCTATCAAGTTGCGGCATTATTCAAAAAGAAAGAACAGCACGAGACACCAATCATTAAGCGCCGTCCAACTGTAGCGATTCTTTACCTTACTTGTGATGACTTCAATGCCAGTTGCTGCGAATCCTGCTTGAGCCAGGATTACCGGCCCGCAGAATTTTATATATGCGATGATAGTGCTAAAAAACAATTTAAGGATGAAATCGACCAGTTCTGTTCAAAGCACACAAAAGGCATTTTACGCAGGCGCGAAAACCGGATTGGGTATAAGGCCGGTAACATCAACAATGCCATCAATAAAACCGATGCCGATTGGATATTATTGATCGATGCGGACCAGACACTGCCAAAAAGCTATCTTTCTGATCTAATCCGTTACTTGCCGGACCAACCTGATTCAATCGCTTTTGTGCAGGGCGCCCACACAACCGCTGACCTTCCACAAAACAGCCAATTCCAGCAAGCCCTCTCCCCTGAAGTAGATTTCTTTTACTCGCGTGATCTTTCGGCGCGCTCAAAATACGGCTTTATTCCACTTCTCGGACATGGGGCCTTGCTAAATAAATCAGCATGGCTGCGGGTTGGCGGAATTCCAGAGGTTGTTTCGGAGGATTTTGCCTTTGCCATGCAATCTATTAACAATGGATTACGTGGGCAATACCTGGAATTTGTTACAAGCACTGAAGTGTATCCTCTTGATTTTGGCGGTTTTCTATTACGGCTTCGGAAATTCTCTGGTGGCACGGCTGAACTAATTCATCACGAATTATTTCATTTTCTGGTTGGGAAGGGTTCCTTCCCTGAAAAATGGGATATGTTATTTATGTTGATCTGGTATCTGCTGATGCCATTATTGGTTATCAATGGTTTCCTTGGGTCTTACGTAGTCCACGAATTATGGGTAGATAATATTTCCTACCTGCATCCGGTACTTCCATATCTTTATCTTTGGATGTTTTCCGCAAGTATTTCACTTTCAGTTTCATCCACGCATAGTTTTACAAAAGCGGCCAAATTTTATTTTTGGTCAGCAGCAATTTATTCCGCATCGTTGCCGCTTGCAAGCCTATCCTTCTTATCTGGTTTGTTCAGAAAGCCGCAATTTAAGCGAACCCCCAAAAATGCCGAGAGAACGGAAATGAAAATTCTCGATTCTGTCATCATGGTGATTCTCGGAATAGCTGCCATATTTTGTTCCTACATTTGGTTATCCCCATTTAGCCCCATATTGGCAGGGCAGGGCGTTGCGTATTTATGCTTTCCACTTTACAACCAGTTGAATCTAAATTCGCCGAGCGGCAAAATTGCTCGTTTCATAATCTATATTCCAGGTTTGGCAATGATCTTTGCTCTGTATGCCATGTGGCAATGGGGAAGGTATTAATTATTCCAACAACACAACCCGCCACCCAGCACAGGCTATTTGAAAAACCTGCTACGCTAATTCCGCCAGCCCTGGTTGCGTAAAACAAACACATCTGGCAGATAATCAATCCCAGGCGCTTTGCCTGCCGCGTAGTGGCTGATTTAAAAGCCCAAACCGCTTTGAAGCCGGCCCAGGCTTCTCAGCGGTTTGTTCATGGAGGAGAATGTACCCCTATCAACCATCTCGAAGATGACAGGACGATGAACAGGAATAAATTGATGGGGAACAGATGGCCCTGGTGTTGGAATGCTATGTTGTTCCCGTCAAAAAACCGGCCTTTCCTGAAGTCAGGAAGAGCCGGTTTTATTATGGTCGAAGCAGGTTGCGCTTAGTCTTCGTTCAGAAAGGAAATCGCAGGCGGGCCAGCTACACCAGCTTGCTCCATCGCTGCCCTCAGCTCAGGAGAGTGAGCATACTTTTGGGCATTTTCGATTGAATCCCACTTAAAAATAAGAGTCAACTTGTTTGGATCGCTCGCGTCGTGGTAAATCTGGGCCGAACGTTCGCCGCTGGATGCGCGCAAACCGGCGACAGAATCAAACACTTTCTTCCACCCAGCATAATCATGTACCGTGTGTTGAACCATCATACTTGCCATAATTTTCTCCTTGTAGATTGAAACTAACAATAAGCCTGAACAGGATTGGGTTTTAATTACATAATTACTACCCGTAATATCCGATATTGTATCTCTTTACAATAGTTCAATCA
>JAPLGT010000178.1:17150-42524 GCA_026390035.1 Chloroflexota bacterium
CATTAAAAGGGGATGAGAGTTAAACATTTTGGTAGGGGTGGACGGACCGTCCGCCCAGGTATTGGGCTTATGGGGTATCCAGGGTCCAGTTGGGGTCTCTGGCGCTCAAAAAATTACGCAGGGTCACATCGCTGGTCCCCGAATCAAGTGTGCTCGTGGCCCCACCCATGCGTACCGCCGTCAGAGCCACAAGATTGGTCAAGGCACCTGGCAGTGGGCCGCTGAGCTGGTTGTTGTACAGGTAAAGCAGGGTCAGATTGGTCAGACTGCCTACTTCTGCCGGAACGCTGCCGGTCAGATGGTTATCGCCAAGCTGCAGCAGTTGTAAATTCTTCAGTTTGGCCAGATCCGCCGGAATGGCACCAACCAGCTGGTTGCCCGGGAGAACCAGCGCAACCACATGCCCACTGCCACAGGTTACACCGTACCAGGCGCAGGGTATATCGGTCGTCAACCAATTCAAGCTTGAACTCCAACCACTGCCCGTGGTGCTGTTATAAAAACCAACCAGGCTATTACATTCGGAGATGGGGATCTGGGTAACCCCGGCACAGCCGCTCATGGGTGTGGGCGGAAGTGTCGGCGCTGCGGTCACAGTCGGCGTGGATGTGATGGTAGCACTGGCAGCCACCAGCGGCGTGGGCGTATTCGACGGTGTTAATGTGTCAACCGGCGTAGCGCTGGCGCTTGGCCTGGCTGTCAAAGTGGGCAGAGGCGTACTGGTGCGCGTCAGCGTGTTCGTGGGTGTTTTCGAAATCGTGGGAGTCCGCCTGATCCGAAGCGTCGGCGTGATGGTCGGCGTCTGGCTGGGTCTGGGCTTCAGGGTAACGGCTGCGCTGGGGGCTTGCATCGGAATGACCCGCCCGGAGGGGGCGGTCAGGGATGGGCCCGGGGTAACGCTGGGCAAGGCCGCATTAGTTGCCTTCAGGCTTGGAAAAACCAGCGTGGCTTCAGGATTATTGACCAACCAGCGTGTGACATCCTGATTGTCCATGCGCCCAACATCCGGAGGCAGCGCTGCGTTGTAAACAATCGCAGTCTGCCCGCTCAACAGCGCAACCTTGCCGCTGGCATTTCTCAACTCACAGGCACCTTCCAGGCAGCTGATCTGCGTGGCGTTATTTTTTGGGGAAAACGAAACATGCAAGAAGGAACCGTGCACAACAGCCAGGCCAGAAAGAGTTTGCACTTCCACCTGCCCAGCGCGCAAGATGATCCAAATTTCACCCAGGCCCAGGTCCAGATGGTAGTGCTCACCATCCGCGAGCTTATGTTCAGATTGAAGCGCAACCAGCGTATTTTCCCCCAGGCGCACAATTGAATTATTGGAAAGATCCAGCCGTGCCCGGCTTTGGGAGCCAGTTTTAACAGCACTTGAAACCGTGATGATCTGGTTGGGAATGACCGCCTGGAACCTGAACTGACCGGGAGGCCGGAATGCGACACTGCCCTCCATCTCGCTCAAACTGGCCGTCAGGGGTGCCAGGCTGGGACCAGTGCGTGTGGGGATAACAATTGCAGAAGGAAAAAAGCTCGCCCGCATGGCCAGGTTAACCAGCACGAGCACCATTAAAGATAAAAGCCCCAGGCTGCCAAATATGAGCCTATTTTGACCAACTGACCAGCCTGCCCGGCCTGACCAGCCCGCCCGAGCGGGCAGTGGCGCAGACTGTGGATCGACCCGAACAAGCGCCGCGTCGCTGCGCGTTGAAACCGGCCCCAGCTGGGATCCGCTCTCTTCCGGACGAATCTCGTCGAAGAGTTTCTCTAATCCACGGTCAATTTCAGATTTTCTTGGCATTTCCCATCAATTTCTGCTGGCACCGGTACCCGCCTGCACAGCAAAACTCATGCGTTTAGCTCACCGCCGGTGTAACCGGTTTAAGCATCACCATGATCTTATCCACACGCTTGCCGTCCATATCCATCACCTCAAACGTCAATCCGTTCCAATCAAAGCGATCCGCGGCTTGCGGCACGCGGCCCAGGTGCAGCATCACGAACCCGCCCAGGGTCTCATACTCATCTTCGTCCGGCATATGCCGCAGATTAAATATTTCCTTAAAGTCGTCGCTCGAAAGCATCCCATCCAACAACCAGGAACCATCCTGGCGCTGAGTGGCCTGTGGCTCGCTGTCAATATCCCCGACGATCTCTTCCAAAATATCATAAATAGTCAACAGACCCTGGGTCGAACCGAACTCATCCACAACCAGCATCATCTCGGCCGAGCCAGACTTGAACAGATCAAGCGACTTGGAAGCCAGGGCCGTCTCGGGGATATACACCGGCGACTGTAAATTGCGTTTCAACTGCAGCGGCTCACCATGCAGACTTTCCAAGAGCAGGTCGCGGGCTTCAATAATCCCCAATACATTGTCCAGGCTGTCCTCGCAGACCGGGAAACGCGAGTAGGGGTTCTCCTCGATCTGCAGGCGGACCTCGTCCGGCGTATCACTGATATCCAGCCAGGCGATCTCGTTGCGCGGGGTCATCAACGAGCCCACACGCCGGTCATTTAACCTAAAAACACCCTGGACCATATCCTGTTCGGATTCTTCAAACACACCTGCCTGGGTACCCTGGTCCAGCAGCACCTGCAGCTCTTCTTCCGTCACCGGAGGCTCAGCGCTGGGCGTAACCCCCAGCATGCGCACAATCAGATCAGTCAGCCCGCTCAACAGGCGCACCAGCGGAGAAAACAGGTGCGAGATGACATTCATCGGCCCGGCAATCGATGAGGCAATATCTTCCGGGCTGTGCAGCGCCAGGCGCTTGGGAACCAGCTCGCCTAACAGCAGTGAAAAAATAGTGATCAGCAGCACCACTGTGCCGAGTGCCAGCGAATGCGAGTACGGCTGCAGGATAGGGATCAGTTCCAACTGCGTGCCGAGCGCCTCCGCGATGGTCGCACCACCAACTGCGCCAGCCAGCACCCCGATCAGCGTGATGCCCACCTGGATGGTGGAAAGGAAAATGTTTGGGTTCTCAGCCAGCCGCAAGGCCATCCGCGCGCCCCTATCACCCTCATTAATGCGCTGCTGCAAACGTGCCTTGCGTGAAGATAAGACTGCTATCTCTGAAAGCGCAAACACGCCATTCAGGATGATCAACCCAAAAATAATCAAAATTTCCATACCAATGTTCATGCAGATAGTTTACCCTTTTATTCCATTCAATACCACTTCAAACCCGCACCAGCTGCGCAGATCTGTCGATCTACCCGGCTTAGCGCGTTACTTCAATCGCCTCTCCATCCAGAGCTTCACCCACCACCCAGATGGGCTGGGAAAGTTCCCTGGCGCGCTGCTCAAATTCAGCCAATTTTTCAGCAGGCACAGCCAGCAGCAGCCCGCCGCTGGTCTGGGCGTCAAAAGCCAGCATTTGCTCCAACTCGCTCAGCTGCGCATCAAAATGCACCCGCCCACCGTAAAAAGCGCGGTTATCGGATGTGCCACCCGGAAAAGCCCAGGCTTCAGCGAATTTGCGCACGCAGGAAATAAATGGCAGGCGGCTAAAGCGCAAACGCATGCCGACTCCAGAAGCCTGCGCCAGCTCCAAACCATGCCCCAGCAAGCCAAACCCGGTGATATCTGTGCCGCCGCGCAGGTTAAACTCGGTTGCCAGCTGCCCGGCAAGCTGATTCAGCCTGCTCATCCAACCGGTCACTTCCAACACATCAGCCTCATCCGCCAGGCCACGCTTAATAGCAGTGGTGGTCACCCCAAACCCGAGCGGCTTGGTCAGCACCAACACATCACCCGCCCTGACCCCGCTCTTGGTGAGCATCTTCTTGGGATGCACAAACCCGAGCGCCACCAGCCCAAACTTGGGTTCTTTATCCTGGACAGTGTGCCCGCCCGCCACCACCACCCCGGCCTGTTTGCATTTTTCTGCGCCCCCACGCAAAATCTCGCTGGAAATTTCCACCGGAAGATCTGGCGGCAGCGCGGCAATATTCAAGGCCAGGAAAGGCACGCCGCCCATCGCGTAAATATCCGAGAGCGAATTGGCAGCTGCGATGGCGCCATAATCATAAGGCGCATCCACTACCGGCGTGAAGAAATCCGTGGTCACCACCAGGGCGCGCTCTTCATCCAGTTTCCAGACCGCGGCATCATCCGGTCCATCCAGCCCAACCAAAAGATCCGGGCTATCGCCCGGCTTAAAAATATTTGCAATCGGACGCAGAACCTGCGCCAGCGTTTCCGCATTTAGTTTGGATGCTCAGCCAGCACAGCTGGACAGACTCGTCAACCTGATCTGGCGGCCCGATGGATTTACATCTGACATGCTTGCTCCCAAAAAAGGATATACCAGCGGCCGGAAAGTTCACCAGCCGCTGGCAACCATTATTCTAAAACCATCCACACCTGCAAAACGGTGCCATCAACCAATTACCGCCAGCTCAATCTACGAGTAGATACGATCAGATTTCAACATTTCCTGGCTTGCTTGTGCCTCGTAAAAGTTCTACCAGTTACGGGGTTGTGACTGGCACTTCGACTGGGGGCACCTGCAGCTGTGGCAAAATAAACGGCGCGTTGCTGGGCACCAGCATCATCTGAACGTTCGGAGAAAGCTTGGTGATGTACTGGTACTGCAGCAGGGTTGGGTTCTGCTTGAGCACATTCGCGATCAACTCGAGTGCCTTGGCTTCAGCCTCGGCATTCACGACCCGTGCTTCAGCCGAGCCCTTTGACGCGATCACGACCGCATCCGCCGCGCCTTGCGCGGTCTGGCGGGCCTGTTCGGCTTCCTGCTTCTTCGACTCGACCACAAACTTGGCCTGCTGAGCCTGCTGTTCAGCAATCTGCTTCTGCTCAACCGCCTTGGCATATTCATCGCTAAAGCGAATATTCCGCAGCACAAAGTCTTGCAGGATCAGGTTATTATCCGCGAAAATTCGGGTCAGCTGATCGGTGATCTGCTTTTCCATCTCCGCGCGCTGGGTGCTGACGATTTCCTCAATCCCATACTGCGAGGAAATATCACGGATCACGCCGCGCGACTGCGGGCGTACCAGGCCATCTTCATAGCCCATGCGCCAGGTGCGATACAGGTCAATGGCTTTCTTCGGATCAACCGAATAGATGACCGAGGCGTCAATAAAGACCTGCTGCCCATCCTTGGTGCGCACCTGGATCGAATCATCTCCGGAAACCTGGCCTTCCGTCCCAACCGCAGACATGGTATAGGTTTGGCGCAAAATCGTGTAGCGTTCAACACGTTCGATGAACGGGATCACGAAGTGGACACCAGCGGTCAGCGGCTCGGGGCGGATACCACCCTGGCTGGCTGTGATCACCACGGCCATCTCGTCAGGTTCGATAAAGACCAGACCCGCGCCGACCGTGCTGAGCATAACCGAGACGATGATCATCAGTACCACACTGGTCGAAAAGCCCTTGACAGGCTGACCACGACTGGAACGGGTGACCATCAGTACAACCAGGCCGATCACAATCAGCCAGGCTCCGGAAGCAATAAATTGGATTACTTGAGCAATATTCATAGGATTCTCCTTCTTTCTGCTTTGATTATAACGTGTTAGCATTAACTTTACGTATGCACACAGCAAAAGGTTGTATAGAAGAAGTTTATCTGGATGGGCGCCGCGCGGCGCGCATCTCCTGCCCGCCGGCACTGATCCCCGCGCCGGGGCAGTACCTGCTGGCAACCTGCGACTCTGATCAGCAGGCTGCCCTGGCGCAAGCGGTCTATTCGGCCGGGATCTGCCCAGGTGGTTTCTTTGCGGCCCCAGCCCTGCCGGTGCATTGGCTGCCGGGCGCCCGGCTCAATCTGCGCGGCCCACTCGGGCACGGCTTCAGCCTGCCAGCCTCGGCTCGCCAGGTGGCGCTGGTGGCTTTCGGCGGAAACGGAGCGCGCGTATTAGCGCTGCTCGAACCTGCCCTGGCTCAAAAAGCAGGTGTGGTACTGCTGGCAGATCAACCGCCGGCTGGCTTGCCGCTGGCCCTGGAAATTCAACCACTCGCTGCGCTCTCCGAAACCGCGCCCTGGGCTGCTTATCTGGCCATCGATCTGCGCCGGCCACAACTGCCCGCCTTGCTGAACCTGGTCACGCCAGAACAAAATGGCGCCTATGCGAATAAAAAACCCATCCCAGCCCGCGGCATCATCCAACTACTGATCGAGACCCCGGTGCCTTGCGGCGGCCTGGCAGATTGTGGCGCTTGCGCTGTCAGCCTGCGACCTTCGGCCCTTCCCAGGCTGGCCTGCAAAGACGGACCAGTCTTCGATCTAGCCTGATTGAGTCTGTTTGTGCATATATACTCATGGTTCGGTCAAATTTTGACGTGTTTTGAAAAATGCGATAAGCCATCTGCATGGCAGGTAATCTACAGGTAACCACAGAGCAATTGGACGACATACCCGTTTTGCTAGCACAAGGCAAGAAAATTGGGATTCCGGAACTGCTGGACCAGCAATTCTTGTCACATGGCAACTGGCAAGAAACAAGTTTTGGTTGGACAACAATGGTTTGGTTGGACCACATATTGTCAGAAGGCGATCACCGGGTAAACCAAGTAGAGCCGTGGGTCGAAAAACGGCCCCATCTCTTTGAAGTTAGTACTGGTCAGAATGTTCGAGCATCAGAATGGAGTGACGACCGGTTGGGCCTTGCTATTCATCAAGAAGGATATACGCAAAATGAAGGATAAAAATGGATTTTCTACAGGATTCACCGCGCAACGAACCAGGGTGATTGTCCGGGGCATGATTGCATTCATCATCCTGCTCTTTATGGCAAACCTGGGGGCTATCATTGATGCAATTTTACATCCTGAAATTGAATACTTCGATTCAGAACACATTGTCGTCGGCGCGTCATCCGCGTTCGCTGTCGGAATATTGATGGCGGTAATAGCAGTCTATATCAAGCGTATTGAAAAAGCGCTCCAGGATAACAAACAAGCCGAAGAATCTTTGCTCGCGAGCGAAGAGCGTTATCGCAGCCTGTTCCAACAAGCCAGTGACGGTATCTTCTATCTATCCGCCGACGGTAAAGTTTTAGCGGTCAACGAGTCATTCGCCAGAATGCATGGCTACAGCGTGGAAGAAATGCAGGGCATGAATTTATAAGACCTGGATACTCCTGAAAATGCACTAGCAATACCCGAAAGAATGCGGCGCATCATGGCAGGGGAAGCCATTGAGTTTGAGACGGAACATTACCACAAAGACGGTCATGTTTTTTCACTGGCAGTGTCAACGAGGTTGATTCCTGTCGGTAGCGAACAAATCATTCAGGCATTTCACCGCGACATCACCGAGCGCAAGCACGCAGAAGAGCAACTGCAAAAATCCGAGGCAAATCTCAGGGCTATTTTTGCGAATAGCGTCCAGTCCTTCATGCTAATTGATCTTGATCGTAAGGTTCAATCTTTCAACCAGGTTGCAAATGAGCGGACAGTGAAAACTTTTGGAAAAGAGATCCGTCAGGGCGATTCAATATATGAAATGGTCCTACCGCGAGACCGCGAAGATTTTGACCGTGATTTTCAGTGCGCGCTGAACGGTGAATTGGTACAAGCCGAAAGAAGTTTTAAAGTGGACGCCGATGAACTTTACTACGAGTTTCACTACGCGCCGGTGCGCATGGATGGGGAGCAGGTATCTGGCGTATTCCTTAGTGTCACGGATGCCACCAAGCGCAAGCAGCCGGAAAAACAACTCCGCTATCAAAGCACGCATGATGCCTTGACCAGCATTTATAATCGAGCCTTTTTTGAAACAGAAATGGCACGGATGACGCTCAGCCGCGAATTTCCAACCAGCATCATCATCGCGGATGTGGATTATTTGAAAGCCACGAATGATACCCTCGGACATGCGATGGGCGATGATCTTTTACGCCATACCGCAAACATACTCCGCTCGGTGTTCCGCGAATCCGATGTGTTGGCGCGTATTGGCGGGGATGAGTTTGCGGTATTGCTGCCATCCACAGATTCGGCAAGCGCGGAACAGATGTTGGTGCGCGTTCATGAGCAGCTGGCAAAACACAATGCCGAACATCCTGATCTGCCTCCCGTGCAGTTATCGCTCGGCACGGCAACTGCTGAGAAAAACAACTTGATCGAAGCGTTTACACTTGCTGACCAGCGCATGTACACAAATAAAGCCGGGCGTAAGGCGAAGGCAAGTCACTCCCCAGTACCTGAAAGCGACGTAATAAAGCCAGCGCAGACTTGATGCACGCGGCGGTCGCTTCGCCAACGCCATGATGGAGACCAGTTCCAAGACCGAGGCTTGAAGGAGTAGGTGCAGGTCGCCCTTGAAGTGTGCGACGATCGCTTCCGCGATCTCGATCTGTTTCGGACCGCCGATCATGGCGGACAGCAGTTCAAGATTTGCGGAAGCAGAACAAGGATGGTTAAGTGCCAAAACGAAGAGCTCGTGGGTAAATACGGTGAATTAATAAAACATTTTTTCGATGCAACATTGTCAAATTACTCACGGGTATCCAGGCTCAGGCAATAACCCAGCCCCCTGCCCCAAAAAACGGGAAAGGGTAAAAGAGCCTTTTGTGGAATTTTGCAAAAATCCGCGTTCCAGCCAACCACTTACGCGGGTGATCTTTCTGAGCAGCCCCCGCAACCATTGGAAAAAACATGCTGACCGAAAATGAATTGTTGGAATTTCTCGATACACACGCCATAGCCTACCAGCGCTTTGAGCACCCCGCCGTATTCACCTGCGCCGAAGCCGAGCTGCACCGCTCGCAACAACCGGCCGTCAGCACCAAAAACCTGTTTCTGTGCGATAAAAAAGGCCGGCGCTTCTTTCTGGTGGTAACCGCCTGCGAAAAAACCATGGACCTGCTCAGTCTGGGCGAACAAATCGGGGTTCCCAGGCTGCGCTTTGCATCCGAAGAAAACCTGGCGCGCCTGCTGGGCGTCACACGCGGCTCGGTCACCATGCTGGGGCTGGTCAACGACAACGAACACCAGGTGGAACTCTGGTTGGATGCTGAAATTTGGGAAGAAGAACTATTTCAAAGCCACCCTCTGGTCAATACTGCCACACTGCTGCTCTCACGCAAAACCCTGCAGCGTTTTTTTGAAATCAGCGGCCATTCCATACACCTGCTAAAAACCTAGATCAGCCCCCTGGCTTCTGCGCCCTACTGCCAGATCCGGAAGGAAGTTATATTCCGGCTGGTTAAGCCCTGGAACAAAACATCGGTCTCAATCTGAACCAGGCTGCCATGCGCTTGCGCCTGCACCTGAAAAGGCAAGATTGCGACCCCATTTGCATTGGTATTCTGCGAAAAGCTCTCAGTCTCGCCCGTTGCCCAGGTGACCTTCACAACCACGCTTGCATTCATCACCGGGCTGAGAGTCTGGTCCTGCACAACCACATAGACTACCTGCTGGTCGTTTAACCGGGTAATCGCCTTCCAGGTAAAAGCGCGCGCCTGGATTGACTTAATGTTCCCCTGGGTATTTTTCCCATCCACGGGTCTTAAGCGGCTCGAATCTTCGGGCACAATATCAAAATAGATACGTCCCAACTGCGCCAGCACCACCTTCTGCCCTTCTGGGTATTCAGGGTACCAGTCAAAACGAGCGTGTTCAAAATACTGCACGATCCGGTCATTGTAGAATACCGAAGCGGAGACAGGCTTGCCGAAAATGGCTTCGCCGCCGTTGCGGTCGAAAAATTCCAAGAAGGCATAACAAAGCGAAAACCCGGTTTCGCTATAAACTCTACAGGCAATCGGGTTATAAGTATTGATGGCGCTCTTGGGTGGGGTATGCTCGTAGACCAAAGGACCCAGTGTGGAAAGTACCACACGCTGGCCAGGGGGTTTTTCAGGGTAAAGCTCAAATCGTACGCGTTGAAAATATTGGATCAATCGTCCGGTGCGGGCATCGCTAAACTGTTCAGTAATGGGCGATCCAAACACAAAAGCAGCATTTGGGATGCCCTGGTAATAGCTCCAGAACTCTCCACTAACGCTGTGCCCTGTGTCTGCAAAATATGGTCCAATGCGCTGTGCTTCCACATGGGACGACGTTCCAGATATCAATAAAATGCAAACAGCAAGAATAACCCCGAAAAATCTGCTTAGTTTGGCCACAAGTGGATTATACAATATTTCCGCAATGGATTTGCAATAATCATCAGGTGTAAGTAATCTGTAAACCGGCCAGCCAGCAACCTGTGTGGGAAAAACGGGCTTCATTGAAAATCTGGAATTCCCAGTTGGCAGAGTAACTGGATTTTTGCGAGACAGAGCAGCTGCGAAGCCTGCATATTTAGATTTTCGCTGCAGTCACCTAGCCCAGACCCAGCTCCCAGATCGTCACCCGGTTGCGTCCGGAGCGCTTGGATTGGTAGAGGGCTTTATCTGCTTTGATTAATATCTCATCCGAAGTGTGCCCGTGCATGGGATAGGTCGCCACACCAAAAGAAATGGTCAGGCGCATTTCATGCCCTTTTTCTAACATGACAAGCTCTTCGCAAGTTTGTCTGATCTCTTCGGCACGCTTTTTAGCCGAGGCGCTTGTGGCCCCCGGCAGAACCAGCAGAAACTCTTCGCCGCCATAGCGACAGCTAAAATCTGAACCGCGCGTAGCCTTCCTGATGATCCCGGCAATTTCCACCAGGACTCGGTCGCCCACCTGGTGCCCATAGGTATCATTGATATGCTTGAAAAAATCGGTATCCATTGCGATCACACTTAAGACGCTGTTTTCGCGCTGCACGCGGTTAAGCTCACGCTCAAGCGCATCATTCAAATAGCGCCGGTTATACAACCCGGTCAGCGCATCGCGCAAGGCCTGTTCGCGCAATTCAGCCTGCAGCTTTTCCACCTGGATAATCCGTAAATTCAATTCTTGATTGGCAACTTTGAGGGTATCTTCCGCCTGCTTGCGCTGGCTGATATCACGGATCACGCTCTGGATATGCAAAGCTTTCCCATCTTTCGCCCTGACAAGCTCCAGATTAACTTCCGCGGGAAACACCTGGCCATCTTTTTTTCGAAAATTTCTTTCATACAGGGGAATATCTTCACCTGCCAGCAGCCGTGTAAACACGCTTTCGGTTTCTACCGGTTCCGCCGAAGTCTCAGCCACCGAAAGCTCCAGGACCTCATCTATGCTGTACCCGAGCATGTCAGCTGCGCGTTGATTGGCAGCCAGATATTTACCATCCAGACCCATGATAAAGACCGCATCATGGGTCTGTTCAAACAAGGAGCGATAACGCGCCTCGCTGGCGCGCAAATCATCTTCATGGCGTTTGCGCTCAGAGATATCTTCTTTGACTGCCAGGTAATGCGTGGGCACACCATCCCGATCCGTGATCACCGAAATGATGGCGGATTCGTAATATAAGCTGCCGTCTTTTCTGCGATTAACAAACTCACCGCGCCATTCGCCACCGGCTGAGATCGTCCGCCACAGTTGGCGGTGCCTTTCAGGCGGGGTCAGGTCGGTTTTCAAAAACCGCGGATTCTGCCCAAGCGCATCTTCCAAACTATAGCCGGTCACATTGGTAAAACTCGGATTGACATATTCAATGTTCCCATCCAGATCGGTAATCACAACCGAGGCCGGGCTTTGCTCCACAGCCCGGACAAGTTTGCGTAGTTCTGCTTCAATACGTTCACGCTTGCGGGCCTCGACCATGGAACGTTTCAGCGCTCGGCTCGATAATCGCTGCGCAAATAAAACCAGACCGCCGGTCAGGCCAAACGTAACTGTAAACACAAACCAGTGCATGACCGAGACCGTCAGATCCGGGCGGGGCAGAATATTTGCATTTTGGGCCCATACCAGGCCCGCCACCGCCAGCGAAGCTGCGAGTGTGGCGACCACAACCCCAGGCGTGTCAAACAGAAGACCCGCCACGATCACCAACAAAATAAAACTTGCTGTAGCCGGGGCGCGAACCGTGCCATCACTGGCAATAATCGCGATGATCGCAGCATATTCGGCCACCAGCTGCCCTATGCCTACATATCCAATCCGACCCTTGAACAACTCCCTGCGAAAATGCAGGACCAGCACGAGAATCACAAGATCAATCACGTAATTTCTGATTGGCGTTTGCCGGTCCAGCAGGTTACCAATCAGAACAAGCCAGGTAAATAATAAACCGGCCACCAATATGGCGTTAAGCAGGCTGGCCCGGTAGCTCTTCTCTTCTTCTCCCTCAAAAACGGGCGGCCTGATCCAGTTTTTCATCCAGCTAATCATCACCATTTTTCCGTTTTCGTTTTTCAAAATTTGGGCACCCAGCAGGCCAGCTCAGCTGACGGGGTTATCCAACCAGGGAATTTCATTAAGGCAATAATATCACAGCCAAATATCGTCACAGGGTTCCAGTGTTGGGCAAAAACACCCATCAGCAACTCTACAGCGCTAACTATCGATGAGGCTATTCAGAGTCATCATCACCGCTGTCAGCGCAGTTTCCACATCTGCCAGGCAGCCCTGATAGCGCAGTTCTTGCCGCTCAGCGAGTGCCTTTTCCAACTGCAGAGCCTTTTCGCGCAGTTCGTTTGCGCCGATCGTGCCAGCCAAACCCTTGAGGGTGTGCGCCAGCCTGTGGGCCAACGGAATATCCTGGGCCTGGATTGCCGCGCCGATATTTCTGGCAGCTTCAGAATGGTTATCGCGCACAAGTTTCAACAGGTTTTCATATAATTTCTGGTTATTGCCCAGCCGCCGCAGCGCGGCCTGGGTATCCAGTTCCAGGATCTCTGAGGTGGGTATAACCTGCAGGCCTTTACCAGCCTCGCTGACCAGCGCCAGCCCCCCCGCCGGCTGGGCTGGGCTGCCAGACAACAGCCAGCGCAGCAAAGCCTTGCTGAGTTCACTCACATCGATTGGTTTGGAAATGTAGTCATTCAGGCCTGCCTGCAGGGCTTTCTCGCGATCACCACTCAGGGCATGCGCAGTCATGGCAATGATGGGCAGCTGGTCAAAACCAAAACGCGCCTCTGCACGGATGCGCCGGGTCGCTTCGTAGCCGTCCATGCCAGGCATCTGAATATCCATTAAAACCGCATCAAAGCTGCCGTTCAAAACCATGCTGACGGCCGCGTGCCCATTATTGGCAAGCGAAATCGTCAAACCCATTTTTTCCAGCAACTCGCGGGCCACCAATTGGTTAATTTCGTTATCTTCCACCAGCAGTAAATGCCGGCCTCGCAGCGCTTCCAACGACTCAATCGCCGCAGCCCGCTGCTTGCGCCAGGCCGGCAGCTGATCTGTATGCCCAAAGACTTGCATGACCGCATCGAATAACGACGAGGCTGTGACCGGCTTGATCAGCACAGCATTCTTGCCGGTTAAGTTCAGGCTTTGGCTGCTGTCAGCGGCGGGTGGCAGCAGCAAGATCACCGGCAAATCTTCCAACCCGGGCAGGCTGCGAACTTGCTGCACCAACTCCAGGCCATCCTGACCAGCGGGCAGGCGGCGATCTACAATCAACAGGTCAGGACGCCTGGTTTGCGAGTCTTCAGCCCGCAGCGAATTCAAAACATCCAGCGAACTGGTAGCTATTTCCACATCAAACGTCAGGGAAACCAGGCTGAACCGCAAAAACTCTAATGCTTCAAGATTATCTTCCACCACCAGCACATGCAGGCCTCGCAAGTCAGGTGTCACCATCAGCGGCTGCAGATCATCGCGATCCTGGCACTTCAGCCGGACAGTAAAGCTAAAGATGGTGCCTTTGCCGGGCTGGCTTTCCACACGGATCTCACCGTTCATCATGCTGATCAGGCGCTTACAGATCGTCAACCCCAGACCGGTGCCCCCATGCTTGCGGCTGGTGGATGAATCCACCTGGTAAAAGGGTTGGAACAACTGCGAAATTTCATCCTGGGAAAGTCCAATTCCGGTATCTCTGACTGAAAACTCCAACAGCGCATACCCATCCGTCTTCTCCAGCACGGTTGCTTTCAGCACAATTACGCCCGCATCCGTAAACTTGATGGCGTTCGTAACCAGATTAAGGATGATCTGCCTGAAACGGCCTGGGTCGCCTACCATCAGGCGTGGAACATCTGGCGAAGTGTTAAAGACCAATTCAAGCCCTTTTTCCTGGGCTTTGAAAGCCACCAGGTTTGCCAGGCTGCGCAGCACATCATCCAGGTCGAAATCAATCGACTCGATCTCGAATTTCCCAGATTCAATTTTCGAGAAGTCCAGGATATCGTTAATGATCGTCAGCAAGGCCTCACCCGAGGCCAGAACATGGGTCAGGTATTCGGTCTGTTTTTCGTTCAAGCTGGTTTGCAAGGTCAATTGAGTCAATCCAAGCACCCCATTCAGAGGCGTTCGGATTTCATGGCTCATCACCGCCAGGAAATCACTCTTGGCGCGATTAGCCGATTCGGCCTGCTCTTTGGCGATTTCCAACTCAGCCGTGCGCTCTTGCACCAGGGCTTCCAGCTGATCACGATAACGCAATAATTCCGTCTCAGCCTGCTTGCGTTCACTGATATCCGAAAGCATCGCCATAAAGTAATCCACGCTGCCATCCGGTTTGCGCTTGCAGCGTACCCCCAGGTCGATATCAACAACCTGCCCATCCGCGCGGATAAAACGCTTTTCCAGGCGATAACCATTGATCTTTCCGCTCATAACCTGGTTAAAGTGTTCAACATCCAGGTCCAAATCATCGGGGTGCGTAATTTCAGCCCAGGTCTTTTGGAATAGGGCTTCCCGGCTGTAGCCTAACAGATTGCAGATTGCCGGGTTTACATCCAACCATTCTTTTTCAAGCGAAGTAACCGCTACACCCACCATATCCTGGTCAAAATAGCCGCGATAACGCGCTTCGCTTTCACGCAGGGCTTCATCGGCGCGTTTGCGCTCAGAGATATCAATACAAATACCAGACATGCGCCAGGGCGAGCCATCGGCATGATAAATGGTGTCTCCTAGAGCGCTGACCCAGCGAATTTCTCCATTCGGCAGAACGATGCGATATTCGCTATACAGCAGGTTGTGTTCGCGAATGGCCTGGTTGATCCGGTCTTCCGCAAGCTGGAGATCTTCAGGGTGCATCACTTTCCGCCAGATATCAAAACTGGGCTGTAAAACCGTGTCCAGACCAAAGAGAAGGAAGAGTTCGGCAGACCAGCTTAGCTGGTCATTTTCTATATCCCAATCCCAGAGGCCTGCCTTGGCAGAACGTTGGGCCAGCGCCAGGTGCTCATTGGCCTGCAGCAGTGCTTTCTCAGCATTCCTACGCTCAGTGATATCAATGAAAGAAACCAGCACGCGTGCCAGGCTCTCTTCGCTGCCAGGCTGAACATTCAAGGTTAGATTGATAATGACATGCGCACCACGCATATTCCGGAACGGGATTTCGCAATTGAACAGGGTCCGTCCTTCTGCCAGTGCCACCATTTCATCTTTAAAAAACTGCCTGGAATCTTCGGTTAAATAGCCGGACAGGCTTTGCATTACATGTTCCTTGCCATTCAATCCAAGTATTTTCAGGCTGGCTTGATTGAATTCGCGGATCTGTATAAGCCCTGGCAGCGCGTCAAACTCATCAGGATGTGCATCCCAATATGCCCTAAAATCCGTTACGCCGGCCTGGCGCAATTGGTCAAATTGAATTTTTACCAATGAAAAATCTTCTTCCCAGATTGCAATCGGAGAATCTTCAAAGAGAGTTCGAAAGCGTTCCGCGTTCTCGATCAGTTCTGCTTCGGCGCGCTTGCTCGCAGAAATATCGCTCGCGATCAGCACAACTTTTTGAGCCGATGCGCGTGGCATGCGCGCCATTTTAACCCTGAACCAGGTCATTTCGCCTGCGGCACCGATCGCGCGGTATTCGATCTCGGTTGGGTCACCTGAAGTGAATGTCTGCTGCATGGCTTGTTCAGCCTTCATACGATCGGGTTCATCCAACCACATCAGCCAGTTTGAACCAAGCACTTCCCGCTCGTCGAAACCCTCGGTGACATGATTGATATATTGGATCCGCCCTTCCATATCCAGCACGACGACATTATCCAACAACGCTCCCAGGATCAGGCGTTGTTTCTCTTCCACCTCGCTCAGCGCAAGTTCAGCCAGTTTGCGCTCAGTGATATCCTGGGCCACACCGGTCAGAAAGACGGGCTTACCATCCCGATCAAAAACCGTATCGCCAGACTTTGCCCAAATAAACCGGATCGAGCCATCCGGACAGATGATGCGGTATGTAATCGGCTTATTGGCAAGCACGGCAGCATTGGAAGGCAGCACCAAATATAAATCGTCGGGGTGGATCACTTGCTTGATAACATCTCCCAACCGCCCGCTATAGGAATTCTTATCGATCCCAAATATGCGATACATTTCCTTCGACCAGAATACGTCGTTATTTTCGAGATCCCATTTCCAGCTTCCAATATGGGCAACAGTCTGGGCTTCTTGCAGGTCCAATTCTGAAAGACGCAGGGCCTCTTCGGACTGCTTGCGCGCTGTAATATCCGTTTGCGTGCCCACCATGCGCAGCGCTTTGCCATCGGCACCACGGCTGACGGCCTGGCCATTTCCCAGGATCCACTTCCAACTGCCATCCTGGGCCCGCATGCGAAATTCCACCTGGAAACGCTCACAGCGGTTTTCGATGCAGTCCCGGTTTGCACCCAGCGTCTTTTGCCGGTCGGCGGGATGGATCAAATCTATCCAGGTGCTAACATGCCCAGGTAATGACCCTGGTTGGTATCCAAGCATGGTAAAGTAGGCCGGGCTGTAGTAAACCTCGTCTGTCACCAGGTCCCAATCCCACAACCCATCCTGGGATGATTCCATCGCCCATTGAAAGCGTTCCTGGCCCTGGCGTAATTTTTCTTCAATTTCCTTGTATTCGGTGATATCGTGCGCAACCGCATATAACAGCGAGCCATTTTCAGCTTCAAGAGCATTCCATTCCAAGAATCTGTAAGAACCCTGTTTTGTTCGAAATCGGTTGGTATATTTAATGGTTTTTTCGCCGCCAACCTGTCTGGCGACTTCCTGATTGGTGGGTTCAAGATCGTCTGGATGGATAAAGTTGGCATAGGGCTGGCTGAGCAGTTCTTCCGTGCTGAAGCCCAGTGTCTTTTCCCAGGTACTGTTCAACCTTTTGAAATAGCCATCGGTGGAAGCGATACAGACCAGATCTGGAATCAGATCAAAAAATCGGTCAAACTCAGATACGTTTGAGACCGGTTTAAGTGTTTTTGTTTTGGTCATTGCCCGCCTGCCTTCTGATTCTTTGAGAATCCCCCATTGGATTGCACATTGCTGATTGGGTCAGTCTTCATATCCCAGCTCCACACTACAAGATTTATGCTGGCCAATCTTGACGGAGTGCCTCGTCAAGATTGAAAAAGGGGAGTGCCTGCCCATAAAAAAAGGGGGAATCCGATCAGGTCATTATTTAATTCGAACGTTATTTTGAGGGGGAGGACCGGCCTGCGAGTTCGGTTCGATGAACCAGACCCGGGCAGCAGCTCCGAACCGCGATCGCATAGAAAGTGACCCAACTGGCTGTGTTTTGCCTGGCTCGCTTCGAGGATCTGGTTCTGGCTGTTCAGTACCTTTAAATACAGTTGGTGGTTCGGCTTCTTCTTCATCTAAAATTGACCTGCGCGCTAATATCCGGAGCATGCTGACAATAAATTAGCTGGATTACAAATCAATTGTATCCTTTTCTGGCCAAAGCGCAACACTCCCCCAGAAATTCTTGCAGATCCAGTTTTTTAAATGGCGTGAGGGGTTTGCACCTAACCATTCTGGCTCTGCAGTTCAATGGCAGGCCCCCTCCTAACCTCCCCCGATTGCGCCCCGCAAGCCCAGCGGGTCGAAATCGGGGGAGGGACAAGACCAGTATTGCTGAAAATTTTTTATTTTCAGCAATACTCCACGCTGTTTCCTTCCCCAAATTCGACGTTCCCCAGTCGCATTTGGGGAAGGTGCCCGCAGGGCGGATGGGGCGCTCTACATCTCGCCATCAAACGCCTTTGCCAAAACAGATTTTTTGAGTTCATCCGGCGCCGCGACTTTCTGACGATATATCTCTTCCAGCCGCCCCGTCTCAGCCGAGAGCGCCTCCAAACCGCGGGGGGGATTGTAAACACCTGGGTATTAAATAAGCAGCAGCGCCTGCTGTTAGAGCAACAAGCGCTGCCTGAACTAACTCCCCGAGGGTAGCGGTTTGTTTCGTCTAATTTCATTATACTCGTTTATTTGGTCTACCGGCTCTCGGGTTTCAGTGGCGGGTGGGGTTGGGGCTGGGAATCCATCGGGTTTATATATGGTTTATCCGCTCTTCCCCATCACCCATCAGCTGTACTTATCCCCTGCGCCTACCGGCAGTTGGACGGTGAATTGGCTGCCCTGTCCTGGGCTGCTGCGGACGGTGAGGCTGCCGTGGTGGGCACGCACGATTTCATGAACGATGGCCAACCCCAGACCGGCGCCATGCTGTTTGCCGCCCTGGCGCGAAGTATCCACCTGGTAGAAACGCTCGAAAACGTGCGGAATGGCTGAGGGCGGGATGCCGGCGCCGCTATCGGTGATGCATATTTCGATGCTGCTGCCGGTCTGGCTGGCTTCCACCGCAACGCGCCCACCGGCGGGTGTAAATTTGAGGGCATTATCGACCAGGTTGGTAAAGACCTGGGCCAAGCGGTCGCCATCGCCAGTGATGGCCGGCAAGGCGCTGGCGTGAATTTCCAGGCTGATATTGTTCTGGCGGGCTTGCAGTGCGAAGCGTTCGCCGACGCTGTTGAGCAGGGCGGGCAAATCGACCGGGGTCTGCTTGAGGTTGGCGATGCCAGCGTCCAGGCGGGCCAGGTCGAGCAGATCCAGCACCAGGCGGTGCATGCGCGCGGCTTCGTCATAGATAACCTGGGCAGATTGTTTCTGGTCTTCTGCTGAGGCTGCGGTGCCATCCAGAATGGCTTGCGAAAAGCCCTGGATGGAGGTGAGCGGGGTCTTGAGTTCGTGAGAGACGTTGGCGACGAATTCACGTTGGGCCTGCTGACTGCTCTGGACGCGGGCCGTCATCTGGTTGAAGGCATCCACCAGGGCCTGCACTTCCTGCGGGCCCTTAATTGCCAGGGGTTTAGCCTGATCACCGGAAAATTGGCGCGTGGCGTTGACGACTTGCTGCAGTGGGTCTGCCACCCAACGCGCCATCCAGTAGGCCAGCATCAGGGCCAGGATCAGCCCCAGTGCGCCGCCCCAAAATAATGGCGGCACCAGCTCATCGGTGAAGATCGTCCAGAAAGAAACCTTGGGGCGCAGTGCGGCCAGAACCAGGGTATTGCCGTTGTCGAGCCGGCGGGTCACGTACAGCCAGGGCCGGCCCTTCGAGTCTGTCAGCACCTGGTTCAGGCGAAATAGCCGGTAGAGAGGCCGGATTTCGAGCGAGTTTCCGGATTCATCCTGTGTATCAAAGAATACTTTTCGCTGAGGGTTGACCAGCAGCAGGCGCACATCCAGTTCCTGGGCCTGGGCGATCAGCGTGGACTGCAGTTGAGCGGCTGGCAGGTTGGCCCAGGTGGATTGTTTTGCCAGCAAAAAGCCCTGGGCAGAGCTCAGGCGTATTTTGGTCTGGCGGTAAACGAGCGGATTGTCCAGCAGGTAGATGAGAAAAATGACCGCCACCACCAGCAGGGCGGTCAGGATGGAGAGGGCGTAGGTCAGCCAGAGACGGGAGCGCAGGGAAGCGAACATGGTCTGCTCAGTTATTTTCAGCGATCAATTTGTAGCCCACACCGGTGACGGTCTCGATTTTGAGCGGGCTGCCCGCCAGGCGTTTGCGCAGTTGGGCGATGTGCACATCGACGGTGGGTCTGTCCGTAAAAATCAAAGCCCCAGGCTTTTTCGAGCAGTTGCTCACGGGTGAAGACGCGCCCGGGCTGTTCTGCCAGGCTGAGCAGCAGGTCAAATTCCTGGGTACGCAGGCTGATGGGCTGGCCGTTCAGGCTGACCTCGCGGCGTTCCAGGTCGATCGTCAGCCCGGCGAAGTGCAGTGGGCTGCTGCCCGCTGAGGCAGGCCGGTCGATGCGGCGCAAGATGGCCTTGACCCGCGCCACTAATTCGCGCGGGTTGAATGGTTTGGTCAGGTAGTCATCGGCGCCGAGTTCGAGCCCGATGATTTTATCGATGTCTTCATCGCGGGCGGTCAGCATGATGATGGGAGTCTGGTTGCCAGCTCCGCGCAGGCGCCGGCAGACTTCGAAACCATCCGCGCCTGGCAGCATGATATCCAGCACGATCAGGTCGGGTTTCATCTTTTCGACTTTTTCCAACGCGAGCAAGCCGTTTTCTGCGGATTCGGTCCGAAAACCGTCGCGCTCAAGGTACATTTTGGCGAGGGAGACGATTGAGGGTTCATCATCGACAAGCAGGATGGTATCCATGGGGCGCCTTTGATTTGAATGGTGGCTTGATTTTACATCATTTGGGCGGGCGGTTGGTAAAGGTGTCCGCTGCTGGTTGACGGATAGCGGAAAGATTGATTGTTGGCCGGGTGGCGATCGAGGCTGGCATGGAGTTTCTGAATATTACGATTGGATGCATGCTCTGAATGTCTGGAATGGCTGGTGCAGGGGTGCACACTGCGCCCCTGCACCAGGATTGAGACTTGATTTTGGTTGGAACTTATCCGCCGCTGGTGGGGCTGACCGGGGTCTTGGTGGGGCGCGGGTTGGCTTTGCGGAAGGCGTCTGTGGCTTCGCGCAGGGTCTTGAAGGCGCTGCCTACTGTTTCGCGGTATTGTTTGAGGGCCTCATTGATGCCTTTGAGGGTCGCTTTAGCTTGTTCTGCGTCCGTGACCTTGCCGCTGGTGTCGAAGCCAGCGTGGGTGGTGGCGAGGGCTTTGGCCTGATTGTACAGCGGTTGGCCGGTCACGAGTGCGGCTTTGAAGGCATCGAAGGCAGTTTGCACGGCAGAGGCATCTTTGCCTTTGGCTTTGGCGCTATCGAGCAGGCTCTGACCCTGGCTGATCCGTTCGGATGATCCGCTCAGTTCCAGCCCGATGCGCTGCAGGTTATATTGCTGGCGGGCGAAGGCCAGCTCGATGTGTGTGTTTGCCAGGGCGGGGTTACGGGTTGGGCGCGCTGCGGGCGGGGTGGCAGTTTCAGCAGACCCGGCGGCGGAAGCGCTGTTGAGGGGCATGGCGGTAGCGATGGCGGCGATGGTCAGTGCGGCGATCAGGGTACCAAGAACGATCTTGCGTAGGTTTGTGCTCATTTTTTTCTCCTGTTTGTGAAATTGAGCTTACAAAGACTATTCTAGACCCTGGGGGTTATGTGCGTGTGTGGTGGTTGTAAAATGATTGTAAAATCCTGCCAATTGGCGCGCAAAGCAGCTGTCTTGTAACAGCTCAGGCCGTTGGGGAGCTTGGATGAAAGTACGTTTCACGCGGATAAGCGCAAATATTTACGGTTTTTGGGGGAGGTTGGTGCTGGTGGCGATGGCGTTGAGTACGCCCTGGGCGATGCGAGCCGGGCGCATGGCGATGCCGCTGATCTGGGCTGCCGGGCCGCGCGGGTCGATTTCGATGATCTTGGTCCGGGCGCTAACCTGGATCCCGCTGCGAGTCAGGCCGCGCAGGACGCCGGTCAGTGGGGCGGGCAGGGGGCTCCCGTTCAGGTGGGCGATGATCTGGCCCTGGGTGACGTTTTCCCCGATCTGGCAGTCGCTTTGGAACAAGCCGCTGGCGGGGGCGTAGAGATAGCGTTCGCGGGCGTGTCCGCCGAGTTCGATCGGTTCACCCTGCAGGGCCTGGGTGCTGCCCTGGCGGATGACCTGCCCGAGGTTTTCGCCGCGCCCGGTTTCGATCGCGATCTGGACGTTTTCCCCGGCGTTGAAGTTGGGGCCCAGCCCGATGGTGAGTGCGGCAAGCTGGAGCTGGTTTTCTGGTTGGACATGCTTGCGCATCCGGGCGTCGATCAGCACCTGGGGTTGGTAACTTTGCAGCAGGCTGATGAAGTCACAGGTCAATACCGGAACACAGGTGCGGGTGGCCAGGAGTGGTTCCAATTGCTGCATGTCGTCCAGACGTTGGGCACTCAGTCCTTCCAGCTCAGCACGGCCATCAAAGATAGCGTCGCTGAAGGCCATTTTGCGGCGGGTGGCGCTGGGATGGGGCTCGTCGTGCAGGACGGGGCTGTATCCGGCTTGGAACAGATGCCAGGCGACGGCCGAGCCGATATCACCACTGCCACGGATTAGAATTTTAAGCATGTGCCATTTAACCCTTATTTTTGACGGATCAGATTAGTGGGAGACAATCAATCAGGGCGATTCTCTGCCGCATCGACTTTAACTCTGCCTGCTGCACCACGCGAGTTTTTAACAGCGCTTTTTCGCGCTGCTTATCAAAGAAACTGGGTGTCATTCGTCCATTCGGCACTTATGCGTGATAAAAACACCCGCAAGAACCCCTCAAATTACTGCGCTTGTTACGCATAAGGCAAGGGAGCCGCTATTAAGAGTAAAAACAGAAATGAATTGTTTTTTTGTGTAGATGAAATGAACGCTGATGATCCCATCTGGACATAATGTAAATCAGGTTATTTTTGGCATTGAAGAGCCAGAGCTAAAGTTTACAGCCATCCAGGCGAAACTGCTTTTTAATTTCATCCAGATTGAAGGTTTGAGGTGGCAAGCTTTGGAATATGCGATCCCAAAGTGAGTTGATGGCAGGGCAGAGTTCTTTTTGTTGTTTGACGGTCTGCTGAGTCAATTCCAGAGCGGTTTTCAGGTCACCAGCATTGGCATAAGCTTCAATAAAGGGAAAATTTTCAACGGGCAGGGAGACTGTCAGGCCAGCTTTTTGGGCATGTTTGTGTAACTTTACAATTGTTTTCCAATCAGATTGTTGGCGAGCCAGCTCGGCCTTCTCATAATAGTAGCACCAGTCGTGAGCAGGCTCTTTGCCAAAAAGAGTTTCATCTAAAACCGGTTGAGGGCTGCCTGCCAGGATCTGATTTGGATTAGAAAGCGGTATGGCATCGGTCAAATAATAATTTGCGCCTGGGACTGTTTCAGAATTTCCATAAACGGAATCAAGCACTCGCAAACAGCCATCCGCTTCCTTATAAAGCACAACAGTGTTGGATGTATTGCCTGAAAATTTTGTAGTTCGATACTGCAGTTCAATCGGGGAATCAGGTTTTAGAGAAGGCAGGGCTGGTGAATTAATTCTACTTTTAATATACAGTAACAAGTAGGGGAGTTCTCGATTGGCTATCGATGATGAATACATCCAATTGATTGGTGCGGTGATTTGAAAATCTGAGGCATATTTTATTGGTAATTCATACGTTAAGAGTGCTGTCTTTTTTTCGAGCGCAGGTATACGCCAGGCCAGCTGCCAGAAGAAAGTTCTTTGATTATTCCAGTCGCGGCGGAAAGAATTTGATACGGTGAACTGGTATGCAGTTGAAAAGGCAATTACCAAACTTAGAATCAAGATTTTCCGTTTTCCATGCTGGAAAATTAATGAAGCCAGCCCGACAATAAACATGCTTGCTCCAAGCATGATTGAAAGCATGAAACGATCGTAATCAAACTCAAGTTTTAAGGGCAACCCGGCGGCCCATGAAGGCAGGCGACCCGCAAAAATCGCAACCAGACCTATAAAAGTCACCTGGAGTCCCCATTTATCATTTTTTGAGGTGTCTTGAACAGTGTTTTTTCCATCAGCTGGCTGCATGTAGAAAAAAACCAGCGCGCCCGAAAACAATAAAATCAGCAGCGAAAAGGCCTGGGTTGCTGAGCCGTCAATGCTTGAAATGATTTGGAATGTGTTTAACCAGGACATAAATCCAGAAATTGATATGGTTGCCAGAGCTTCATTAACTAACGAAAGAGGGGATATCGAAAGCCTTGAAAATATATCAATATCATAGGATTGGTACGCTGTAGAATGATGATAAGAATAAAGCCAAACAGCATTACCCACCCAGATGAGCAGATAAGGCAACCAATTGAAGAAGATTTTTCGAATTAGTTCCTTCGAAATCGCTGCTGTTTCCGAAAGAATTACAATGAGAAAAAAAAGCCGCAATATCTCGATCCCAAAAAAATATTCGGTCGAGAAAAGTCCGATGGCTTGTAAAAACAGTGCAAGTAATGTGAAGGGGATTTTTTTTTGAGGATTGCGAACAGCGTAAGCAGCAGCGGCAAAAGATGAAACCAACCAGAGCAATGGAATTAGTTCTTGATTGACGTGGGTCAGGGAAACCCACTGTTGTTGATAACCTGGGAAGACAGTAAATAACAAAACAATCCAAATCGAATTCCATTTTTGAGATGGCCAGACCAGCTTGAATACAGTCCAGAGAGAACAAGACAAAAGAAAACGAATAACCAGCCCAACTAACTGCCATGCAAAAGGGGTACCACCGAATAAAAATGTGGTTAGTGAAAAAATATAGCCCAGAAATGGGCGAAAAGGACGAAAAGCTTCGATAAATTCATAAGGACCGAAAGAGCGGAGTAACCAGGCAAACGGCCAATCATCCCAATAAAAACCTTGCCACGGGGCTAGTAAGCCATAGGCCAACAAAACCAGGGTGAGAATTATGCCAGGAAGTGTAAATTTATTATTTTGCAATTTTTGGAAGATTGGTTTTGACATCATTTCATAGAGTTCCTGTCTTGAATACGCATCATTTTTTGAGCAGCTGGTCTACAACAAGATCGATTTTTTCAAAAAAATTCGGGTTCAATTTCTGAAATCGGTTCTGCTCACCGGAGAAGGATAGGAGTAAACCAGTCATAAGGCTCACGACCAATAAAATATTAGCTCCAAAAAGAAAGAATTTCGCCCGAATACTTTTGAATGTCATATTTTCAACTTTAAGCTGCCAATAGCCCATAATGGCAATCAGTGTAAACTGCGAAATAATATCTCCGAGAAAGCGTGTTTGTCCAAAGAAATAAAATAAAATCACAGAAAAACCAGTTAGGCATGTTCCTGCCAGAGAAAAAAATAAAAACAGCCTGGCCTGGGGCAAAACAAATGAGTTTTGCGTGTCAGTGAAAGATTTTTTGGAAAGCGGGTAAAAAAAGGCGAGAAGTAAGAATGGGGCGCTGAAAAATAACCCTGTAACCTGGCCTGCATAATAAATGTGAGGAGTTAAAATATTATTTTGTTGAAAAACATCTGAGACAACAGTCGGGATTAGAAACGGAAACCTGGCACTGAGTTCATAGGGATTGAACAAATACGTAAATACGCAGTACCGCATAACTTGCTTTTGACTTGAAAAAAAGGGGAACTCATGGCAAACTTATTTTTGACAAAAGGAGCGCGCCATGAGAACCCATCGAGAATTGTACTCGGAAAAGAAATTTGTGTATGAGTGTGAATGGGGCG
>JAPLGT010000081.1:0-12021 GCA_026390035.1 Chloroflexota bacterium
TACTGAGCCTTTGCCAGCCAATTTCTCGCCCATCGCATCTGCGGCCGCCTTGGCATATTGCACCACATCGGCACCGACTACGGCAGTCAAGCCAGATTCTTCCTGCTTGAAGCTTGTGAAGTGCGGTGTCACGATCGGGATGCCGGCGTCCTTGAACTTCTTGATGGTCGGGAAGAAGCTGTTGTCATACGCATAGAATACGATACCATCCACTGGCTCGGCCAGCGCCTGCTCCGCCAGCGGGATCATCTCCACGCCATTGGTGCTGTCTGTTAAGAGCATTTCACAATCATAACCACGCGCCTTGCAGCCATCCTGGAATCCCAACTGCATCAAGCGATGCACTGGGTGTCCCTTCAGGAACTGCACCAAGGCAATATGATGCCCTTTTGCCGCCACTGGAGCAGCAGTTGGTGCGGCAGGTGCGGCCACTGGAGCAGCTGGAGCGCAAGCAGCTAGAATTACCGACAAAACGAGCAGAAACGAAAGAACTCCAAATGGTACTTTCTTTGTATTCATTTCCTTCTCCTCAAACATAGAATAAGGGTTGGCTAGACGATGTTATATATTTTATATAGCATTTGATTCGGACAAAACACAACACCAGACATCGTATATTAAGGTTGTGCGATACCTCCTTTTGTTTAATTGACAGGCTTGTACACACTTGGCAGAGAGTAAACAGTTATTCAGTTCCGTGATTTCCAATTTTCGCTAGTTGGGTAATTCACTTCCAGCCTCGGAGAGTATTCCGATTCGAAACCGGACTGTTAATATCCTTGCAAGGTCCCTACCGAATTAGAGAACGTTGGTTTTAGATCTGCGGCGCAAGATATCGATGGCGACTGCAATAATCATAATCAAACCCACTGCGATTGTTTGCCAGTAAGGATCCACTTTGACTACTACCAAGCCACTTGTGACGACTTGCATGGTCAGGAGGCCGATGACTGCGCCCGGAATTGAACCCGAGCCACCAAATAAACTGACCCCACCTATCACGGCACCCGAAATGACATTCATCTCCCATCCCAAACCAACGGTAGGGCTTCCAGTAACGATACGCGACATCATCAACATACCGCTGAGTGAAGCACACATCCCAACTAACACGAAACCGGACAACTGAATGGCAGCCGGATTGATACCAGCCAAACGAGCTACCTCCGGATTTCCGCCTACCGCATATAGTTTGCGGCCATAGGTGGTGCGGCTCAAAACAAATCCTGCTACAATGGCCAGTATCACAAAAATGAAGAAACTCCATGAGATATTGAAAGGTTCCGCAGTACCAAACTGTTGGACAGATTCGGGCAATGGATAGATGGTGTATCCCTTTGAAATCAAATAAGTGATTCCTTTGGCAATGTTCATCATCCCCAACGTGGCGATGAAAGCCGGTACGCCCAGTTTGAGCACTACAAAACTATTGACCAATCCGACTACTGCGCCAGTTGCCAGCCCCATCAAGATTGCTACTGGAACAGGCAGGCTCATATTAACCATCGCATAACTGCAAATAATCCCTGACAATCCAGCTACCGCTCCAACCGAAAGGTCGAAGGCGCCGGATATGAGTAAGAATGTTTGGCCGATAGCGATGACACCTACAAACGACATTGCTCGCAGCATCGTGGTTACGCTAGCTGGAGAAAGGAAGGCGGGGTTAATAAAGTAAAAAATCAGGACAAACCCCAGGAATGGAATCAAGACCCCTATCTCCGGTATTGCAAAAATACGTCGAAATATCGCCCCGAGGGAATTGTGAGACTCAGGCTTATCAACGGTTTCGTTTTTGGGTAGAGTTTCAGTCATGGAGTTGTCCTTATATCAGGTAGATTGGATTGGATTGGATGAAAACGTAAGAGAATTGCATAAAGTCAACTGTTAACAGATTACAATTTTATGATAACATAGGAAATATGCTTTGTCAATCAGTATAGTTTTACCCAATAAACAAATTCGGCATTAAAGGCAGCAATGTCCACGATTATCTCGATTCTCAATTCGATTGCCGTCATTACTTGCTGGTTTTCGCAACCATTATATTGCTTCGATTACGGCAATTATTTTGAAAACTACTCATCCTTTTAACTACCGGGGTGTATGTCGCAATCAAATCGTATCCACATGGCTCTTTGCTAAAGTTTGTTTCAAGCCAAGTAGCTGAGTCCGCTGGTAATCATTTAGCGTAGTGAAATCTCAGTATTTTATTTATACAAGGAGATCGTATATGGCTGAAGTTTTTGATGTCATCGTAATTGGCGCTGGTCCGGGCGGTTACGTAGCCGCGATCCGCGCGGCGCAATTGGGTCAGAAAACCGCAATTGTGGACAAACAGTGGTTAGGCGGCGTTTGCCTGAATGTGGGTTGCATCCCATCCAAAGCGCTGCTGAAGAATGCCGAAGTGGCTCACACCTTGCGCGAACGCGGCAAGGAATTTGGTTTTTCCTTCGACAATCTGGTAATCGATTTTAGCGCCGCCACCAGGCGCAGCCGGCAGGTCTCGGACAGGCTTGTGAAGGGCATTGGCTTTTTGATGAAGAAAAATAACATCAGTGTGCAGATGGGCACGGCAAAACTTACCGCCAAAGATACAGTCACGGTTACCGATAAAGATGGCAAAGCGACAGAACTGAAGGCGGAGAACATTATCGTCGCCACAGGTGCCACATCCGCAGTACCCGGTGCATGGAAAGTGGATGGCGAGAAAGTTGTCACCTATCTTGAAGCGATTTTGCAGGAAAAACTGCCCGAGTCAGTCATTGTCATCGGGTCTGGCGCGATTGGGGTAGAATTTTCAACAATCTGGAATTCCTACGGTGTGGATGTGACCATCGTCGAAATGCTGCCACGCATCGTGCCGTTGGAAGATGTGGAAGTCAGCGCTGAATTGGAGAAAGCCTTTAAAAAGCGCGAGATAAAAATCCTTACCGGGCATAAAGTCGAAGCCGTCGAAGCGACTGATGCGGGTGTTAAAGTTACCGTATCAGCGGGTGGTGAGACCAAAGTGCTGGAAGCAGAGCAGGCGCTTGTTGCTATCGGTTTCCGCCCCAACTCGCATGGGCTGGGGTTGGAAGAAGTCGGCGTCAAGATCAGTGAGCGCGGTTTTGTCGAAATTGACGAGAAAATGTCCACCAATATACCCGGCATCTGGGCCATTGGCGACGTGACGGGAAAATTGATGCTTGCGCATGTCGGTTCAGCGATGGGCATTGTCTGTGCCGAGCATATCGCCGGGCATGAGACCGTCACGCTGGATTATGAAATGATGCCACGCGCCACTTATTGTCAGCCGCAGATCGCATCCTTTGGTCTGACCGAAACTCAGGCCAACGAGCGCGGATATGCAGTTAAAATCGGCCGTTTCCCTTTCCAGGCCAACGGTAAGGCCCTGGGCTTGGGCGATTATGTAGGCTGGGTCAAGCTGGTCGTGGATGGAAAATACGGGGAAATTCTGGGCGCGCACATGATTGGCCCGGAAGTCACTGAACTGCTGCCCGAACTGACCCTGGCTCATATGCTGGAGCTGTCTCCCGAAGAAATTGCACGCAATGTGCATGCGCATCCAACCATATCCGAAGCAATAATGGAAGCGGCGCAGAGTGCATTAGGCAGTGCTATTCATACTTAGTTCATGTTTTTATCGAAAAAGGAAAACTGATGAGAAAAATATTTTTCGCCTTGATCATGTTCGCTATTTTTCTGGTTGCCTGTGCTCCGGCAAGCCCGTCTTTAGAGCGTAACCTGGTTGGAACCTGGCAAGATTCGCAGGGTTTTCAGATTGAATTTCGCGGAAGCGGAAAGGGGTTTATCCCTGGTGTTGAGGGGAAAATACCCGATTCCGATTTTACCTATCAGATAATTGATGAGCAACATGTTCTCATGAGTGCTCAGGGACAGCAAGTTACGATTGACCTGCATGTTGACGGGGATAAACTCACCTGGAAAGACACAATTGGCGAAGTGCAATATACTCGCGTGAAAAAATAATTCTCTATTCAAACAGCGTCCTACAGAAAGTAGCACTGTTTAAAAAAGATTTGACCAATCCGATCGGTTTTTCCTATTGATCTGACCCGATATCAAGAAGCCTTGCAATCCGCCTTTGGAAATTGTCAACCGTTGACAGTTGACTTAATTAGCAGTTTTGGTTATAATTTTATTAGGAGATTACCCTTTTATGGCAACAATGAGTCATCGTCAACGATTAAAATGGGCGCTCAATCATCAGGAACCGGATCGTGTTCCTCTCGATTTTGCTACAGGCGGAAACACATCTCCAACTCCCGAAGTGTATTCCCGGCTGGCCCAAATTTATCGAATCCAGACGCCGGTTCAATTTGTGCCACATATGATGCGCTTGGCGCGGGTCGATGAAATTATTTTAAAAGATCTGAAAATTGATACTCGTCCAGTTTACATGAACCCGGTTAGCAAGGGTATTCGTCCTTGCGTAGAACCTGGTTTTTTCTACGATGAATGGGGAGTTAAGTGGCGCGAGTTTGATCTCGGTGGGGTTATTTACAGGGAATCATCCGAAAGTCCCTTGCAGAACGCTTCCATCGATGACCTGGAGCACTACCCTTGGTGGCCCGATCCAAACGATCTACAACGTTATGTGGGTGTTCAGGACTCCGCGCAAACGCTTTTCCAGTCAACAGACTACGCTTTGATCGGGTGTCCAGCATTTAACAGCGTTTGGGAACGGGCCTACATGCTGTGTGGTTATGCCCGCATGTTGGAAGGCCTGGTTGCTGAACCAGAATTTGTACACGCTGTATTCCGAAAAATCACCGATATTGTCTTGATCCAGCTCCGCCAGTTCTTAGCATTGGCAGGCTCCACGCTTGAAGTCGTGAAAATCGGCGACGATTTGGGTGGCCAACAAAACTGTCTGATGTCTCCAGCCACTTACCGGCAAACCATCAAGCCTTACCACCAAGAAATCTTTAATTGTATTCATCAGAATTCTCCAGCTAAGGCTTTCTTGCATACATGTGGTGCGGTGGTGAAAATGCTTCCTGATTTGATAGACGCTGGAGTCGAAATCTTGAACCCGGTCCAGGTAAGCGCCAAAGGGATGGATACTGCAATTTTAAAACAAGATTTCGGCAGCCAATTAACTTTTTGGGGAGCAATAGACACCCAATGGGTGCTCCCGCATGGGACTCAAGAAGATGTAAAAGCTGATGTACACCACAGGATTCAAGACCTGGGTCCCGGCGGTGGGTATGTCGTAGCACCGGTACACAACGTCCAGGCGGATGTCCCAGCAGAGAATGTGATAGCCATGTATCAGGCGGCGCATGAATACGGCCGTTATCCTTTATAAATGAGGCGCGCCATGCAAACTCTCGGAACTGTCCTGATCGGGTGCGGAAAAGTAGCTGATGCCCATGCTCAGGCTTATCAATCCCTGCCCGAATCTCGCTTTGTGGGTGTATATGATATAAATTATGAGCGCGCCCGCACACTGGCAAATCGTTATAACGTTCACCCCTACCAAAACCTGGAAGAAATGCTGCGAGATCCGGCAGTCCAGGCTGCTTCAATCTGTTCGCCCCACACTTCTCATCCCGAAATGGTGGCAGCTTGTGCGAAAGAGGGAGTCCATGCCCTTGTCGAAAAACCGATGGCTGTGGATTTGAAAGGTTGTGATCGGGCAATCGAAGTTGCCGAAGAAGCCGGAATTAAATTAGCAGTTATCAGCCAGCGCCGGTTTTACGAACCCGTTATCCGTATGAAGAACGCTATTGAAGCTGGCAAAATCGGGCGCCCCATATTAGCAACTGTTACGGTGATGGGCTGGCGCGATGAAGCCTACTATCGCATGGATCCCTGGCGAGGAAAATGGTCTAGCGAAGGCGGCGGTGTTATGGTCACTCAGACCACGCACCAGTTAGACTTATTTCAATGGTTTATGGGCCCAATTGCTGAGATATTTGGTTATTGGGGTAACCTGAACCACCCATATGTTGAAGTGGAAGACACCGCAGTAGCTGTTGTACGATTTCGTAATGGCGGCATGGGTACCATCTTGATCAGCAATTCTCAGAAACCGGGTTTTTACGGAAAAATCCATGTACATGGAGAAAACGGTGCGTCCGTCGGCGTGCAAACCGAAGGCGGCTCGCCCTTCGTATCAGGAGTCACTACCTATGTGGACCCGCCGGTAAACGATATATGGACAGTCCCCAATGAGTCACAACTGTTGCAGGGTTGGCAACAAGAAGATGAGGCTCGCTGCGGCACATTGGACGTGATGACCCATTACCACAAACTTCAAATTCAAGACTTTTTGGAATCTATCCTGGAAAATCGCCCACCGGCAGTCAGCGGGCGCGAAGGTCGTAAGCACGTAGAAATTTTTACTGGAATATATCGTTCACAGCGAGATAACTGCCCAGTCAAATTTCCACTCGATAGCAACGACGGGTCGCAGGAATTTGATGGGCGCTTATCAGCAAAATAATAATGTTTAGAAAGTGTTTTCGCCACCCCGTTCTTTTACAAGTTTATTAACCCATTCCATTGAAGCTGCCATGTGAATATGAAGTTCATCCAGGGCTTTATCGGTGTTGCGATTTCGTATGGCTTCTACAATTTTCTCATGCCAGGAGATGGATCTTTCGCGTAAATCGTCTGGATGAAATAAACGATGTTTTAGAACAACGATGCGGATTTGTCCACTGAGCGATTCCCACGTAGAGAGGACGCGTTGATGTCCAGATATCTCACATATGGTATGGTGGAATTCTAAATCCACATCGGTCGCTACCACCTGGTTGACGGGAGTCTGCTCGGAGATCTTAATCATCGCGAGGACAAGTTCTTCCAACGAATCAATCTGCTTAGCCGTAGCGCGCTTAATGGCATAGCGCAAGGCTAAACTTTCGAGGGCTTCACGTAACGTGTAAATTTCAATAAAGTCTTCTGTGTTGAGTTCAGCAACAAATGCGCCACGATGAGGTTGGCGCACTACCAGCCCCTCATTTTCTAAAATCTTCAAAGCATCTCGGACTGGGCCTCGACTGGTCTGCATGCTTTCAGCGATTTCTTGTTCCACCATCCGTTGATTTGGTTTGAATTGATCAGCCAGAATGGCCTGCCGTAATTGGTCAGCAATATAATCGCTGAGCGTACGTTGCGATGGTGCAGTTAATAGATCATTGCCTTCAGTCGATTTGAACATATTAATACCCTCTTTGTAGAAATTTTTGTCAATTGTTAACACATTACAAAGTTATTTTATCATACTTCAATCAAAATAATTTTATGATTTACATCTGGAGGTCATGATATGGAATCAAATTTGTTTGATATGAGCGGGAAGGTGGCAGTTATAACTGGCGCAAGCGCAAATGGTGGCTTAGGTCACGTTATTGCCCTGGCCTTTGCACAACAAGGTGCAGATATAGTGTGTGGGGATATTGATGACCCCGGTAACGAACAAACCGCTGAAGAAGTACGAAACCTGGGTCGTCGCTCGTTCGCAGTGCACTGCGATGTGGCGGACGAATCTCAAGTTGAGCAAATGTTTGCGCAAGTAGACCAGGTTTTCGGCAAAGTAGATATTCTCGTCAATGTTCCCTTCTGGTTTCAGCGATCTCGCCCTCATGAACTTTCGCTGGATGGTTGGAATCGCACCATGGCAATTTCTCTGACCAGCTATTTTCTTTGCGCCAAACAAGCCATTATTCGTATGCTGAACCAGAAGAGTGGCGGATGCATATTAAACATTGGTTCGATTGCCGGAGCATCGGGAATGGGACGAGGTAATTTCGCATACAGCTGCGCTAAAGCGGCTGTACACCAGATGACCAGGGAACTTGCCCTGGAATATGCCCAACAAGGCATTCGCTGCAATGCCATTCTCCCATGCCAAATTCTAACCCCCGGACTAAAGAACCAATTGCTGACTAATCCCAGGCTGGAAGAAACCGCCATGCCGCGATTTTTGGCGGGAATTCCGTATGGAAAACTACTTGAAGCCGAAGACTTTATCAGTGCGGCAGTTTTTCTGTGTTCTGCTTCCGCCCGCGCTGTCACCGGCGTACTACTTCCGGTGGATGGCGGAAATCTGGCAATGAATGCTGGCGGAAGCATTCTTTGGCCGCAGGATTAATGAGATGACATCACTTTTACCCACGAAAGAACTTGGCGATTGTCGCGTCTTGGTCACGGCTACGTCGTTTGGAAAACAAGACCCAGGCCTGAAAGAAACTCTGCAGGCTGCGGTTGGCCAGGTGGTTTACAATCATCACACTCGCCCTTTGAAAGCCAGTGAGTTAATCGAGATGGTAGCCGAATTTGATGGCATTATCGCTGGTTTGGATGAATTCAATGCGGATGTCTTACGCGCGGCGCAGCGGCTGCGTGTTTTAGCCAGGTATGGCGTGGGCGTGGACCGGGTAGATCTGGCCGAGGCGCAGCTACGAGGAATTGTTGTAACCAATACGCCTGGCGCCAACTCCACTGCTGTTGCAGAGTTAACTATTGCATTTATTTTAGCCCTGGCGCGCCACCTAATATATTCAGATGCTGCCACCCATCGCGGAGAATGGCCACGCTTAAATGGGCTCGGCCTGCGAGGCAGGGTAGTCGGCCTGGTTGGGCTGGGTGGGATTGGTCGGGAAGTCAGTTTGCGCCTGAAAGCATTTGGTTGCCATGTTTTAGCCGCAGATCCTTATGTAACAAGTGAAGTAGCTGCCCAGGTTGGTGCCGAATTGACCAATATAGATAATCTGTTGCAGCAATCCGACTTTGTTTCGCTGCATGCCCAAGTTACCCCAGCCACACGTGGGATGGTGGATGATGCATTTCTGAGTAAGATGAAACCAGGTGCCTTTCTGGTGAACACGGCGCGTGGCGAGTTAATCGATGAAAATGCACTTCTCATTGCTCTGGAGAAGGGTGCATTGCAGGGAGCGGCTTTGGATTGTTTTTGCCAGGAGCCAGCGGATGCTGGAAACCCTTTGCTTCAACTTCCGCAGGTGATCGCCACACCCCACATGGGAGCCCATACCGATGAAGCAGTTAACCAAATGGGCTGGATGGCATTGAACGATTGTCTGGCGGTTTTACGTGGCGAAACACCCCAGTATAGGGTCACAATTTAAATGAAGCCCTGGTTTATGGGCATTGACATCGGTACTGGTAGCTGCAAGTGTGTGGTTGTGGATGAATTGGCGCACCCGCTTGGTTTTGGCGCGGCAGATTACGGTGAAGTGGAAAACCCAAAGAATAAGTGGAATGAACAAGACCCCACTGCCATTCTAAACGCCATGTATACGTCTGCCATAAGCGCGATCCGATCTGCCAAAGTCTCTGCCTCGGCATGCCGGGCAATCAGCGTTGGCAGTGCGCTTCACAGTTTGATGGCGCTGGATGCGGATGGATACCCACTTACAGGAGTCATAACCTGGGCGGACCTCCGCTCAATCCCCCAGGCCCAGGCAGTACGCGAACAATCACTAGCAAACCTGCTGTATATGCAAACTGGTTGTCCGGCGCATGCCATGTATCCGCTCTATAAAATCCTTTGGATGCGTCAGGAAAGACCAGAAGTGTTTGCCCGGGCAGCTCGTTTTGTTTCGGTCAAAGAATATGCGCTGCAGCATTTAACAGGCCAATGGCGAGTGGATTTTAATGTGGCGGCCGGAAGTGGATTGCTAAATGCGCATACTCTGGACTGGAATCCAGATTCTCTGGCCCTGGCAGGCATTTCTGCCGATCAACTTTCACCGGTATGCGATCCTCTCGAAACGTTTCCTGGTTTGCGGCCCGAAGCAGCCGAACGTTTGAGCTTGCCATTCTCTACCCCGGTTGTTGTAGGGTCATCCGATGCGGTCAATTCCAGCCTGGGCGCAGGGGCAACCCAAATTGACAGGCAGGTGACATGCATGATAGGCACCAGCGGCGCATTACGGCGGATATCAGGAAAACCATTATTGGATAAGGATGCTCGCACCTGGTGTTACGCCATAAATCCCAACCATTATCTGGTGGGTGGTTCAATCAATAACGGAGGCTTGGCACTTTCCTGGCTAAAAGATGTGTTTAACCAGGTGACAAATCTCTCTGGCGACGGCAAGGATCTTAGCTTTGAAGCGCTACTGGATTTGGCCAAGGAAGTTCCACCCGGAGCAGATGGCGTTCTATGTTTGCCTTTTTTTGCAGGCGAACGCAGCCCGAACTGGAATATGAACGCCAAAGCTGTATTTTATGGACTAACCTTGGAACACGATGCCCGTCACCTGGCTCGGGCTGTGGTAGAGGGCGTGGCATTTCGCTTGCGCAGCATTTATGATGTTCTGCAATCCCAGGAAACTTCGGTTGAAGAAATACGCGCTTCCGGCGGGTTTACTAATTCGCCGCTGTGGATCCAAACAGTTGCCAGTGTTCTGGGGCACGAATTAATCACGCCTGCCTGGGGGGAAACATCCTGTCTGGGCGCGGCTTTATGGGCTTTATACGGCAGCGGGGTGATCGGTTCGATTGAAGAAATGGGACAATTCGTTCAAGTTCAGGATGTCATTCCTAGCGATCCTCAAGCGGAACAGTGTTACCAGAAACAATTTCGTCTGTACCAGGATTTGTATGATGCCCTGCATGGGTTATTTCGAAGATAAATACGCTTTTTTGGAATCGAGCTGCGCCGCTCATAACTAAAACACGTTGGTCGAACGGTCGTCACCCTTTCCCTATTATTTTAGAAGCGACCACCTACCGTAGTGTCTTTGAGTTTCAAAGACCTCCTGCGCAAGTGATCGCTTTTTGCATTAAGCCCAAAGCTGATTTATCGCCCTCTTCGGTTTATTCTTTGCCTTCTCCAGTTACTTCAACCCAACTCAGATTGCTCCTGCTACCGATATGAACAACCCTGACTAGCAGCTCGCCTTCTACACTGTGGGCGCAACCGTGTTGGAATTAGCCTCGGTTTATTCCTCGCCATTTTCAGCAACTACCCCAAGTCCATGGTGTTAATATTTATCGTCTGTACTTTTGTCGCACTACTGGATATGATTAACGCGCTCATTCCTGGCTCGGGCATTAGCTTGCACCTCAGGTCATATTAGTCGTTCTTGGTACAGTGTCCATCGTCAAACTTTTCAACATCATACAATCAGCAGAAAAGACTGGGAAATGAAAACTAAAATTCCAACTTTGGATCAACATCCTGCAAGTCGTCATCCTTGCAATTCTAACATTTCAAACTTATGCCTGTTACTTCAACCCACGCCTGATCTACCCTGGCTTCACTGTTGACGCTGTCACGACAAAAATGATTTACGTTCTGGCTGGCAGAAACGCCGTGATGATGGTCATCTCGATCCTTGCTCTCGTTAGACAAGATCCAAGTTTTTATTCTTTCGCCTTCATCATGCACAGCCTGCGCGAGTTACAGGATATGTTTATCGTTCCGCTCACTGGTGGCGGACTGGCTGTATTCTTCGTGTTTTTAATTGTCTTTTTCATTCCTGAAATCACTGCTTATTTAAAACTCAACAAGCTGGCGAATGAAACCGGAGTTGCATAATGGGTAAAAACATCCAACCCAACGGTAAACAAGAACCCGGCGTCTTCATGCCGGTCATTGACCGAAACAGTTGCGAAGGTAAAGGCGATTGTGTGCCCGCCTGCCCGTATAATGTTTTCGTTCTCGACGTTTTGCCAAAAGATGAGCGCGCCAGGTTGAATTTCAAAGGCAAACTCAAAGGCTTTGCACACGGATGGAAGCAAGCATTTACACCAAACGTCGCCGCCTGCCGCGCCTGCGGAAATTGCGTGGTAGCATGTCCTGAACATGCCATCAAATTACAACGTACCCCAAAATAAAGGAGAAAAAATGAACTTACCCAAACGTTACGCTCCCGCCCTCGTGGCTTTACACTGGATCATCTTCCTGCTGGTCTTTACCGAAGCCGCGCTGGGAATTTATGTCGACAATTTTGTCGCACCCGAATCGAAAGCCAGTCTGCTTGGCGTCCACATGATCATCGGGATGGTTACCCTGGC
>JAPLGT010000135.1:0-5102 GCA_026390035.1 Chloroflexota bacterium
GATTCGTATTCAGGGGTATTCCGTTTTTCATTCATAAAATGTACTCCAGACAATTTTGGGTTCCAAGGATATTTCCTTCATGGTCGACTGCCAGATAGGCAATTTGCATGTTTTGGGCAATTATTGGGGCTTCACCTGGCCCGGCGATCAGCAGCGCTTTGGCAAACGCTTCGCATTGGGTTGTGTGTGCGGCGATTACAGTTACGCTCAACCACTCGGTTTGAGCTGGTTCGCCGCTGCGTGGATCGATCAGATGGTGGCGCATTTTTCCGCCCTGTTTCCAGGTGCGCTTTGTGATGGAAGATGTTGCCAGCCCACCGGACGGCAGTTTGAGGTTTGCCAGGATTTCGCCAGGGTTGCGGGGATCTTCCAGGTCGACCTGCCATCCGGGCAGGCCGTCTGGCAAGCCGAGCATGTGCATGTCTCCGCCTGCGCTGACACAGCAGGCCGGGCTGTATTCAGAGAGCAGGCTGGCAGCCTGTTCTGCTATCCAGCCTTTGGCGATGCCGCCCAGATCCAGCGAGAGACCTGCGGGTAGTGATATGAGCGATTCTTCGGGGTTGATGATGATTTCATCGAATGGGACATGCTTGCGCGGGCTGGGCCCTGGGTAAATGAAGGCAGCACCGGCATTGGCACGGATGAGCTCCATGCTGCGATCATATCCTAGCTGTTTTAGATATTCCAATATTGAAGGGTCAAACAGCCCCCTGGTTTGTTCGACGTAGGTTCTGGCAAGCAGGATCACCTCAAGTAAATCTGGTGAGGCGTGAAACCAGGCGCCAGCGGCGTTATTTAACTGGGAAAGTTCACTTTTGCTTGAGAAACGCGTAAATTTTTGTTCACTCTCGTGGATAAAGCGGGTTGTTTTTTCAAATCCTGGTTGGAGTTTTTCGAGCGTGCCTTCAGCTGCCAGAATAATCTCTGTGTTCATGGCACGGAATTTGACAATTTCCATTGATCAAGAGCCGCCTGTCATGAATAATGACCTGGAGCGGGCGCGCCTGTTGGGGCTGACAAAAATAGTGCTGTTATTGTTGGCTGCAACTGACCCGGGATTCATGTCTATCGGGGCTAAAGGGGCCAGCGGTTCCAATTGAGCAGTGCCTGACTGAACGGGTTTGGGCGAATGGGCCAGGGTGGCCCAGCCCCCCAGAAAACCGAGCAGGCTGGCAAAGGCGATGATGATGTGAAGGAAGTTTTTGAAGTTTTTCATGATGATCCTTAGATTTTTCTGTGCGGGCTGGAGCTTTGGTCGAGTTAATCAGGTGGTCGGGAAATTTGATATCAAAGATCCGAGCTGGAAGTCAAATCAGTTACCGGAGCGTCCGGTGATCATGATGCTGCCGTTTCCTTGAACCTGGATCAGACCGCGAGTTTGTAATTCGAAAAGTAATTGTTTGATTTGGAGCACCTGGTCGGTTGCGTGCTGCAGTTTCTGTTGGTCGGCCTGTAGGGCTTGCTGGAATTGTTGTTCGCGCTGTTGGTATTGTTGCTCGCGTTGGGCATATTCGTCGATGCGGCTTTGGAGTTGTTGAATTTGGGCCTGGCTTGCACTGCTGGAGGCTGCTGTTGTGTTTGAGGCGCTGGTGGAATTTGAAGGATTGGTGCCATTTGTGTTGAACAGGGCGTTTGCACTGGTTACAAACATTACCATGGTGATTATGCCAGTCATGATCAGGGCAGCTAGTAAAGCAGGAAGTTGTTTTTTCATTGTGTTTTTCTCCAGGACGAATATTATTTTTCCAGTATACAGGTCGATCATGACAGGAACATGAACACTAGCTGTCATTTTCTTTGGGTTTCCGGTATCAGTCACATGTGAGATTTTTTTGAGTCTGGCAGGAGCCGCTGCATCAACTGCTGCTGTTGAGGATGCCATGCTGGCTTGTTTCGCCGCGGTTTAGACCGCTTACCAGGAATCTGGAAAACCTTGCAGGTTTCTTTTCCGCGCAAAAATATGCCAGGGATAACTCCTGCAGGCGGATGGAGTAAAAAGATAGCCTGGCAACCATTGAGGGTGCTTCGCTTGTGATGGCTGGGCGGGTGTTTTCAGCACGAATACGTGCCGAATGGACGAATGACACGCAGTTTCCTTGGAAATACTGCGAAAAAAGGGCTGACAAAAGCTCGCGGGTCGGCTTGTGCGGAACAAGCTCTGTAATTTCTGGGACTATTGTGGGTGTGTCCATCACGAATAAGTGCCGAATGGACGAATTTCTGGCAAAGCTGCGATTTTCGTTGAATTTGTAAACATGTTGGTGATGCTCAAGGGCAGGGGCTGGGTGTGTGTGGGTATGGCAGCGTTATTCATAAGTTTGTCATGCTTTCATGCTAGAATTTAGGTGCAAACCTACCTGATGGAGAATGACAATGCGCCTTCTTTTAGTTGAGGACAACAAGCGCTTGAGTGATAGCCTGCGCTTAACCCTTGAGGATGACGGCTATGCCGTGGATGTGGTATTTGATGGCCTGGACGGAGAAGAGATGGGCTTGATGGATGTGTATGACAGCATCATTCTGGATGTGATGCTGCCGGGCAAGAATGGGATCGATGTCTGCCGGGCGCTGCGCAACAAGCGCGTCAAGACTCCGATCTTAATGCTGACTGCCAGGGATGCCCTGGAAGATCGCGTTCTCGGATTGGATAGCGGCGCAGATGATTACCTGATAAAACCCTTTGAGGTGGATGAGCTTCGCGCCCGGCTGCGGGCCATGCTGCGGCGAGAGTCGGGCGTAAAATCTGGTGAGCTGAAGGTTGCAGATCTAACCCTGGATCCGGCTACTCACACAGTCAAGCGAGGTGGTCAGATGATTGAATTGACTTCCAAGGAGTTTGCTTTGCTCGAATACCTGATGCGGCACCCTAACAACCTGGTAACGCGTGAGATGGCGGAATCGCATCTTTGGAGTTACGATAACATCGTAGCTTCCAATGTTGTCGATGTCTACATCCGCCGCCTGCGCCGAAAAATTGATGACGCATCGGAAGAAAAGCTGCTTGAAACTGTGCGTGGATCTGGATACCGCATCCGCGATATAAAAGGAAGTTGATGAAAAAATTTACAGGTTTCAACACGTTCATCCATAGCATACGTTTCCGCCTGGTGATGTGGTATACAGTAATTTTGGCGCTGGTCTTGTTCGCTTTCAGCGCCTTCATTTATTACAACCAGGCACGCGATATTCGCGGCGATGCTCTGTATCGCCTGGAACGTAAATTTAGCGAAATCAATGAAGCCCTGATGGGAAAGCCGAAAGAATTTCCGGTGTTGCAGCCATCGGATATATTTGTCATGGTCGATTCGAACGGCAAGGGTTTATTGGTTAACCAGGCTGTGACCTCCAGCCAGGATGAAACAGCCCTGATCAAGCAGGCGCAGTTGGCAATTCAAAAAGTTAAGCAAGATTCAACTGAAGTTTCTGCCTGGTGGATCCAGGAGTGGAAAGGGACCGCAGCGCATTACTTTTTTATTGTTAAAACGGTGGCGATTTCCGGGCAGCCAGGTTTTGTGATTCTGGGTAGTCCTTTTGACCCGTATGATTTAAACAATCGCTTGCTGGTTACACTTGGGCTGGGAAGTTTGCTTACTATCGCGATTGCACTGGGTGGTGGCTGGTGGCTGGCAGATCGTGCCATGCGTCCGGTGCATACCATTACCCAGGCGGCCCGTACCATCAGCGAAACCGATCTGAACCGGCGGTTAAACATCACTGGCCGGGATGAGTTGGCTGAATTGGCGAATACATTCGATGAAATGTTGGCTCGCTTGCAGACTGCCTTCGAGCGGCAGCGCCAGTTTGTGGCGGATGCCAGCCATGAACTGCGCACACCGCTGACAATCGTCAATCTGGAGTCGAGCAGGGCTTTGGCTTCTCGGCGCACGCCCCTGGAGTACCAGCGCGCGTTGGGGGTTATCCGCAGTGAAAATGAGTTTATGTCACACCTGGTGGGCGATTTGCTGACCCTGGCGCGCATGGATGCCGGGCAACTGGCGATGGAGCGCATAGAACTCGATTTGAGCGATATTGCCCTGGATTCAATTGAACGCCTGGAGACCCTGGCTGAGAGAAAAAATGTCAGGTTGGAGGCGGGCGATCTGCCAGAAGTGAAAATAAGCGGGGACCGGCAGTATCTGCTGCAGATGATCAGCAACCTGGTCGAAAATGGGATCAAATATACGGATGGTGTTGATAAATGCGTCAGGATCGAAACCGGGCAGGCTGAAAAGTTTGCCTGGGTGCGAGTTTCTGATAGCGGGGCTGGTATTCAGCCTGAGTATCTACCCCATCTTTTTACCAGGTTTTACCGGGTGGATAAAGCGCGGTCGCGCGGCGAGGATGACCAGCAGGGTGGCACCGGTTTGGGCCTGGCGATCGTGGAATGGATTGCGCGTGCGCATAGCGGCGAAGTTCGGGTGGAGAGCGTGCTGGGAACCGGTACAACTTTTGAGGTGCGGTTTTTCAGCAACGGGGTTTAGTCTTTATTTGCTGGTGGGTACTATTTTCAGGGCAGGCGTGACAGGCGGTATTTTTGGAAGATGCCGCGGAAAGGGGCTGCCAAAAGCTTGCGCTTCGGCTTGCACGGAGTAAGCGCAGTAATTTGATGGGGTAGCGCGGGTGTTTTTATCACGAATACGTGCCGAATGGGCGAATGACAGGCAGTTTTTTTGGAATATGCCACGGAAAAGGGCTGCCAAAAGCTCGCGGGTCGGCTTAAACGGAGCAAGCACTGTAATTTGATGGGGTGTTGCGGGTGTTTTTATCACGAATAAGTGCCGAATGGACGAATGACAGGCGGTTTCTTTGGAAGATGCCGCGGAAAGGGGCTGCAGAGGGCACTCTGATTTTTCGTGCCAATTTTCCATGGGAGGCTGCCAGGAATCCGCGCTTGTGTGGGAGCAGCATAAACGGTCTTGGAGATTACGTGGTGGTGCTCGTGGTCGGTATAGATTGGCTGTGGGTGGTCTGAGATCGGGTGGGACGTTGAAGTTTGCATCGGTCTGCTAAAAAAATTTATGTGATTGGTCGAGTAAAGCTGTCGATAAGCCCTGCACCAAACGGGCGGACCCTGCCAGGGCGACATTGGGCTGTTTTGGCCC
>JAPLGT010000163.1:0-4646 GCA_026390035.1 Chloroflexota bacterium
AACTGCCATTCAAGGGAGATAGCTCCACTGCCACAGCCTTGCTGCACGTCACCAGGCAGCCACCCAATCCCCGCAGCATCAATCCTCAGCTGGCTGATGAGGTCAGCGAAGTGTTGCTCAAGGGTTTAGCAAAGGACCCTGCTAATCGCAATATCAGCTGCAGCGACTTTACTCAGACTCTCGTTCGCACCATGGAAGAGGGCCAACACCGTCAATACCGCGAGCTGATTGCCGAGTCGCGCAGCTTATTGGAAAATGGGCTAATTTCTGAAGCTCGTGCCCGGCTCGATATGGCCAGGAAACTCCTGCTCGAACGCCCTGAGCTTCAAGACTCCATCTCAGAGCTTGAAGCCGCCAGCGAAACGGCTGAAAACTACGAACAGATGCTAGTTGATTGGCAAACAGCTCAACAAGAAGCCAGGAACGTGCTAGAAGTTTTCCCGGATTACCCTGATTCCGAAGGCATCTTCGTATTCATGGGCTTACGCAAAGCTGGCTGGAGTCTGCCGGCACCGAGCGAAATGATCCTGCAAACAGGGCTGGGACTTCTGTTGGGTCTACCATTGCTGGGCTTGATCATCACTCTGACTTTTCGCTGGATTACACGCTAATTTTTCGCCAATTCCGGTAACGGACACAGGCAAACAAAACACCGTGACCACCTCCGCGCGAACGCTCCTGCCATAAACTCACCCTGCTTGTGCTTACGCTGAAAAACAAGCTTAATCCCCCGGTTTCGAAATAAAGAAATTAGATGAGCAAACCATGTCAAAGTTAAAGTTAGATTATCTGGGTAAATACCGTATCATCGATGAGATTGGAGAGGGCCGGTTCAGTATAGTTTACCGCTCCGAGCACCCCTTTCTCAAAAAGCCCGTAGCAGTCAAACTCATGCTTCCGGATCTCTTCCAAAACGCGGAGTTCATTCAGCGCTTTATTCAAGAAGTTCGCGGCGTGGCAGCTATCAAGCATGAAAATCTGACCCCAGTGATCGACCTGGTCGAAGACAAAGGCTACCTTTTCATGGTTACGGAATACCTACCCGGCGGTGACCTGCATAGCTCAATCAAAAAAAATGGCAGGATCACTTTCCATCAGTCAGCCAGAATACTTGCTGATGTTGCTGCTGCCCTGGATTACGTTCATAACCAGGGATTCGTGCACGGAGATGTCAAACCAGGTAACATTTTACTGGCAGAGGACGGCAGCTCCCGGTTGTCAGACCTGGGTGTCTTGCATGCCGTGGAAACATCCGGCGCTGCCAATGCAGAAAAGACTCGCAGCACACCCGCCTACATTTCCCCAGAACAAGCTGATGGTGGACAACCCAGCCCACTTTCTGACCAATATGCCCTGGGTGTGGTGGCGTACGAACTTTTCGCAGGCAGGCTTCCCTTTGATGGCGAAAACCCACTGGCCATTTACCTCAAACATCTACGCGAAGAACTCCCTTCCCCCAGTCAGTTCAATCCGCTGATCACACCAAGGCTGGAAGCAGCCATCAGCCAGGCCCTGGAAAAAGACCCTCAGAAGCGTTTCACCAACTGCCGCGCCTTTGCCCAAGCACTTGGCGAGGCTGAAGCAGCCACAAAAACTGAACAATACCAACACCTGATCGATCGCGCAAACGCTGCCCTGGCAGATGACGACCCAGATGCTGCCCACCCATTAATTGAAGCAGCAATGCAGATCATCCCTGATGAAGCTAGACCGCTAATCGAGGACCTGCAAGCACGCGAACATGCCCAACGCAGCTACTCAAACGCCAGCGAGGCCCTCAATTCCGCGCGTACGAATGCCCAGACATTGCGTGCTGAACTGAATTCTCCGTCAGACCCGGATGGTGTGTTGGCCCACCTTGCTCCGCTGCCGCTGCCATCATGGAAAGCGCTATTGCTGCACTGGCGGTTTAGCCTGCTGATCACTTTTTCGCTTGGAATGCTGGGGCTCGTATTAGGAATTGGCGGAGTAGTTTATGGCAGCCTGGTGCCCGCCAGCTCGATCAGCAAGGCCACCCTGGTGGCGATCGCACGCACCCCCACACCTGTTCCACCCACAGTAACACCCACGCTTACTTTTACACCCACCATCACCCTGACCCCCACTCTGACATTTACACCTACATCATCTCCAACCCTGACACCAGTCCCAACCATCGGCATCGGATCCAGTCAGAAACGTGGTATCGATGGCATGGTCATGGTCTACGTGCCGGCTGGCTCATTTATAATGGGCAGTGATACCCGAAACGATGAACAACCTGTCCACACAGTCACTTTGGATGGCTATTGGATTGATCAGACCGAAGTAACCAACGCTATGTTTGCCCTTTGCATCCAAGCGGGAGCTTGTGCGCCCAAAGCCAGTAATGCATCCTTTTCTCGTGCCAAGTACTATAACAATCCTGCCTATGCCAAATTCCCTGTGCTGCACATCGACTGGAACCAGGCCAAAGCCTACTGCGCATGGGCAGGTGGCCGATTGCCAAGCGAAGCACAATGGGAAAAAGCCGCACGTGGCCCGGATGCACGCTCCTACCCATGGGGGGATGGCATCGACAAGAGCCTGACCAACTACGCGCGAACCATCGGAGACACCACCCAGGTGGCAGATTACGAAAATGGAAAAAGCGTGTATAACGTTTATGACATGGCCGGCAATGTTATGGAGTGGGTCAGCAGCCTGTACAAGCCCTATCCGTACGACGCCGCCGATGGCCGAGAAGACCTGGCTGCAATCGGCGCACGCGGATTGCGAGGCGGCTCATGGTCAGATAGTGACCTCAACCTGCGCACCACCTTCCGTTCCAAGTTGCTGGCATCCAACCAGGGCGACCTGATCGGTTTCCGCTGCGCCGTTGACACAACACCGTAGGCTTCATTTTACCCTTCGTCCAAAAGCGACCTTAAGACCTGGGCTGGTTGGCATTTTCATGCCCACGCCAGCTCAGGTCTTTTCCGGAGCGCGCTTATTGATATTGGCCAACTTCTAACTTTTCTTCCAGCCTTATTGTCGTATAATTCGCAATCGTCCTTTTTGTGGGACATGCTTGGCGCCATGTATAACTTACCAGAAACAGCATTGCCAGCAGACCAGCTTTCGTCACATCTTCTTAACCTGCTTCAAACTACCCGGCCCTAATTATTTAGCCCCAGGAACAGATCAGCAGAATTCTGCGCATTCCATCAATCACCAGTGAATTTTTGAAGTTATTACTGCGCAAAACATGCGAGCCACCCTGCGGGGAAACCCAGGTGTTAAAGACCCTCAACCTGGAAAATACGTGACATGAAGTTACGCTATCCATTTTTTAGATAATCTTTTATCATTTACCAGAAGACACCACAACCAGTCCGGGATAATCAACGTTGTAATAGGCGGCAATGCTGAGCGCTGGCACAAAGCCCCCGGACAGTAAGCATCAAGATGCGACACCAATAGGCGCTTTTTGGAATCATCCTGAAAGCAGCAAGTCGATATTGATGTCCTACGAAAAACTAAAACTGAGGCTTCAGGTTTGGCAGGTAAGAAAGCAATTTAGAAGTACAATGAGCAAACAATGGCAGAAATGAAATTGGATTATTTGGGCAAATACCGGGTTATCGACGAGATTGGCCACGGCAGGTTCAGCATTGTTTACAGAGCAGAGCACCCATTACTTAAGAAAATGGTGGCTGTTAAACTCATGCTGCCAACTCTCTTTAATAATCCGGAATTAATCCAACGATTTACACACGAAGCAAGCGCAGCAGCGGCCATTAAACACGAGAACATCGCACAAGTGATCGATCTGGTTGAAGAAAAAGACCGTCTTTTTATGGTCATGGAATACATGCCCGCTGGCAATTTACATGACTTTGCACAAAAACATGGCCGCCTCAATTTCCGCCAGATTGCCCATATCATCAGTGATATCGCCGCGGCGTTAGATTTTGCCCACAACCAGGGTAGTGTCCACGGAGATATTAAACCGGGCAATATCCTGCTGACTGATGATGGCAACGCCCGCCTAACAGACTTCGGCATTCTGCGCGCGGTCGAAACAGCTGGAGTGACCAGCTCTGAATTGACCCGTGGTACGCCTCATTACATCTCTCCCGAGCAGGCCGAAGGTGAACACCCAACCCGGTTTTCCGATCAATACGCCCTGGGTGTGGTGGCGTATGAACTTTTCACCGGAAAAGTCCCTTTCGATGGCAACACGCCGCTGGCAATCTATCTCAAACATGTACGCGAGACCGTTCCACCCGCCAGCCAATCCAACCCGCTGATCACCACCAGGTTGGATGCAATCATCAACCAGGCGCTCGCGAAGGAACCTTCAAAACGTTTTCCCGACTGCGGCACTTTTGCCCGTGCACTGAGCCAATCCCTGACCGCGACAGAATCCAAACAATACCAGGATCTGGCAACTCAGGCAAGCGCTGCCCTAAAAGCTTACGATCCAAAAACTGCCCGCCCGTTGATCGAAGCAGCAATGCAAATCGCATCGGATGAAGCATCATCCAGAACCTTGCTCGAAAAACTTCAAGCAAGTGAGCAGATCCAGCAGAGCTATGCGAATGCCAGAAAATCCCTGGCTGCGGCGCGTGCCATGGCTTCCAAATTGCGTAGCGCAAAGAACCATCCAGCCGATCCTCAGGGTG
>JAPLGT010000140.1:0-32815 GCA_026390035.1 Chloroflexota bacterium
GCGCCATAAACCCAATACGTTTGCAATATTATCCAGCAGGTTTTGCTCTTCGGGCAGATCAAAGCGCGCAGATCCTGTATAACAAACTGTTATCTGTCCACATTCCTTAGTATTGTGCAAAATAGGGGTTGTTAATCTGGTCTCGAGCCCGTTTGAATAATTTTTGCTTTGATATTCTTTCCCATCCAGGGTAATTGCCGCCACGGCAATCTGCTGAAACCCCATGGCAGCCGCCAGACACTCAATCACCTGCTGGCAAAGCTGTGCTTCCGTCAGATTTTGATTAAAAACCAGCCGGCTGACATCATTGATGCAGGTCAACTCTTTCATTCGTTTATTAATCTGGGTTTCAGCACGTTTCTGTTCAGCAATATCGCTGAACATCACCCGGATCATCGGGGCGCCGTTTGTATCCAACGCGCCAGATGTTTCCACCCGTACCCAGAAAACCGATCCATCCTTATTTAGCATCTGCAATTCGAAGGCCTGTGGGGTGCCCGTTTCAATCAGTTTTCTGGTGTGCAGGTAATAAATGTCTTGATTTTGCTTGGCAACGAAAAGGCTCAATGGGTGCTTGATCATGGCTGTCTGGTTGCGCCCAGCATGTTGGCGGCTGTCAGGTTAACTTCCAGGATCAACCCTTTTTCGTTGACAGTGCAATACCCCACCGGCGCCAGATCGTATAGATCGAAATAGCGCGCCCTCGTCAAATCGAGCAGGTCTTGCGATTCGCGCAGTTCTTCATTCTGGATTTCGAGTTCTAATTTTTTGTTATTCACTTCTTCCAGCGCAGTATCACGTTGTTCCACCGAATTCTGAAGCTTGATGTTTGTATTTTGCAGAACCTGTTCCACTTGCTTGTGGCTGGTGATGTCCTGTCCCTGTGCAATCGTGGCAATTGGCGTTTGCCCATCTGGCTCAAACAGCGTGGCGGAATTCCACAGCACCGTTCGGACCGATTCATCCCGATGCAAGATTTCGATTTCCACTGATTACCAGCGCTCACCGATCGAAGTTTTACGGATCTGTGCCATTGATTTTTTGACAAGTGCGGCTAGAAACAGAACCTTGAGGGATTGTCCGCGCACATCCGCTTCACTGCGGCCAGTCAGGAATTCGAAGGCGTGATTGAACCGGGTAATCCTAAATTGCGGATCCCAGACGATAATGGGCGCATTGGCATAGTTGATCAGATTTTCGAGATAGGCATTCGCAATGACTAACTCGGCGGCTCGTTTTTCTTTTTCTTCGTTTTGAAAAACAAGTTCTTTATTCGCAATAATTAACTCAGCTGCTCGCCTGGCCTTCTCTTCGTTTTGAAAACCAAGCTCTTTGGCAATCACCAGCTCAGCAACCCGTTTGGCTTTCTCTTCGTTTTGAAAAGCAAGCTCCTGGTTGGCGATCACCAGCTCAGCCGCCCGTTTGGCTTTCTCATCATTTTGGAAAGCAAGTTCCTGACTGGCAATCACCAGCTCGGCCGCCCGTTTGGCTTTCTCTTCATTTTAAAAGACAAGTTCCTGGTTGGCAATCACCAGCTCGGCAGCAGGTTTGATATTTTTTGCATTTTGAAGGTCAAGGGCTTTATTCGCGGTGATTAACTCGGCTGCCAGTTTTTCTTTCTCTTCATTTTGTGATGCGATTTCTTCGTTAAGGCTGAACAAATCGGAGGCGCGATATTTTTGCAGGTTGAGTAAGGCAGCTTCCGCCCGTTTATGTTCAGTAATGTCAGTTACGATGCAGAAAAATAGCTGCTCACCCTGCAAAATGAGCGCAGACGACAGCACTTCCACATTGCGTTCTTCCCCGCTGGCTAAACGATGTAAATAAACAGTGTTCGCGTGTCTATCATCCAGGATCGTTTGATCCTTATCCACGAGCGGCTCAAACGATAAACTATTAATTTCAGAGATCAACATTCCACACAAGTTTAATTTTGGATAGCCATAAAACCGTACTGCGGCGGGGTTGGCTTCCCGAATACGACCTGTTTCGGGTTCGATCAGCAGCATGACCGCCGGATGACTTTCGAACATCAATTGGAAAGTCGGAAGGTCAGATGCGGGCTGTAATTTGTGTTCGATGAAGGTTTTTTGGATTGTCATGTGGTTTCTCGCTTGAATAAACATCATTATTCCACAATCTGCACTATCTTATTACCGTAAATGTACGGTATTTTTCTATACTGCTCGGCGTAACCCTTCATCGACGGGCGCGGCTTCGCCAGAATACCCAAAACCCCCTGCCTGACGATTCACTTCCTGCAAGAATTGAACCCAGCAAAAAAGCCTGACCGCAACACGCCAGGCATAAAGTTTGACAACCAGCAATTTTACTCAAAGATAGGGAATGTGCTACTACCCCAGCCGTACCAAAACAGTTCGTCGTGGCACCGTAAATGCTACACACAAACACAGCAAAACGAGCTTAGACAGTTTTCAAACTACCAGCGGTCATCCAAATAAAGCCGGATGACCGCTGGACCATATCCTTGGCCAAGGCAGAATTCGTTCAAACACAAGACCTTTAGAGTCAGCAAACTTAAACGAGGCTTTCTCCTGCAGGTAGAAAGCGCAGCCACCTCGGCCAAACTCCTGCCTTCATTCCGCTGACATCATCTTAAAGTATGGATTTTTAAAAACCTGATCTATTTTCATCCATATTCGATCTGCCCGTCTTGTTGAAACTGATCGGTCAGGACCGATAATAATTCTGTTTCAAGATCAGGCATTTTCTTCTGCACGAATTCGTCTGGCGCCCTCGATCATAGCCAGGTAGCCATTTACCGGTATGTACTCAGGGATAGAGTTACCCGACCCAAGTGCGTAGCCGCGTGCCGCCGCGCGGAATCTCCGGCCTTTCACAAATACATCTTCGGCAACCTCCGCCGGCGATTTCCGGCAGAGAATGTCTACATCAATACCGCCTAACAAGCCGATGCGATCACCATAGCGAGTGATCCATTCATCGAATGGGGCGATCTGATCTTCATTGGAATGCTTGGCATTGATTCCCAAAGCGATGGCATCTTCCATCACCGGAAAGATACGACCGCAGGAATGCCAGAGGAAGGGCTTATCCGCGGCTTTGATCAACGCAATGACTCGCTGGTATTGCGGCATAATGTGCTGACGAATTAATTTCGGCGAAATAAGCGTGCTGGTCTTAAACCCCAGGTCATCGCCAAAACGGCATATGGCGAAATTATCGGCATATCGCCGCAGAAATTCTGCCCAGATGCCCAGCATCAGATCGCCTATGCGCACATAAAGCTGTGCATAGGTCTCAGGGTCGTCGGCCATCAGATAAGCCAGCGATTCGAACCCGACCAGGTCCTCGCTGATCTCTAGAACGCCGTTGCCAACACCACCAAGTGCCTTCATGCCCGCCGGAAGATGACGGCTCAACGCGGCAAACTTCGGCTCGGCGTGCGCCCAATAGCGATCCTGAAGCTCATCCCATGGATAACGCTCAAGGTCGGCCCGGTTCTGGATCGGTCCTTTGCCCCCCATGATCGCGCCATGCCCCGGCAGGATATCAGTGATGCAAACTTCGTAAGAAACCGTATCATAGGTCATCATGGGCCAGAAGCGGCAGTAGTGATAGAAAAACTGATTCAGGTCACTTTCGTCACCCTGATCAAGCTGCGCAAAATTGGTCCCAAGTATTTGCTCCATGACAATCGGACTGATAATATGTTCGTAGATGGGAAGCCTGGCAGGGCGCCGGTTCGCGACCACATCCAACATGCAGCGATAATCAGGTTGAAAATCCATTATTCAGTGGCTCCTGGTCTTTATAAAGGTTCTCACCAAATTGATGATGACCCATTTTTTAATGATCAGCGATAGAAGCACTTGCGAGCTTCGTCTGCAAAAGCGGAGATAAGCTCTGGCTCGACATCAAAAAAGTGGTCCGACGGGCTGAGGATAAAACCACCACCAGCGCCAGCCGCTTCAAAACAACGACGCACCTCGGCGCGCGTCTGGGCTGGCGTACATCCGGTGAAAAAATGAAACTGGTCAAAACCACCAATCATACAGACTTTTTCGCCGATACGTTGTTTGGCCTTGGCCAAGTCAACATCACCGCCCATATTCCTCGGGGTGAAGGTTTCCATGGCATCGGGCTCCATCGCCGCGATCTGCTCCAGGATGGGCATCATGCCACCACAGGTGTGGTAAACGATTCGCTGTCCAACTTCGTGCGCGGCTTTGATCAAGCTGGCATCATAAGGAGCTACAAATTTCTCAAAAATGCGAGGAGAAATAACCGTAGTTGAAGCATCGCCCCCACCAAGTTCGAGGATATCGTAGCGAGCGCCCGCCAAAGACTGAATGAATCCCAGCTTTCGCTGTCTCAAGATCCCAAGCAGCTCATGAACCCAGGCCGGATCATCATAAGTGGCCATGATCAGTTCCTGGGTACCAAACAAACAGGCAGCATCCTGCCAACAGCCCGGCTGGCCAAAAATATCGAAGCCAGGGATGTGACCACGCACAATACCGCGTTCCCCAAAAGCTTCGGCAGCAGAATTTACAGCTTCCACGTCGCAAAGCGGAACCGGGAGAAACTGGCCGATAAGATCAATATCCCGTTTGGCCTTAACTGGTCGCTCAGACACCCAGGCAGTGTATTCGTTAGCCTGCATTACCATGGTCAGTGTGCCACCCGGCGTGACGATGCGGTAGCGTGTAGTTTTGTATTCGCCGCCAGGCACATCTTCTGATTCAATTTGCCATTCAGCATTGCAGGTGAAACCATGCCCTCCAATTTCGACCTGGCCCGTTACGGATCGGAACGGAAGTATCCACCGGATGGCATCCAATTCATAACGATCAAAGAAGCTATCGTAAGAAGTGCCTTCCAGATATTTATCCAGAAAATAAGACATGACATGGTGGGTGGTCACTGGCAGCCGGTCTGGCACGCCTCGTTGGATGGCTGTGAGCAGCCTTTGTCTTGATGTCAGGGTAGTCATTGGGTTGCACCCTTTTCAGGAACAAATCCAGGCTCAAAAACCAGGCGCAGGGTGAGAATTTCGCAAGGCTTCAGCACAATTGGAAGCTGATTGTCTACAGGAATCAGCTCAGTTTCAATATTTTCCATCAAATCACACGACCAGGCCTGCAAAACTCGTCGATCAAAATTGAGGGTTGCGTTGGTGAGACAATTGTGGCGTTCCACCAGCCGCAAAATGACATGCTGCCCATCCTGGGATTGTTTAAGGGCTTCAAGGCTGAGGTTGGAAGCTGAGCAGCTGATGAATGAATGTTGTACCGCTTGCGAGTCGGCTGGAGCTCCCAGGCACCAGGCCAGCGGACTGTTGAGATTAAGAGCATGCTGCATGGTTTGTGCAATTTCCCATGACCCACTATGGGGGTAAAAAGAATAGGTGAAATCATGATGGCCCAGGTCAGCCTCAGGATCAGGATACACTGAACCCTTGAGCAGGGTTAAACGGATGAGCTTGCCGTGCGCCTCGTGTCCATACTTGCAATCGTTGAGGAGCGATACGCCGTAGCCTCCGTCAGAAACATCCATCCATTGATGTGCAGGAACCTCGAATTTCGCCGCATCATAGGATGTATTGCGATGCACAGGCCGGCGCAGGCTGCCGAAAGCGATGTCGAAGGTGGCAAAACTGGCATTAACTTCGACCGGAAATCCAACCTTCAACAGTTTTTGTCGTTCTTGCCAGAATACATGCGTCTCGAAAACCAGTTGGCGCGCACCGGCATACAGGCTGATCCGCTGTGTGATGAGAGAGTTTAGGAATGGCTTCTCCAGATGCAGAGATGCACGTACCGGCCCACACTCATCAACTGTCAGAGTCCCGGTACGTGGCAAGACAATCTCATGATCCGCAAAACTGGCCACAATATCCCAAGCATCGTATTTACCGGGCATGTCTTCAAAAAGCTGGAAACAATTTCCCAACTGCCCATCCACCAATACCTCACGCTGCTGCTCTTTATCCCATAATGAGATCAACTCGCCTTGCGGATTGAATCTGGCGCACAGGTACTCATTTTCCAGGAGGCCTTCAGACACATTGGGGGTCTTAGCAGTCTGAAAGACCTCAGCAGCCGGCCGGGCCAGGTTAAAGACGTGATAACCCACCGATGGAATGACCGGGAGCTGCGTGAGCAGGTAAGCCTGGTCATCCAGACCAGTGATATGCTGGTACGGAAGCGGCTGGCCATGCTCACCAAACAGCACTGCATCACCGATGAGCGCGGCTGGCAGGCACAAACAGTCGGCTCGCGGATGGATGAAGGAGTTGAAGACCGTGATACCAGCTGGCGCAGCAGTGCCCGCAGCTGATAGCAAGGCTTTTGCGGAAGTCTCATGAATCTGCCCACCGAGCTGTGTAATGGAGGCGAGTTCCGCCAGAAGATCGTGAAAAACTTCGGTAATATGCGTGCCGGGGAGTGAATCATGAAACTGCGTGGTCAGTAGAGCCTGCCAGCCTCGAGAAAAAGATTCAGCCGGGTAAGGGTTACCATTCGCCCAGGCCAGGGTCGCAAGGATCTCTGCCTCGCGGTAGAGCAGCTCCAACCGGCGGTTGTACTTCTTGAGTATGCCCTTGTTGGTAAATGTTCCGCGATGTGCCTCCAGGTAGAGCTCGTCGCGCCAGACCGGCAGATCAGCCTGTGAGGAGCGCGCCGCTATGCTGGCAAGGGCCTCTTCGGCACCGGAGAATTTCAGCGTCGGAATGCCCATGAAATCTGTATAACGCCGGGCGCTTTCGAGCATTTCGATATCGACACCACCGCCGCCATCACCCCAGCCATAACAGTACATCGATTCACCCAGGCTGTCCTTTTCGGAAAAATTCCGCCAGTGATCGTGGAGATGGTCCGGGTCAACCATGCCGATGAAGTGCGTGGAAGGAACAAAGGTGAATACGCGCGAACCATCGATGCCTTCCCACCAAAAGGCGTTTTTTGTCCAGGGGTTGGTATCGTTCCAGACGGCCATCTTGGTGGTCATAACGTATTTGACGCCGCTGCGGGCCAGGATCTGCGGCAGCGAGCCTGTCATACCGAAAACATCCGGCTGCCAGCAAGTTTGGGACTGAATGCCAAACTCGCGCTTGAAAAAATCCTGGCCATGCAAGATTTGACGTACAAATGACTCACCTGAGATCAGGTTACAGTCTGGCTCAACCCAGAAGGCTCCAATCACTTCCCAGCGTCCTTCGGCAATTCGGCGTTTGACCTGCTCAAAGATGACGGGGAAATTTTCCTTCATCTCGGCGTAGGTGTTGGCCATACTCTGGCAGAAGCGGAACTCGGGGTATTGCTCCATCAGCCTTAACATCGTGGCATGCGTACGACCGACCTTACGCACATATTCGCGGTAGGGCCACATAAAAACCAGATCGAGGTGTGAGTGACCAACCAGGTGGATGAGGCCAGGTGACTTGAAGCAGGTGGACTGGTAGACAGTGGCGCGTAACTTTTGCTGCCCATCCAATAAGCGCGCGCGAAAATCTGCGGCATCTTCAACCTTGGGCGGGATTTGTTTCATGGCCTCCCAGAGATGGAATTCCAGGTATTGACGCAGCTCTGGAGTGAGATCTTCAATCGAGAGGACCTTGAAGGCACACCAGAAATCCCAGTAGGCATCGTAGACGAGTCGATCCACCACAGCCAACTCCGCCTGGTGGAAAATCTTGTTGTCGGACTCGCCGGTATGCCAGTTCACGAATGCTTCCACTGAAATATCCAGACGCTCGCCAGATGCTGTGGGCGGGAGCACGACTTCATTGCGGAAGGGGTCCATGCCTTGGAACGGGACACCATTGACCGAGAGCAGTGAATCGCCACCAATGTAAAAACGCAGCGCCACATTTTGATTGGCAAATTCGGCAGGCATGTCGATCGACCGGCGAAAAAAGGCGGTCACATCCTTCCCACCCCAAGCATCCCCCACCGCAATCGAGCGCCAGTCGCCCAAAAATTCATACTCTCGGGTGCCACGCTGATAACATTCACGGATTTCCCAGGTCTCAAGGGGCATACGCTGCCGATAAATCTGTCCTTTGATGGCGTTTAGACGAATATCCGCTCGTTCGCCAAAGGTGTAGACCATGCGACGTTTGTTCTTGATGACGGCGCGCCAACTGTTGACAACCTCATTGGCATCTGCTTCGATGTTCACGTTGCACTCCTTTAAATTGGCTGCTCTATAAGATTGACTTCCGTCCACTCGCTCTTTTGCTGATTCAGGCGAAATGTCCTGATCTCAAAGGGGCCGAAGGCCAATTGCTTCGATGTGTCAGACAACCTGACAGTTGTAGTTTGTTCCTGGCCGGTTGGGTTGAACAAGCGGATAAGTAGATCATCGCCGTCTTCAACCTTTTTCAGAGCTGTAATTTGCATCACCTGATCGTCTAGGGTAATGAAAGCCTGCGATATAAGGGTTCCAGCATCTGGGAAAAAGGATAAGGCCATCGGTCGTTCATTATGGACCAGCGCTTCACGATCTACAACGGCCAAGCGCGCATCCAAAGGACCACCGTTGATCCAGAAGTGATACAGCCTTTCGCCCTGGTCATGGCGTGGTAAGTAGCGATCTTGTGGCAGGATGGGCCGGTTTAGGAACGGATGTCCAGAGTAAGCTGGGGAACGTAACAGTGAAATCCGCGCCTCACCATAACAGAAATCAGAGCCATAGGTACCATCGTTGATGATCGTCAAGGCGGTGCCAAGGGATTTGGAAACGATAGCAACCCATTTTTGCGCCACCTGCTCGCTACCATTGCCAGCCAGGGTATCGCATCCATAGGCCACCTGCCCCATATAGGTCGAGGCTTTGTCCAGGCTGGGAAGCGAAAGTTTAAGCATCCGATCTTTCTCATTCCAGTGGACACGTACTACCACTTCGATTTCTGTGCCTTGTTTTGGAAGTTTGTACTGCAACACAATCCGCGAATTACCGTAACCGAGGACGGCCTCGACCACTGAACGTACCGCCCCATCCTCGATGACGCGCACGCTGGGCAAGGCGGCATTCAATACCCCAGAAAAGCGCTGATTTTCCTCAGGTGAGAGCAGGTTGAAACCCCCGAGATCATCGCGAAATTTCCTGACCAACATGCCCCAAGAATCTGGATTATCCCGCATCACCAACGGGCAGAAGGCATTTTTATCGAGGTAATCTACCCAGGGATCAGCCTGTGCTGCACGGGTTCGATAAGCATCTACCAGCCCTGTCTGGGCGTTGATTGTAACTTCGAGTTGATCGGTTTGGAAATTGATCACGCCATCTCGGGTTTGAAGCTGGACAGTGGGTTTTTTAGGAATGCGGTTAAGGCGGCAATCGAAACGATTCATCTGGGATGGCGCCAACTCAGCGGTAAAAGCAATCCGTTTGCGCCAATCCAAATTAAGGTTGCTAATTTCTTTCTCCACCTGGGTGGGAAGAGCCTGATCCCCACTATAAGCAGTCGCATCTGTGAAGATGTCTTCCCAGTTGAAGTCGTGAAGCTGAAACTCACATTCCACCACGCCTTGAATAGGATAGGGGTGAGGGTTATAAACGAGGATCGGGATGCAATCATCGATAGCAGCCGGTTGACCTTTGGCAAGCGAGAAGAAAGCACGCGCTTTCACGCGGGTTAGATTCTCCAAACCATGATCGATAATGCGTAAGGCCATCTCTTCCGCCGGCTGAATGGATGAGCCAGGAAGAATATCGTGAAATTCGCAGGTGGCAAGATCGTATTGGGCTTCCCGCAGTTCGACGATTGGATAAGCCATCCAACCCCGGCTCCACGCTGCGACAACCATCTTTTCTGTGGCGTAAAGCTCATTTTCGAATTGACGGTGCTTCTGCTTGACGCGGATCATGGAGGTGTAACAGCCAACCGCCCAAGGATTGATGTCCATACGATGAACAGGCAACCCGTCAGACCTGGCAGATAGTCCGGCGAAATACGCTTCAGGCGTAGAATGGCGGATGTCCAGATCGACCGTGGAATTAATCAAGTCGGCCAGATCGGCGAGGTCTTTGCGTGATGGCCCGCCGCCGTGATTTCCCACTCCCCAGAGCATGAGTGCAGAGGTGCTTTGGGGAGCACTCTTGATGAACAGTTCTGTTTTTTCGCGAGCACCGCCAAGCGGCGTGTTGTACATGGTGGAAGGTCTTAGTACCAAGACACGCGAGCCATCGTAGCCTTCCCATATAAATTCATTGCCAGGTAGTTTGCAGGTATCCTGGTCTGGGCGGCAGATCAAATATGAATCAAAGCCACTTTTTGCCATAATTTGAACCAGACCGCGTGAGTGGCCGAAAGAATCGAAGTTAATGGCGGTAGTGGGAGTAACCCCAAACTTCTCTTGAAAGTAGTTGCGGCCCAGCAAAATCTGGCGGACGAATGATTCGCCGCTGGGCATATTACAATCTGGCTGCAGGTACCACCCGCCCATGATGTGCCATTTGCCCTGCTGCACTAAGCGCTGAATACGCACGAAGAGGGCTGGCTCATATTCTTCAACCCAACGGTAGAGAATGGCTTCGTTATGATTGAAGATAAAGCCATCGAATTTTTCGCACAAATCAGCAGCAGTACGGAAGGTGCTGATTGCCGCGGCGGCACCTTCCTCCCATTCCCATAACCAGACCGGGTCCAGGTGGGCATTGCAGACTAAGTGTATGGTGCGATCTGTCATCAGTTTTTTCCCATAAGTTTAATAATTGCGTAGAATGTGAGTACATGGTTGGCAGCCAAAAAGGCGGCCCCGTTTATTCGGGCGGTCTTCATAATCTGACCGTCTGCTGTTTATAAAAGCCATGCTTGAAGCCTGATTCATACAGCAAGACGATATTTTCAACCGGAATTTCAGGCAGGAAGCCCTGGGACGGGCCCAGGATAAAGCCACCATCCTGCCCCAGTATTTCGATCCTACTTTTCACCTGTGCATCAATCTCGTCGCGGGTGCCGGTAATAAGAGTCCGCATGGCATCGATGGAACCAGCAAAGTACAACCGGTCTCCGAACTGGCGTTTCAGCGCAAGCGGATCCATGCCTTTGGCCGTGACTTGGATGGGATGAATACCATCCAGACCAATTTCAATCATGTCATCCAGCAAGCCAACTATACTGCCGCAAGAATGCTGCATGACCTTGTAACCATAGTTCCTGGCCTGGCCATAGATCTGCGCGAGACGGGGCTTAACGAAACGACGCCACATTTTGGGGCTATAAAGCAGCCCTTGCTGTCCGCCGTAATCATCACCCATAAAGAAAATCTGCATCTTGTCACGAGCCCGCTCGAAAATGATCCGGTTGCATTGCATATAAAAAGCGCTGGTCTTATCCAACAGGTAATCAACAAAGGCTGGCGCATCAGACATCATCAGCATGAACTTCTCGAAACCGACCATAAGCATGGCCTGTTCAGAAAACGGTCCCCACATGCCGCCAAAGACGCAGTGGTTCGGAAATAAGTCCATTCGCTGAATGAGAGCATCGAAATCAATTTGATCAGGACTGGGCCAGGCTTGATATGCTTCCAAATCCTGGATGGTTTCGGCATGCGCCAGCGGATGCTTGACCGGGATTCCGCCATAGAGTGTTTTTTCAACGCCCCACATATCAACGAAAGTACCCGAAGTGTAGATATTAATGGGCTGAAAATCCTGCGTGCAGGTACACCAGCGGCAGTCGATGTTTAAGCGTCGCAGCATGTCTTCTTCATCAGCTGCGCCTACCTGCCGGATAAGCGCAGCCAGGACATCCTCGGTGCTGCAGTCCATGAACATCGGCACCCGGTCGGCTGCCTGATGATTAATCACTCTGAGGGTTCTTTCTTTGGAATTCATTGGGTCTCGCTTTTCGAGTCTGGTTTGCACCAGTTATTCGGCGGCATGGTACATTGCGACAGCGTTCTCAAAGGGGATGGCGTCAATTAGAATGTTGCAGGTACTGAGGATAAAGCCACCATCTGTACCAATGTTGCGGCAGAGCCAACGGGTTTGCTCGCTAACTTCGCTGGGTGTGCCAAAGGTCATCAGTCTGTCCAGATCAAGGTTGCCCCATAAACATAGACGAGCGCCGTATTGGTGCTTGACGGCCAGAATATCCATATGCGCGCTGGGTTGAAGAGATTGCAGGCCATCAAATTCGCACGCAATAATATGTGGCAGCAGGCTGCGAATATCACCGTCAGTGTGAAGAAAGACCGGGACATTGCGGTGGGCTTTGATGCGGCTAATCATCTCGCGGTAAAAGGGCCAGGCGAAACGTTCCATTGAAGATGGTCGCATAAAAGACCCACTATTATAAGCAATATCATCAGCGATAAGAACGGCATCGGCACCGTGATCTAAAAAATAACAAGCACGCTGGATTTCAAACTCGATCATTTGCCTTACAAAACAAAGCATGGCGTCGGCTTCGGTCAGACACCAAATCATCATATTTTCCATACCCAGAGCCCAGGTAAGGCTGCTGATGGGACCACCGACTTGGGCCGTAATGAAAAGGTCTTGTTCCCGGCGGAAGAAATCGATCTTTTCGGCCGAGAAAAGATCGATCGACGGCATACAATAAGCAAACGCCTCTGACGGATCAGCGAGCGCGGGTTTGGTCAAAGCATGGCCGTATTCGCCAAGCGCGAACTCTTCCCCAAAGGCGCCACGGAATACTGGTCGGCCCTGGGCATCGCCGCCGATGGCCTCGACAGGATAATCATGAACGTGCGCAATATCCGCGCCAAGAAAGCGTAGCGCGGTTAATTCACGCTCATTAGAATTATCTCCTTTGTAACCTCCAGCATCAGCCAGGGCACGCATAAGTTTAGCCTCGATGGCAAGATCGCCCTTCGGCGTACGATCGGGGCGTTGATGTTGAATAGCACAAAAGACCCGTTCTCGACTGTTCATTAAATAATCTCATCCCAGGTTTTGAAGACCTGTTCAACATTTTGCGGGTTGGCGCCGATGCCGAAATCGCACTGGGCGATGACACCGCCGCTGTGGTAGAGCGCTTGCTTGACCCGCATCACTGCCGCCGTAATCTCTGCCTGTGTTCCAAAGGGCAGCAAGTATTGCCGGTCCATCTCTCCCCAAAAGGTGATCTTCCCGCCGAACTGCCGGCCGAGGGCTTCAATATCCATGCAAAACAATTGCGAGTTGACTGCGTCCAACCCAATCTCCACCAGGTCAGGGTAGATGGCTGTGATGTTGCCATCGGAGTGCATGAAGGCTTTTTTGCCATGACTATGCGCCAGAGCAACATACTCGCGATAGAGCGGTTTGAAGTAAGTGCGCCAGGTCTTCGGCGAAATGAGCAGGTTCTGCTGTGAGCCCCAATCATCCTGGAAGAAGAGCCCGTCCACGTCTGTCTGAGCCCAACATTCCAGCTCGGACAAGTAGAACTGGTGAAGCTGATCGAGCAGTGCGATCAATTCCGTGCGCCTTTCTGCAAGATCTATAAATACATTTTCGGTGCCCCGAATAAACTGGAGCTGCTCGAAGGGCCTCGGCCCTGTCCCGGCAAGAATGAATAGATCTGTTTCACGGCAATATGCGTTGACCTGTGCCTTATCAACGCTCAAGCGCTCGACCGGGATACGCAGGCGATTGGGCTGGTCCCAAGTTTTGATGATTGGCTCTTTGACTTCACCAATGATGCCATGCTGGCGATTGATAAAAACGCAGCCCCATTCGTCTGTGTGCGTGCCAATCGCGTAAGGGTCGCCCTGCACTTTGAGAGGCAGACTCAAGAAGGCAGGCGACCAGGTAATATCATCCGGGTAGCGTTCCTGGAGCGCCAGCAACTGGGTAGGATAGGTCTGCGCCGTCCAGGGCACTGTCCAGGTGTGTCGTGGAATGCGCGCGGGGCCGGCGTTTTCAAGTGTTTGTCGAACCAAATCTCGTGAGGTCATCTGGGTACTCCAAAATAAATACTGCTATCAGTTCACCAGCGTAGGCAGGCAACGCAGCCAGGTCATGTACACTGGGGCTATTCTTCCCAGTGAAATTTAGAAATACAGTAAATTCGGGTATTTACTCAGGCAGTGTACGGCCTGAGCGATAGAACAGATCCAAATCGTGGAGAATTATATTTTGGGGTATTTTGCAGAATATTTTTCCGCAAGATACCCACCAGCAGAGTAAACTCCACCGGCTAGCTTTCATTTATTCACAATATTTGTAATGATTAAACCTGACCCTGGATACCAGTTAAATGAATACAATCCAAGGTTTGTTTGCAGGTTAACCCTTCAATGAGCCACCCAACAAGCCAGCGATGAATTCTTTTTGAAATGTAAAGAAGAAGATCAACATCGGAAAGGAGGCAATCATCATGATGGCAAACATCTGCCCGTAATTGATGGTATACAGCTGACCGAGAGACATATAGACACCGAGCGTGATTGTGACTCCATTGCCGGGCCCGAGCAAGATGAGCGGCATGAGAAATTCATTCCAGATCCATAAAGTTAAGAATATGACAACCGTGGCAGTGGCAGGGCGCAAGAGCGGGAACAGGATTTTCCAAAACATCTGAAACTTATTTGCCCCATCAATCATGGCGGCTTCTTCCAGCTCGCGGGGGATATTTTTGATGAAACCAGTGTAGACAAATACGGCAAACGAAAGCAAACCACCGCCAGTAAAGACCACCAATACACCAAAATACGACCCGATCAAATGAAAGGTTCTAAATATTTGGACGATTGGGATCAGATAGACCTGGGCGGGGATCATCATGCCAGCCATGAAGAGCAATTGCAATCCCTGGGTAAATCGCGTGTTATTACGCGCAATATAGTAGCCAATTGCGGACGAAAGTATGACAATGAAGAAGACTGAGACCACAACTAATATGGTGCTATTCAACAAACCACGTGCGATCAAATTATCCGGGCGGCTAAATGCATTTATTAAATTATTGAACGTGAAGGGCGCAGGGAAACCAAGCGGATCAGCCAGGATTTGCTCCTGGGTTTTGAAAGTATTGACCAGTGCCATATATAGAGGCAGACCAAACACGGCTGTAATCCAGGTGAGTAAAATCGGCATGGCAACGCGGCTGATTTTCATTAGTACTCAACCTCCCGGCTGCGCAAGAATACGCCCAAACATGCTGAAATAAATGCGATAAAAATGAACAGAACAACGGCCATCGCTGAGGCGTATCCAACTTTATTTACAGTGAAGGCCATGCGCGTGACATAGAAGGCGAGAGATTCTGTCGAACCAGCCGGTCCGGCGGAGGTCATGACCTGGATGATGTCGTACAGCTTGAACATCATAATCAGGAGCATGACCACATTAACTGTCACGCCGGGAGAGAGTAGAGGAAAAGTCACATTCCAAAAAGATTGCCAGGGGTTGGCACCATCCACATTAGCAGCATCTTTTAAATCTTGAGGCACACTTTGAAGCGCGGCCAGATATACCACCGTACAAAACCCGACCATTTGCCAGACGCAGACCGCAATCACTGAAAACGTGGCCAGCCCAGGCGTGCCAAGCCAGGAGATATTACCAGCTACCCCAATCATCCCAACCTGACGCAGTATGGTATTAACCAGGCCACGCTGACTGTTCAACATACCGCTCCAGATAAAACCGATGACCACCGAACTGAGCACTTGCGGAATGAAAAATATCGTGCGCAAAACAGTATAGAAAATACCCGTATGGTTCAAAGCCAGGGCCACCATCAATCCCAGGACATTGGCAAGCACAGTCACAATAATGCTGGTTTTCAGGGTGAATAATAGCGTGGACAAAAAAGTGTCATCACCTAACATGGTGATGTAATTCTGAACGCCAATAAAATTGTTAGTGGCTTTTAGTAAGTTGAAGTTGGTGAAGCTGTAATACAAACTGAGCAAGAGCGGGAAGACCAGAACGGCCAAATATAACAACACCCCGATGGTCATCGTGACTGTGATGTAATCAAATTGAAAACGCCTGAATGGTTTCATATTTTCCAATGCCTGGCTAGTGCGGATGGATAATAACAAGCAGTGAGTGACGGTTTTTAGCAGGAACCGCCAAACCTGTTCATCAAATCACTGTTTCAATAGCTTTCGAGCCTGTTATTTTGAGGCAAGATCCCAGGCATCATCCAAACGCGCCAACTCGCTCGCCACATCTGCGCCGTTGACGATTGCCTGCGCGGACTTGGTGATTTCACCTTGCATACCAGGCGCCAGGGCAAAGTCATTATTAACCCAATCGAATGCATCCACGTTCGTGAGACCATCCTTGCCAACGTAATTCATGGCTTCTTTGTAAACATTCGTGACGGTCGCGCCATACTTCTCAACAGTCATGCCCTTCACCATCGAGATCGCGCCATCTGTCTCGATCAGGGTCTTCATATAAGCTTGTGAAAGCGCGACTGCCTTGGCGAATGCAAGTGTTTCTGACGGATGGGCACTCTTTGAAGAAAGGTGAATGCCTCCACCGACCGAGAATGGCACAATTTGTTTACCATCATCACGTGGGAACAGGAAGACACCGGGTTCGAACTTGGCATTCTTGACTGCATCGTATTGCAAGAACCAACTTCCCATGAAGTACATGGCCGCTTTGCCATCACCAAAGGCGCTGTTAGCATCGGCAAAACCAACACCCATATCAGCCTTGTCGAAGGCGCCATTATCCACCAACCACTTGTACTTGTTGAAAGCAGCCAGCATATCGGCATCGGCAAATTTGACGGTACCAGCCTTACGCTGCTTGGCCCAATCAGGAGTATTGCCGAGCACATCCGCCGATATAATACCTTCCAATGTAAACGCCGCAGCCCAGCCACCATCACCCGCTCCAACCATCTGGATCGGTTTGATACCAGCAGCCTTCAGCTTGGTAACCACACCCTGGAAGTCTGCCCAGGTCTTGGGAGCCTCAACGCCAACCTGTTTAAATAAATCCTTGTTATAGAAAACAAACGGGATGACCTGTGAGTTCGTGGGAGCCTGCCAGATCATGCCATTGCTGGAGGTCGCCATTGGGAGAATGAAGTTTTCCTCGCACCACTTCTGATCCCAGGGTTGGAGCAAACCGGAATCGACGAAATCCTGTGTGGAAATAGACTGCATCAGGTCAGGTTCGGTACCGGCAGCAATCAATTGCTTGGCATAGGCAGTCCGATCGCTTCCGGGAGTGATCAACTTCTCAACGATGAGGCCCGGCACGCCTGAATTTTTCACTCCATCGGCTATGACTTGATCCCAAAAAGTGGCAGTCAGTGCAGGAGTTTCAAATGTCATCCAACTGATCGTAACTGGGGCTGCAGTTGGGACGTCGGTTGCTTTTGGAGCGTCGGTTGCCTTGGGGGCGTCGGTTGCTTTGGGGGCCTCGGTCGGCGCTGGGGCCGCAGTAGGGGTTGCCGCTGGAGCACAAGCCGCCAACACGAGTGCAAGCACCGTGAGCATGACTAATAATTTGGATTTCATGGTTATCTCCTCTATCTTGAATTATTTGAAATTTGCGGTTCGATTTTGGTCTTTTAATGCTTCTTCGGTATAATTGTTTTGCGGTATTCTCCTTTCAATTTCAAGCTTTGCAGAGCGTGGATGGAACAGAAGGACATCGTGAACAGCAGCGTCAGTCACGTGATGCTGCTGTTCTGTTTAACCGGACTTCTTGTCTCGTTTGGACCGAGGAAGAACCGAGGTTGCATGATTTTCTACCTGAGAGTGAGCCGATTGATTGTCTGGGGATTCTTCAGATCCAGGAATGGAAGAAGTCTGGTTGGGCGTCAATTGCAGAATTGGCATCGGCAAGTGCAGACGCTGAGGTTCGGAAGGCAGTCTGCCATTTATGCGTCCAACCAAGATTTCAGCAGCCGTAGCGCCCAAAGTGTCGCCAGAATGAAGACCTAGCACTGACACAAGCGGTGTACCGGGCGACATTTCTTTATGGTTGAAAGTGCCAATGGCGAGGCCAGATATTAAATGAGCTTTACGGCCAGTGCAGGGTGGGTCTGAGCACAAAATATCAATCAACGTTTCGGCCACGTCTACATTCGCAGCCAACAAACCGGTGGGCTTGTCGGTTTTCAAATGATGATGGAGTAGATCATCGGTTGCCTGGGTCCGAAACAAACCAGAACCGCTGGAGTTAAAGGTACTCGGCAAATCTGACCAGATCAGATTTTCATCATAAACCAGGCCATGCTCTTTGAGGGCACGGCGGTAGCCATTCAAACGTTCGCGGAGACTGGTGATGCGCTGCTCGTGCGAGGGAATAAAGGCGATGCGGGTATGGCCCTGACTGATCAGCGCACTGGTCACATCATACCCAGCCTGATCGTTTTCATAGATGACGTAATCTGTAAGAATTTCGGTGTAATAGCGATCAACCATCACGAACGGGAAACCCCGGGCATTAAGATCGGAAAATAAGGGTGCATTACGGTATTCGCGCCATGGATTAACGATCAATCCACCCACTCCGCGCCGAATTGCGTCATTGATGGCGTTAGCCTCATCCTGGTTCGAATTCACCGAGCCAAAGATGTGCATCGGATGACCATGCCGGGCTGCGATTCCAACCAGGCCAACCAGAATCCCGGAGATGAAGGCATCGTCTAACGCGAAAGAGACCAGGCCAAGCGTGGGTGCTGTGATTTGATCGTCGGTCGATGCCGCTCGATTGGGTGCGTCGGTGACAAAGGTGCCGCGACCTTGTTGCCGAATTACGTATCCGTCGCGTTCCAGCATATCAAGGGATTTGATGACCGTGATCCGGCTGACACCGTACTCCTCGCCCAATTCACGTTCAGTTGGGATCGCACTGTCTGGTGCATACTCACCAGATTGGATACGATCCAACAAGAAGGTGTAGACCTGGTAGTAGCGCGGCATAGGGTCGTTAGGATCAACTTTACGAAGTGCCATCATCTTTCCTGAACTGTAATATAGGATATGTTGATATATCAACATATCCTATATTACAGTCTTTGAGGTCATTTGTCAATAACATGTTTTCGCTCAGATTCAGCATTACCCATGGTATCGGCAAACGATATACCTCGCGAGCGCGTTATTGCATAACTGCTGTTACTCCAGCCCAGATATTAATCATCCAGACCTACTGCCTACCAAAGAACGAATATCGATAGACTTCCCGGCAAGTGCTGCCAAAAAATAATCCCGCTCGATCTGGGAGTGTTCCATCCATCCACAAATACACCCTATGATTTACTGACTGGCAGGTGCATTCTGCCCTGCAGAAAGAAAATAAAAAAAATAGAAACTGGCGTTTGACTGCCAGTTTCTATTTTTCATTTAGATTTTATATTTGCTTACGGAGTAGTTGTTGACAGTTGATTCCAGCCGCCCATTCCGCCACGTGCGCCGCGACCAGCGCCAGCACCGTTTTGCATCTGGCAATTGGCAAAATCGAAGCCAGCGGCACTCATGTTTTGAAGCATGCCATCTGCCTGAGCCTGGGTCATGACACCATCACTGACTGCTTTTGCAAAAGCGGTCTTATGAACATCTGTCAACAGGGCAGGTATATCAGCGGTCTTGATATTTTTATCAATTGCGAGCTGGTACATGTTCTTGCCACCATCCAGCGCGGCTTCAACATTGGCTTTGGTCATACCAAGCTTATCGGCCAGCGCCTGCTCAACATACTCACGAACTTGCCCGCCGCCCATCATGCCGCCGCGCCCACCTGCCATGTGTCCCGGGCCATAACCCGCTGGCATACCAGCCGCGCTAACAGCATTCGATTGAGCGAAAATAAAACCTGCGCCAAAGATTACAAGCGCTACCAACACTGAAGATACGATAACCAATATTTTTTTTATTTTAATTTTCTCCTTGAAATGTTAACCTGGTTTGTTTTTGTGATCCAGGTTACTTTCTATAGGATATCGCTCCAACATAAAGTTCGTGTAAAGGCCGTATAAACCTTTCACAAAGAACAGGGGCTTTCCAGGCTGAGAACATGAATTCTTGTTTTTTGGGGTTATATTTTTTTCTTGAAGAGCGTTTGAGCAGCGATCTGGCGCACTTAATGTCAATAATGGCTACGCGAAATTCGCATCAAGACAAGCCGCAAAGGTTTTAGTGTAGTTTTTGATGCGCAAACAGTCCATCCATAACCACCAGCGTGGAAAGTCAGCTGCCAGGTCCGCACAGCGCTCAAAAAATCAAACTATCAGGAATAACCATTTCAGAGCTTGCTGAAATGGTTCAAATGTACCCATCCAAATCAGTCAATTCACTCTGTGCCCCCTGATGTACTATTCAAAATTAACGATCCACGATGGTAACTCTGAAACGCCCAATCAGAAAATATTGAACTGAATAGGTTGGGTCGACAATTGGGGCCGCCTTAAAGGAATAATTAACCAGGTACCTGCCCGTCCCAAACGCCCTTAGCTGGATGCCTTCTTGGGAATTTGTCAAACCGTAGCGGCGCCGCAAATCATAGTCGAAACTCCTACCGAAGGTCATCGGGGCTGGGTACCATTTTTCTAATCTTTGACCAAACTCAGGAACCCAATCCCAAATTCCACCGCCCAATTGATAATCTACAGGGATTTTATTGTCATTTGATATAGTTTTCCAATCCCTGACGATAAAATCGACTACTTTATTCTTCTGGGTCAGGGGCGCGTCAGCCTGTGACAAAACTTTGCCAAGATAATGTTGATTTGAATCCACAATCAAAATTCCACCAATGGCGCTCGAAATTGCAAATATTGCCGCCAAGGAATATATTATTTTTGACCTGAACAGCTCTACTTTTGGCGAAAATTTAAAACAAAAAGGTGCCAGAAAAACAAACACCAAAAAGGATGGGAGATATTGGATCAACTGGTCGGTTCGCTGGTCACGAACCCAAACAGGACCCCCAAGACCAATTGAAAAGACATAGGAGAGCACAATAAAACCATAAGAAAAAATAACAGGGCTGGCAATATCCTGATTAATTTTTTCTGCAAGTGGGCTATTAGCGGTATGTCTCGAACGATAATGATGGTACAGCCCAAGTAGTAAAAAACCAAATGCAAAAAAAGATTCGATCAAATACGTCCAGCACGATATTAGAATAAATACAGAAGCAGGGCGGGAAATTATCTTTTCATTATATTGAAAAATCGAAATTAAACTTATATCAGCCCATTGAAATCCAGCATAAGCTGGAAAGCTAAAAACGGACTCGGCAATATAGCGAAGTTTTTGTAGAAGACTAAGCGGTTCCCCATAATTAAAATTCATCAAATCTCGAAGAGTAATCGCTTGAAAATATGGGATCCACGTAGATAGAAGCGAGATCATCAAAATAAAAACTGATATCAGCGCAGGTTTCCACCAACCAGTCCTCCAACCCGGTGGCGGGCGGAAGATAATGATGGCGCAGCCAAGTATTCCCATGACAACTGCGTTCACAATTCCAGCAAGATAAATTGACGGGGCAATACAAATCAGGATGACCCAAAAGGGAATTTTCCAAAGGTTAGGACTGTTCAGGTACTCGTTCGCCCAAATAAAAAATAGCAGATTGGGTAGTGTCATGATCCATTGATTCCAAAACTCCACCGACGAAGCACGTAGAACAACGGATGTCAGTAAGGGAACGGCGATCAATAAAAATTTGGGGATGGATGTCGGAAATAATCTCCAGCAGAGCAATAAAACCAGCACAGCTTGCAGACAACCCAGGAAACTGCCAATCAGCCACAAGGTAGGCAAAAAACTCAGGAAATATCCCAGGATCACCATTCCGTTGGGATTAGGGATTCCCTGCGAACTGATCAGACCGACTGGAATATTTGATAAATGCTGTGTGTATCCTAGCCAAAGATTGGTTGCCTGATCTTCACGCCAGGGTGAAACAGAAGCCCACAAAACCCGGTCTGCGACCAGCAAAAGGCCAATCAATAATAATAGAACACTTACGAAGATTTGTTTTCGATTAATTTTTAACATTTGATTGGCAACTTTCTCAGTACAACGGGATCGGATCTAATCTATGAAACGATTAGGTATTATATCCATTTTTTCTGGGCTAATTTTTACAAAAAACCATGGCCTGCTGCCAACCAGATTATAACCTGCACAGCATAATTGATCAGCTCGTCAGATTGGTGCCGTCTGGGTTTAAAGTAGCGTAAAGGGGCTAAAGTTTGGGATTGGCGGAATGAGATTGGATGATAGTTCCAACGGATTTGCGCCGTGGCTATGCGAATGAATTTTACAAGAATCAATTCGCATGTATTGAAAATTGACCGGCATCCATACCATTGCCACGCTAGAAATCGAGTTCGGGATGTGGTCAAACCTGCCAGGGCAGGCTGACGATGAAACGACTGCCCTGGCCAAATTCACTTTCCACAGACACGCTGCCAGCATGCAGTTCAACTATTTGCTTGACTATCGCCAGTCCCAGCCCAGTTCCCGGGTATTGGCGAGAAAGCCCCATATCCAGCTGCACAAATGGCTGAAACAGGCGGGGTAGATCCTCTGGCTTTATTCCAATGCCGGTATCACGGACAGTAATTACCACCCGCTGAGAATCGGGCTGACCTGTCACCGATAATTCAATATCGCCTCCAACCGGTGTAAATTTGATGGCATTGTTTAGCAGGTTTACAATCACTTGCTGTAAGCGCCGCTCATCAGCATGGAGAATGATATTTTCCGGTGACACATGGAAAGATAAATGCTGTTTCTTTATGATAGCCTGGGCATTCAGCTTCTGAATACTTGCCTGGCAAATGCCCTGCAATAAACAAGGGGTTAGTTGAAGCACTAATCCACCCGCCTCGAGCCTTGAATAATCCAACATTTGATTGATCAAATCCAATAAATGCAGACCACTTTTTTCGATATTTTGAATCGCTGTGGTTTGTTTCGGATTAATTTCTCCCAAAGAATTTGTCTGAAGCACCTGCGAAAGACCAAGAATACCCGTTAGTGGTGTACGCAGTTCATGACTCATAATGGCCATAAATTCATCCTTGGCCTTTGAGGCTTTTTCCAAGGCTGCATTCAATTTTTGCAAATCGGCAGTACGTTCCAGCACGCGCGCCTCCAGTTCATCATACGCGGCATGCAAATCAGCCTCAGCCTGTTTACGGTCGGTAATATCCGTGTGGGTTCCGAACATCATCAATGGCTTACCGCCAGCCGTATAGGTAATGACACAACCGCGATCATGAACCCAAACCCAATGTCCATCCTTGTGTTTCATACGTACTTCACAATCATAGTATGGCAACTCCCCGGCGAAATGGTGTTCCAAAAGTGCAGATGATTGTTTCAAGTCATCCGGGTTGGCCAACAACTCCCAAGTAGTGATAGTGGTAGGCATTAATTCAACCAGCGTATATCCGCAGATTTGCGCCCAAATTTCGTTAAAGATCGTTTCCCCAGTCTGGATATTCCATACCCAGGTGCCAGCCCGGGTAGCTTCAATAACCATTTCCAAACGCCATTGCAGGTCATACAGGTTTTCTTCTGCCAGCTTACGAGCACTGATATCGCTGATCACCACTAATGCAGCCACAGGTTCGGCAGAGTCCTGTTTTAAGTACGCCAATGGTTCCTGCGTAACAATAGTTTCCAGATGCCCCCAAAAATGCGAGCCATCCTGCCTTTGCATCTTGATATCCAGGGTTCGCGGTTGGCCTGTTTCAAAGAGCTGCCTGCGGTATAGAAAGTAAGCCGGTTGGTATTGCGGGTGAACAAAGCGATGAAATGGTGTATTCACCATGGCACCCCGGGTTGCATCCAGCAGGCTGGCGGCGGTCAGGTTTGTTTCCAAAATCAAATCATCCACGCTAATCGTGCAATATCCCACCGGGGCCAGATCGTACAGATCGAAATAACGCGCCCGCGCAGCTAACAATTCGCCCTGGGTTCTACGCAATTCTTCGTTCTGCATCTCAAGTTCAATCTTTTGGGTACGCAAATCGTCGAGCAAAATCTCGTGCTGTCGAACTTTTTCTCGCAAGTCAAGATTCAAACTATAGGTGGGAGACTTCAAGCACTCAGTAATGTCATGAATGATGGTAAAAGTCACTGGCCTTTGCTGCCAAACAAAGATGGAAGAAATTTCTTCCACAATGCGCTCTTCGCCATTGGCCAACCGGTGCGGCAGAACCAGATTAGTTCGGCCCTCGTTTTTTGCTTTATGGCGCTCCAGCGCTACCTGTTCGGCTGGCAAGGCATTGATTTCATCAATTGACATGCCGCATAGTTTTGATCTGGGGTATCCGTAAAACTGTACCGCAGCCGGATTGGCTTCCAGAATAATGCCAGTTTCGGGCTCAACCAACAACATGATCGCCGCGCTCTCAAACATCAGGCGCAAAGATAGATCATCCCTGGCAAAAAATGGGGATTCCTGGCTGCTCATTTTATTATTCCCCATACCCTGGCTCCTGAATAATTGTAAAGACTATACTCATCAATAAATTTATTCCAGCGAGCAATCCGCATTGCACCCGCTTTTTTACACAAACCGGTCCCGAATTTCATAGTGCATAGACTGGAACAATTAATGTCAGCCAGCCCCCAGACAATTGGTAGCACCCAGGCTATTTTGCGAATGTTGATTGCCCAGGCGTCACATCAGAGTGGGCTAAATATGTTCGAGCCTACACTGCTTTACTTAATTATATTATCAATCGCAAAGCAATGCACAATCAAACGCAATAGACTTGCGAAAAACCTCAATTTTATTGTCACAATCCAACCATCCAGGCCGCCGCGCTTCCAACGGGTCGGAAACTTTCAAACAATCGCAGCCATCGCCAGAATCAGCCTGCAGGCTACCCTCCGCGAGCGGGGCTGCGCTGGCACCTGAGCCTGTGTGTCTGCGCAGACGCTCCGGGCTTTCCGCTAATGATTGAAAACGCACCCGAATAATGGCTTTCGGCCTTGGGTGGCGCTCGTTTAAATCATCCAAAACCAGTTAACCGCATGAATTGATCAGATACGGAAAATAATCTCATCCGTACAATATTTTTCCAGCTGGCTAGCACACCCGAATGACTTCAATGCCCAGCAGGGCAGCCAGTTTCTCAATTTTCTCTGCAATTAGCCCTACGCCAATCGCACAGTGATGCGAAGGACCAGCTTTGGCCCAAGCATTCACAAAAGCCTTGGCTCCGAGCGGGAAGCGGTAACGACTGTTGGTGTTGCCGATCATCAAGACAGGTCCCGGCTCAGTCTGCCCTTCAGCGACGAGCAGCTTAATCGAGCCATCTCGCTCCTGTAAAACTGATAACAACGTGACCGGTCCGTGTTTGACACTCATCTGGATTGACAACCCCTGTCCGGGTTTCCCATGGAAGACAGTCAGCGGCACAAGCTGAACTTTACCTTCAGCAATCGCCGAATGTGCCGGGCCATCATGCCCCAGCATGACGATATCGTCCACGAAATCCATCGCGTAAAATTCCGAGAAGGAGCCCCCAGCCCCAAAGCTATCCATAATCTTCATGGCGAAGGCATTTTTGATTTCGAACTCGCCCGCCACAGGCACATGGTTGGCAGTCAGCAGCGTGTTACCCGCAATAATCGAGGTGACGATCTCTTCGTGCTCATTCCCCGGCTGGCCCTCGTAGTAGTAAGCCATGAAGCCCAGGTGATGTTTCTCCACAAGGCGGTGTAGTGCGCAACTGGTGAGCGCCGCTCGGCGAAGATCGCTCGGGCTGCACTCCAAACTGACACTAAATGTGCTTTCAAACCGCGAAAGCATTCCAAGAATCTCATCATCCGAGACAGCCCGACGAATTGCGGCCAACTCGTCCATTTCAGTGATGACAAAACGCGTTTCGAATACCCCCGCCAATTGGGTAAAGTCAGAGTACACATCCAGCATGCCGCAATAATAATGTCCAAGCAGCCCAATTGAAGTATCACGCAGGGTTGCTTTCACATAAGCAGCATCCAACCAGGCCTGAATTTCGCGCCAACTATCTTCAGCATCCAGAACACCTGTCACGAGATGGTAATCCACACCTGTGCGCTTAAAAACGCTGGCGATTTCAGGGGTGGAACATGCCTGACAATGCGCCAACCACTCCCCAGTCATAACCTCGCGGGAAGGCAATGAGTTGAAGTAGTCATAATCAATCCGTGCTACCGGCTGCAAATTTAACACCACGACTGGAACCTTGGCCTGCTTGACAACCGGCAGGACAGTGGAACTGAGCGCATAAGTAGAGATATAAAGAAAGATGATTTCTACGCGCTCAGTCACAAAGAGCTCTGCAGCCTGCTGGGCTTTTTCGACTGAATCAACCAACCCGGCATTTACAACGCAGACCTGGCTACTCTCCATTTTTTTGTGAATGAATGTCTGGTAACCCTCCAGGCGCTCTTTCAAACCGGCGAATTGGGGCCAGTAAGTATCCAACCCAATCCCAAACAAGCCGACCTTGATCGTTGAACTTTGGTCATGATTCATGTGCACTCCATACATTTTCATTAATGTCGATTTGTATTTACGTACCGAATTCAGGTTCCGCGCTTACCCATCACAGCCATTGCGTACCAGGCTAGCGCCATCGAATATGCTGCCTTGTGCAGGGCAACCTGATGCGCACACACAGCAGTCCGCGCAATAAATATCAGCCAGCGTTTAGCAAACCGAGGCAGCCGGTCAGCAGATTCGTCCATCAAATATTGATGGAACACCAGGCTGCCACACACTCTATGGATTGCTAGCTATCTTAACGATAAGTTCCCCCAGCTTCATAATAGTACACCCGGGCACAATGCTGTGCAATGGGTATTTCAAATGAAAGCGCGGCTTATTATTCCGGAAAGGATTAGCCCAGGATCGAATGATTGGGTTTCAAGTCCCTTACCCCAGCCCGCTCCCACGGAGAATTCGAATCCAAGAGAGCGATTAATACGCGACATGACCAGCGTTATCTGTGGGCCAAAGCGAAAAGCGATCTCGGGAAAGTTGATGATTATCGGTCAGCGTTGGTGATATAAAAGAGGCTCACAACCATCAACGCCTTTGATAAGCTCTACAACGATTAAAAAGCCAGCCGGATGGCTGGCTTTTACTTGCCAAATAAATGCTTGAATGCAGGCTGATTACGGGACAGGTGTGTCTGCTATTTCTATTGCGGGCTCTGACGGTGGTCCGGTTGGCGACGGGAGATCGGTTGGCGGTTCGGTTGGAGCTTCGGTTGGCGTCTCAGTTGGCGTCTCAGTTGGCGTCTCAGTTGGCGTCTCAGTTGGCGAGGGCGTGGAAATGGGCAGCAATGTTGGGGGCTCAGCCAGCAAGCTGATTGACGTGCTGGTCGGCTCTGATCTGGCTGTGGGCGATGGTGTCTCAGGTGTGCCGGTCTGCTCCAGAGTGAGGCTGGGCAGCGGTGTCACACTCATCAATGGGGTTGGGGTTAATGTGCCGCTCGGGATTCTTACAAGAGTACGCAGGCTGGCACGCAGCGCAATAATTTCGCGATCTACAAACCAGGCTCCGCTGGCATTAACTTTCAAAAGGTCCTGAATGGCGGCTAAAACATACCCGAGTAGGGGGACCCGGGCGCGGTAGACACCCACCAAACTGACCCTGGCGCTGCCCCATTCATCTGGTGCTATGTTGGCATCCCCCTTAGTGATAAATTTGCCGTCAGGTCGCAACTCAATCACTCGATGGGTTACCAGATTATCATTCACAAGAAGGGTCACGATCGATCCTGCAGCAGGGAGCAGCGGCGGTGGGGAAATAAGGATCACATCGCCAGCCTTGATGGTAGGTGACATACTACCACTGTAAACAAATAAGGTGTGGTACCAGCGATTAGGAAGGATGCCATAGGCGATAAAAAGGCTAAACAACACCAGACCCGCGATCAAGAGATCGAAAATGGCATTGAGCCACCTTTTTAACAGGGGAGCATGTTTATACGAACTGTAATAACGCCTATCAGACATTCAGCCTCGATTTTAAAAAACTATTTCGACCAATCTTCGGCAGTGCTGATCCACTGGGTGGCATCCAACTGCAAGTTAGCCGCAAAATTGGATTGGTTATAACCGTCGCCTGCGCTACCTTTCATTTTTGCCTGGAAAGAGAAACAGGCACGATCATTGGGTTTAAATGGCTCAGAATTCATAAGAATATATCTATTGGGCTTCATCAACTCTGAAACAGATTTATCCGTAAACCAGATAATGTTGTTTCCACCACTCTCACCATCGTGCTTGCCATCACTTCGACTGGAAGAATTTTTATCAGGGTTGATGATGATAGCCTGGATAAGGATCTCGTTCTCCATCCCACCTGGCGCGCTGACATCCGTTAGCTTGCCACGCCATTTCGTGTTATAGCTGCCACCGTTACTCACGCAAAATCTGAGCAGCTCCTGATAACCCGCGCCGGGTTCAAGATCGGGGTTAGACCTGACCTCATCGCTGACCAACAGGGCAACCTTGCCGGTTGTGATGATGTTTTTCTCGATGGTGACAGAGTCTGTGAACCAGGCACCACTGCCGGTGATCCCATAAGCCATGATCGCAAATAGAATAAAAAGAAAAGAAAAACCAAAGATACGTTTCATAATAAAATAACCTCGCATGAATAACAATCCGACTGGAGATCGTGGGCTCAGGTACTCTTCACCATTGACCGAAGGACAACTTGAATAAAATCAATGGCATAGCCAATTTTAGGGATCGCGAAAAGCACCTTCCCATCAACACTATTAATCTTTTCCATATCAATTGCATTGTTGGCATCACCCTGTGTGGAGATGCGTCCATCTTCAACCGCCACCACCCGGTGAATGGTGGGCCCAATGGCAGCAGAAAAGAGCACCACATCGCCAGGTTTGACCGCAATATCTTTCTGTACAAAAACGACCGCGAGATCACCAGGCTGATAAGTGGGCCGCATCGAACCTGAAAACAGGTAAACAAAACGGAACGGGAGTATCCCCATCTGACAAAAAATGATGAAGAACATCAACCCACACAGGCCAAAAAACAAGATGTTGCCAAGGTTTTTTTTCATAATATTCTTTGAGATTTTAGAGAATGGGGGAGCCTGGAAAATTCCAGGCTCCCCCTGCATTGCGAGTGCTATTTAATTGCCAGCAGGAGTTTTTTGCGTGGCCTTGATGACAAGATCATAGGTGATTGTTTTGCCTTGGAACGTATCGTCGGCATTCGGATCGAATACTAATTCCATTGACATCCAGCCAACTTCACCCACAGTCAGATATGGGTAAACATAGGTAGCAGACCATACAGAATTAGGATCAAGTGATGCCAAATCATAGAGAGTATTGATACCCACAGAATTAAATACTCCCACCTGATTCCCAGCATCATCATTGTCTTGGATACTTACAATAATTAGCTTTTCAGCAAACTCTGCGCCACCAGGTGTTTGCAAAAGGCTGGCCCAGTCATAATAAACTTTTCCGGCATCAGCATTTCCTGTGATCTTCATACAGATTGTTTGGTTTACAACGTCGCCTGGAACCATATTCTCAAAATTCCAGGCCGAGGCAGCGCTGCCCCAAGATGTATTGTTTGGTTCTGTTATGCAATTATTAGCCAAAACCAGGCCCATCGTACCAGAAGAAATTTTGCTGCCGGTTATTGTTTGGCTTGCTGAGAAATATGCGAACGCGCCAGTGCTGAACATGGCGATGCTTACGAGTAAGGTTGCAATAACAAAAATCTTGGTTTTCATGATATCCTCAAAAAAAAGTATTTTCTCCCTACGGAGGTGGATACGAACCCCAATCGTAATCTTGAGTATCTCGTAACCCAGAAGGACGATTGGTTTGGATAAAGGTTCAAATAAAGGTTAGCTTTTCTGTCAGGCAGCCTCCTAACGCGTGAAAAAGTCAGGCTGTGCAGGTGTCTATGGGAATCGGGCTAGAATAGAATTGACTTTACCATCCCCGGTGTGTATAATTAAAATAACACAAAGGGTGCCGCCCGGTACCTTTCGTAGCCAGCTTCGGAGAGCGCTAACTCTCTGAAGCTTTTTTTATGATCGCCAACTACCTGCACTTTCGAATAAAACCATTTACACAATTGGAAATTGTGTAAATGAAAACACCATAATCAAGCGTCCTCAAATAAACTTATAACCATGGAACTTAATCGCGAGCCCAATCGACCCATCAGGTTGAGGCTCATTTCGGAGCACGGTCCCTTTTACTGCCAGTCTGGAAGGGTTGTCCAATTCCAGCGCCCCCGTAGAGAGCGCAATCTTAACGTGGATTTCATTATTATTCCGGATGCCCCACTTGGTTATCAGAAAAATACCGCTTGAACTCAGGTTGATCACCCGCGCACGCGCATCGAAATTATGATCCTGATCATCCAGGCTTTGTATGATCGCCGGGTATGAGCATTTGATCCGGGGTTTCGTGCGCTTTTCAGTTCGGATGAAATCGCGAAGGGTCTTTAGCTGTTCCATTAGGTATTTTTCTCACTGGCAATAGGGTCAGGTCGGCGTCAAATAATTATTTACTGTTTTATTGTATGGCAAATAACCTGAGAATTTTAGGGCGAAAGGTGTATAAAACGATACTACAATTGCGACTAATTTAAGCAATTATTATGGCACAATTGTGCTGGGGGAGAATACACAATTTGGCCAATTTCGCCATATTTTAAGTATTAGGCTAGAATCTAGAATGGTCACGTAAAAGACGAACACCCAAGCCACATTTAATTCCCTGGCTGCTTTATGCTAAAATAATTCCACGCCATTTATTCATCCAATTCCCCCGCCAGCGATTCGATCCAAGAATCAGCCAGCAGCACGAGGGTAGAATGATTGGTATTTTTTTATCCACAGCCAGCCAGCTCCGGACAACTCTTTTGCGCGGGCCAGGACCATTGCCAGGCATGCTTACGAGAAAAGTACTGGAAACCGTGCGAGCCAACGTTTCGATGCCATCAGGCCTCCGCTAAAAAAACCAACAGGAGAACCAATCATGCTATCCGCGCGCAAATTTATCCTGACATCCATGGCCATGCTCGCATTTGCAGGAAATTCGCTGCTGTGCAGGATCGCGCTCAAACAAACTGGCATCGATGCTGCCAGCTTCACCACCATTCGTTTGATCTCCGGTGCGCTGGTGCTGTGGCTGGTTGTCCGGTTTCGCCGCCAGACACAGACAGGCGGGGGTAACTGGTTATCAGCAGCTGCTTTATTTGCGTATGCAGCTGGTTTTTCTTTTGCTTATCTAAGCCTGCCAGCAGCAACTGGCGCGCTACTGCTTTTTGGCGCCGTCCAGGTGACCATGATCGGTTTCGGCATTTGGTCGGGAGAGCGCCTGCGCAGACTGCAGCTTGTGGGGCTCTTGTGTGCGTTCGGTGGGCTGGTTGGTCTGTTACTGCCAGGACTTTCGGCACCGCCGCTATCCGGATCGATATTGATGTTAGGGGCGGGGGCCGCCTGGGGGATTTATTCTTTAAGAGGCAGAGCCTCAGGTGACCCGACCAGGGTGACGGCCGGGAATTTCTTGCGCGCTGCTCCGATTGCGGCTGGTATGAGCATTTTTTTGCTGCATAGTACTTCAATCAACAATCCCGGGGTTTGGTACGCAATTGCCTCGGGCGCACTGACTTCTGGAATTGGCTATGCCATTTGGTACACGGCGCTACCCGGTTTGAAAGCCACCAACGCAGCCACGGTGCAGCTCAGCGTCCCGGTCATCGCGGCCCTGGCTGGCATCGTTTTTCTGGGCGAGGCGCTCAGCCTGCGCTTGATCCTGGCCAGTGTGGCTATTCTTGGTGGCATCGCACTGGTGATCCTTGAAAAACAGCAGGTTACACCAGGCCCAGGCAGCCAGGTTGGCAGGTAAACCACGGCTCTCAGATTCCGGATGGCAGCTGCGCAGGATTTAAAAAACTGAATAAAGTAAACCCCAAGATCAAAGCAAACGCTTATCACAGCCGCCAACCACAGATTGAAAGAAGAGCGTTAATGACGCGAGAACCACACAAAATGAGAAAAAAGACCAGCATCCAGATAGACCCACCAACAAAAAAACAGCCGATCGCAGCGCTCAGGCAGTCACCCATTCGGGCTCTGGTGGGTTACGGCTTGATGATTCTCGTAACGATCATCATCTTTCTACTGATTCGCAATTATGGCGAAACCCTGGTGGCACCAGCCACAGCCAGTACCGGAACAGTCGTGACAGCGGTCCAGGCAGATGACATCTTCTTGCGCATCCTGGTGGCGCTCACAGCCATCGTCGTAGCGGGACAGGGCCTGGCAAAGCTGTTTTCTTACCTGGGACAACCACCGGTAATCGGCGAGGTGGTCGCAGGCATTTTGCTTGGCCCGTCCTTGCTGGGCGCGGACCTTTCGGCGCTGATCCTGCCAGTATCGATTGCTCCAACCCTGAAAGTGGTTGCGCAGTTGGGGGTCGTCCTATACATGTTTCTCATCGGCCTGGAATTTAATCCTGGGCTGCTTAGGGACCGCGCCCATGCCATCGTAGCCACCTCACACGCAAGTATTTTTGTTCCCTTACTTCTGGGGGTACTATTGGCGCTGCCTTTATACCCACGTCTTTCAAATAATGCGGTGACATTTACTAACTTCGCCCTGTTCCTGGGCGTGGCAATGTCTGTCACGGCCTTCCCCGTTTTGGCACGAATTTTGAGCAGTAACCACTTGACCCACACCAAGCTGGGAGTCCTGGCGTTGAGCTGCGCGGCCATTAACGATGTTACAGCCTGGTGTTTGCTGGCGATCGTGGTCGGTGTTGCAAATGCGCAAATCGGCGCAGGTTTTTTCGTCGCAATTGGGGCGCTGGCCTATATTGCATTCATGGTCTTATTGGGTCGCCCGCTGCTGGAACGCA
>JAPLGT010000336.1:0-6877 GCA_026390035.1 Chloroflexota bacterium
GGTTGGAGCAAGTACTTAGCCCTGCCCAAAACAGTGGCGACAAATTCAGAACGAAAATATTTTTATTACACCACCCTTCGCTAAACATCTAATTTGTTACTTGACGGTAGTGGTTTTTGCTTGTAAACTTGGCCTTAGGTTAAGGGATCAACGATTGGTTACCTAGTTTTAACCGATCCCCAAAATATGCTGATAGAAAGTGTATTGCCTGTCCAAAACATGTAGCATATACGCGGGTGTAGTTCAGTGGTAGAACGCTTGCTTCCCAAGTAAGATATCGTGGGTCCGAATCCCATCACCCGCTCTGTAGAAAAAGATGCCAAAAATGGCATCTTTTTTCTATATACACGCAGCACTTGCGCACAATGCCTTACCGTCTTTTCGATTGATGAATAATACCATGCTGCTATGCAAAATTTGAAAGATTGTAAACAAACCATTTGATCGACTGAACTTCCTACTTTGCAATGAAAATGGCTAAAAAATTTACCACATTTTTGGGCTCTGTTTAGCTCCTATCACCAACTTTGGCGAAACTATAGTAATTCAGAGAGTAGTATTTTGAAGTACGTGGATAACAATTTCTGGTGGGCAGAAAAAACGTGCAAAAATTCCTGAAGATCCAATACCAGCTGATGTATAACCGCTCATACCATTGAATCCCCACCGCCCAGAAGTGTACTGGCGCTTACAGTTGGCATTTAATAAGACCGGGATGCCTCCGGGTAGGCAAATCTGCCCGGCATGCGTATGCCCAGCCAGATATAAACCAAAACCTCGCTCCGCAGCTTCTGGAATTACTTCTGGAGAGTGCACCAACAAAATCCGGGGCGCTTCAGCTGGTACGCCCTGCAATGCCTTGTCGAAATCGTGCAAACCGTAAAAATGAGCGTCTTCCAGGCCGGTCAACCACAAATTCTCACCGTCTGCATCCAGGACAACACTCTCATTTATGAGCAACCTGACACCCGCCGCCTCGATCAAGGGAACCATTTCAATAAAATCATGGTTGCCCAGTATCCCAAAGACGCCCAACCGGCACTGAAGTGAAGGAACCAACGTATTAAATTCCTCGGTCAGATGCCGGTATATGCCTGTATCAGAAAAACGGAAATCTCCAGTAAGAACACACAGGTCAAAGTCTAAACCCGCAACTGCCTTGGCGATCAGGCTGCCCAATCCCGGAAAACCGTCCAGGTGCAGATCGGTTAACTGAAGGATACGCAAACCTACGAAGGGTTGCGGCAGACCCGGAAAATGTACATGATTTTCTCGCACTACGAATTGCAGAGCATTGCGCTGACCAACTTTTTTTAACCCGCTGACTTTCAGTAAAAAATCTACCAACTGGGTAAAAGGAGGCAGGTTTTCGTAATGGAATGCCCCCAACCCCCGACCGGTCATATTGGTGATGAGATCCACCTGAGCACGTAAACGCTTTCCCAGATGTTCATCGCCTAACCGTTGGCGCAAGTCATTGAAAGAGTGTTCGTCCATAGCCGGTTTCCTTGAAAAATAAAATTATTCCTGCTCAAGATTTCGATTGCCTTCTGTTAAGTTTCGAAACCAACCACTTCAGATATTGGAAGGAATTATCAGCGCCTGATGAATGATTCGCCTAAGATATATTCCCGTTTTTCTTCTTGATATCCAGATTGTGCTTCTGTCCGGTATATCTGTCTTAATGGAATTCTTGGTACGACCCTCGTCAAAATAATTGAGAGCAATTGAGCTTGCAAGGTAAGTTGATGTCTCCAACATCCCAATCTATTTGAGAAAACCCACACCTGAGATTTTAGCACTCTTGCGAAAACGTTACGCCTATTTAGAGAATACGACTTTGTGCCAGGGTTGCCTTGTCATTTTTGGAATGTCAGCTGCGAATGGACGAATAATGATGTTGGAGCCACAGATGTGATCTGGACCGCATTTTTTCTTGGGCGGGGCAATCCAAACTACATTAAAAAAGTAGGTACCAATACAAGGCAATTTCTTCGGAATCTCTGTTGACCCCTTTATACAAATATTCATCAAAGCCTCTCAATTTGAAGCCACAACGCTCATAAAAACGGCAAGCGCCAACATTATTGTTTTGCGTCTCAACCATGATTCCAGCTAATTGTTTATCTTTTGCCCAATCAATGGCTCTTTGTACCAGGGCTCGCCCAACGCCACCTTTTCGGAATTTGATATCGACGGCAATATCTTCGACATAGGCAAATTGATTCCAATTCTTGCGCAAAATAACATGACCAGCAATTTGCCCGTCCATGTAAGCAAAATAAAGGGCACTGGCGGCATCAGCCCGAAAAACAGTCTGATCAATCTCTATGATGGGATAACGCTTTTCGAAAGCTGGCACACTAACAACCACATACCGAATGACATTATTTTCAACTTGCAGAACAACTTTCGAGTCCACCGTGAAAGTGCCATCGCAACTATTCAAATCTCGAATATTTTGGTCATTGAGTTCGCAAACAGTAATCGTCATAAACGCTCCGAATCATAGACTTGCCACTACTTCCGGTGAAAACAATGGGATCATCAGAAGGGGGCCTAGGTCTTCCTTGCTTCTTTAATTAACGAATCTTCTGCTCCCAAATCGTTGGCTGACCGCTCCCAAGCCTGAATATGTAACTCACTAAGACGATCAGCGTGATTACAGCCAGAGCAAATAAAGGTCCAAAAATAAAAGGATAGAAGTTCATAATCTACTCCTGTAGCACGAGCCCAATTATGTCAGCCCAACGATTATCATTCGTGGCAATGGGGGTAGCGTGGATACAGAATCCCGCTCCCCTACTCCAAAACGGTGTTTGGCGGGCTTGCTTCGAATAATTGATATTGATTGACCCTGAGTATAGCCTCAACCTTCTTTCGACCCAATCTCTCACGAGACTGCGTTAAAAAGCTCTTACCCATCCTGCAAGAAAAGGCTCACCGGGCTCAGCGGCACAGCATTTTCCTGGGCCAATCAGCGGCCCCAGTCTGCTGCGGGAGGCCATACTTATAGGCGTTCAAGGTCTGGCTAATATATTCGACAGCCGTAAGTTGACATATTTAAAGAGCACATATGTATCAAATAATGGGCCGAGTTTCCGTTTGGACGGAGTTTCTTCGCTGAGAGCCACAGACGAGTTTTGACGACCAGCCAATGTCAGACCATTACCAATTTGGAAAAGAATCTGCGCGTTTGAGCACACTTTGGTATACTACATTTCGGAATTATTGGATTGGCATGGTTTTCGTCGACGATGCTTTTACCAGCAATTCCATTTTTTATTAAGCAAAAATTCCTTCGTTCGATTTCTAGAATCAAGGTCCATGCAGATGGTAATATTCAAGCAAATTTCCTAAACCGAAAAAGGAGAAACAACCATGAATAAAATACCGATTATTATTGATTGCGATACAGGAACTGATGATGCAATCGCCATAATTGAAGCGTTGTATGCTTCAGAATTCGATGTTAGAGCGATTACGACCGTAAATGGTAATGTCGCCCTGAAATACACAAGCCAGAATACGCTCAATCTCGTCCGCCACCTGGGTTTTGATACCAAGGTCGCAATCGGGGCAGCTCAACCAATCATCGCTGAAATTACACACTATGCGGATGGTACCCACGGCGATACCGGTCTGGGGAATATTGTGCTTCCAATTGCAAAGGGCGGTTTTTATGAAAAAAACGCGGTCGAAACAATCATCGAAGAAGCCAGGGCTTTTGAGCACGAATTGATATTGGTTCCAATCGGTCCAATGACCAATATTGCCCAGGCCATTATGACCTACCCGGAATTAAAAACGCTAATAAAACAGATCGTATTCATGGGTGGAGCCATGGTGGGTGGAAACATGACCACCAGTGCGGAGTTCAATGCCTGGGTGGATCCGGAAGCCATGAGTATTGTGCTGAATAGTGGCATTCCATGCAAAATGATTGGCCTGGATGTCACCGAAAAAGCTATTCTCAACCAGGAAGATGCAGATTATTTCAGGGGCTTAGACACCAGGGCCGGGCATATTGTCGCGGATATTCTAGACTTCATGCTTGACCGTTTTGCACGCGGTGGTGAGGATCTTTATATGCATGATGGCCTGGCCATTGCTGTGGCTGCCGAGCCGGACATCGTTACCACTGAAAGATTTTACGTTGATTGTGAATGCCGGGGGAAATATACACGCGGCCACACATTTGTTGCCAAGAATCAGGTACTGGTTAAAAAAGGTGAAAAACCTGAGCTTTGCGACGTGGCGTTGGGTCTTGATCTGCAGCATTTCAAGAAATTTCTCAAAGCTTCGATAGCCAGGAGCCTAAACCTGGCGGCCTGAACCTGGCGCGAATTGATGGTTGTTGATAACAACGATTTATAGTGTCAACCTCTGGAGGTATTCTGTGATAAAGAACAAAATCGCCCAAATAATCGCGAGTGAGACAATTAGTGAACTTCACAACTTTGTCAAAGTTGGAATGAATGAAAAAGAAATTGGAGAAAAAGCGCTTGAGCTGATGACCTTGAAAGGCTCAAATTCGTGGTGGTATCACGGAATTGGTGTGTTGGTATTACTCGGGAAACGTTCCGTACTTTCGCTATCTGGGCGGGAAATGTTTGCCAGTGAAGAAAGCAGGGTTGCGGAAAATGACGTTATAACGATTGATGTTGCGCCGACTGTTGACGGTTTTTGGGGCGATTATGCACGCACGCTATTTGTTGAAGATGGCAAAGTCGCGATAGAAGATGCCCCCCAAAACCCACTTTTTCGCAAGGGGCTTGAGGCTGAACTGTACTTACACAATAAGCTGATGGAAATCGCAACCCTGGAAATGACTTATGAGCAGCTTTTTTTCCAACTAAACGCGGAAATCACAAAGCTTGGTTTTGAAAACCTCGATTTTCACGGGAACCTAGGACATACGATCGAGATTGACCAGGCTGACCGGGTTTATATCGAGCTTGGAAGCACTCGTTCCTTCAAGGAAGTGGGGAAACTATTTACCCTTGAGCCGCATATCCGCGTAAGCGGCGGGGAAATCGGGTTCAAACGCGAAGACATCTACTATTTCGACGATAACGGGTTGATACAAAGGCTATAAGCGCACCACCCTTTCCACCTCAGCTTGCGAAACTGCTCCGGCTCTTGCGCCTAGTTTACCTACACAGATGGACGCCGCCGCGTTCGCAAATTCGGCGGCGAATTTTATGCCCCGGTCAAGCGAGAGCGCAAAAAGAAAACTACTGCAAAAGGTATCGCCCGCACCCGTGACATCGACAACTTCCACATGGAAAGCCGGAGAACAGATCGTCTCATCCTTTGAGTAAACCACACAACCATTTTCGGCGAGGGTGATAACTACCAACTCCAGCCCATAGGACAAAAGGCGCTCTGCAGCAGAGCGCTGATCGAGTAAGCCTCGATATCGGTCAAAGCCGACCTCATTAAAAAACGCAATATCCAGACGATTAAAGCGTTCCTGCTTACCATCCTGGATGTAATCGACATCCAGGTCAAAGACAAGCCTGGCTCCATTTCCACGACAGTAGTCGATGATGTCTTCACTTGTCATGTCCGCACACCTAAGCAGGGCGATTTCGCCAGGGGTCGTGTATATAAAATCGGCTTTTGCCAAAACAGACAATTGTTCTTGTGTTATTTCGACCGTCTGGGTGCCAAGCCTGGGAATAAATATCGTGTGCTCGTCTCCCACCAGAAAAATCATCGTTTTTGAATCGGCCAGATTATCGTCAAAAACTACAAGGGAAGTGTCGACACCGCATTTTTCCAAATCAGCGAGAAGATACCGGGTGATTGCACCACGGTTAAGCGCCGAAACGAATTTTACGTTCAACCCGAGAGCGGCCGAAACACAGGCAGCATTCGCGATCATTCCGCCCGGAATTGCCGGCAGCGCGTCAACCATGATCTTGTCTTTGATGGTTGGCCAATAATCAGCCCTGTAGTACTCATCGAGTGCTACATCACCGATAAAAACGCAGTATTTATTGTTCACAATCAGCTCTCCATGATCACAGGAATTTCGATATATCATGCCCACAGCCACGAATTGCGGTTTTCCACTTAAGAAAAAAAGGGCATTTGTGAGCGCGAAGGGTATTGCTCAATTATGCAGGTGTTGAAACCCGCCATCTTCGCAATGCTTTTGGTTTATAAATTGCCAATATCTGCTTGACTTTGTCATTTAATGTTCTTATAATAATTGATAATATTCTAACGTGTTTTTAACGTTGGAAACAACAATCATCCTGAAAGTTCGCTATCCCCCCATGGAGAACACACCAATGAAAAACAGCTTTTGGAAGATCGACAAACTATCATTATTTTTAATTCCGATCGGCATCGCCATTAACTTCATTGGCGGACAGGTGGCTCTGCTATTAAAACTCCCGCTTTACCTGGACTCAATTGGCACAATCGTTGTAGGTGCACTCTGTGGCTATTTACCCGGCATTATTGTCGGTCTCATCTCCAACCTTCTCAATTCCGTTTCAGACCCCATCACGATGTTTTATGCGATCCTGAATATCGCCTTCGGTATCGTAGCTGCTTACCTGTCCACAAAAGGCGTTTTCAAGAGCTTTTGGAAGACAATTCTCAGTGCCCTGCTCTTCGCCTTAATCGGCGGTGGCGCCGGCTCTGTAATGACATGGGTCCTGTACGGATTTGATTTCGGGACAGGTGTATCATCCATGTTCGCCATTCCGCTCTATGAAGCGTTCCATCTCCCCAAGTTCCTGGCCCAGTTCATCGCTGAATTCACGATGGATATCTTTGACAAAGTCCTGACAGTCATTGCCGCCTTTGGTATCCTGAAGGCAATCCCGACTCGCTTCCTGGCAAAACTGCCCTTTGGTCA
>JAPLGT010000309.1:0-2056 GCA_026390035.1 Chloroflexota bacterium
AAGACCGAAAGACTTTGCCTCTCGGCCTTGTGCGCCCGTACTGCTTCGTTCTGGATGCCCTGCCCAGGTAATTCTACGTTCGTCAACCCCCGTTTGAGCTGGGCTTTTCCCCTTTTATCCGCCTACTGCTTCGAAGTCCCCGAAGATAGAATCGGGTATACTTTTAGGATGGCAGAAACTATTGGAATTTTTGGCGGCACTTTTGACCCACCCCATCTGGGGCACCTGATCCTGGCAGCGGAAGCCCTCAACCAACTGCAGTTGACCCGCGTAATGTGGATATTAACCCCACAGCCGCCTCATAAGCCCGATGGTCCGGTCACCGCACCGCATCACCGGCTCGAAATGCTCAAACGAACGATCGGCAACACACCAGGTTTTGAGATCTCAACCATCGAAAGCGAACGCCCCGGCCCACATTACAGCCTGGATACGATCGATCTGCTGCAGACCCGCCACCCGAGTGCGCGCCTGGTGCTGTTGATCGGTGGAGATTCGCTGCGTGATCTGCACACCTGGAACCGTCCCAACGAATTGCTCACCGCTGTGAATGCTTTTGGCGTTATGCGCCGCCCAGGCGATGAAATTGACCTGGCGACCCTGGATAAAAACCTGCCGGGACTGAAATCTAAGGTTCGATTTTTCGATACCCCTCAGCTTGAAATTTCATCAACCATCATCCGCGAACGGATCGCAACCGCCGGGCATTTCCGCTTTTTCCTAACCGCTGAAGTTTATGAATATATTCAAAAAAACAGACTGTATCGCTAGCTTGATGCGAGTCTGAATCGACCATTCAGCGCCAGTCAGATACAAAATTATACCCACCAGAAACCCGTAATTTTTTCCCCCGCTTTGTACTTTTAGGTTTCTGAAAGACTCTCGCTGAATTTCTTCGCCCGGCCCTTAGACGACAATTGTGCCGGATACCCTCTCCACCTTTTTCCGTTCCCCAGCATCACAACCCGTTCCATTCAACTACGCTGGGAATTGTTCAGCGCAATTTTGTCCGCACAATACTCAGGGAGCGATCAAACCTTGTTGAACTGCACACCGCACCAAATCTGCGTTCGAGTTAAAGCGCATTTTCGTCATAATATGAGCACGGTGGGCTTCAATTGTACGCACACTCAGATCCAATTTCTTGGCAATTGCGGCGTTTGTATTGCCTTCTGCAATATATTGTAATACTTCACGTTCGCGGGTTGATAAAACATCCAGTAGTTCATTCTTATCCATTTCGGCGTTGAGCAAGACTTCCAGCACATCACTGGCAATTTTCGTACTCAGATACCGTTTACCGTCCAGCGCATTTTGAATGGCAGCCAGAATTTCCTCAAAATCCGAATCCTTCAAGACATATCCCATTGCGCCACTTTGCAAAGCGCGAACGACATACGTGGAATTGGCATGCATGGATAGAAAGATCAATTTGGTTTTCAGACCTCTTTGTTGGGCAATCCGGGCTGCTTCGATACCGTTCATATTGGGCATCATTACATCCAGAAAGGCGATATCCGGGCTGAGTTCAACCATCAACCGCAGCGCTTCTTCTCCATCGCTGGCTTCACCGACCACCACAAAATCTGGGTTTGCTGTCAGCAAGGAACGCAAACCTTGGCGCACCAATTTATGGTCATCTGCAAGAATAATTTTGATGGGATACATACTTTACTCCGGCTGCCCCAAATCGAACTCAGCAATTACAAGCGTGCCCTTGCCTGGCGCTGATTGCAAAACGAAGTGTCCACCAGCCATATTCACACGTTCCCGCATTCCAGATAGCCCCGTAGAAGCAAACATTTCCTTTGATTTGATGTCAAAACCTTTGCCGGTGTCAGCAATCGAAACCCGTAAAAAGCCCGGTTTAATGATGAGGGTAAAAGTGGCTTCGTTCACTTCGGCGTGACGGGCAATATTGGTAATTGCCTCCTGCGCTACGCGGAAAACAGCAGTTTCAATCGTCTTATTAAATCGGCGTTCATCCAATGAATTAACATTGTGAGATATGACAATTTTCGTATGGCTTGTAAAGCGTTTAAACAAATCATCCAGG
>JAPLGT010000300.1:0-2728 GCA_026390035.1 Chloroflexota bacterium
GGTACCGCGATCCAGTACTTCGCGCTCATTTTGACGTTCGAAATTGCTGAGCACCAAAACGGATGACAGCGTCACCCCTATCACGAGTGAGGTCAGCATCCAGATCAAGGTTTCTTTTACCTGCTTTTTGCGCAAACGCACTGATAAATACACCAACCCGGGTGTAAACAACAAAATTCCAACCATGCCGCTGAGCCACCATAACCAGGCCTGGCTGGCAAATTCACTCCACGGCAGCACACCCGAATAGCATCTACCCGCCACTGCCAGCAGGGGAGCCAGTAAAGCCGCCGTGGCCGAGATCCCCAATGTCAATAAGGTACTGCGGATCGTCTCGGGCGGCATTGGGTGCACATAACGTTTCAACAACCAGGCGGCCAAGACTGCCTGCCCAAGGCCACCGCAGGCCAAGGCAACGGCAACTGTCAGAGTTTTCGCTATTCCCAGGAAGACAAGCAGTGCCCCAATAAAAATACCCAACCCGGCTGGCCAGCCCCAAATCAACACAGCTGCCTGGGCTAATCCAGAAGGGGCCCACAGGGCAGGTATGCCAATCGAACTCAGCATCGTCAACAAGCCGAGCTGCGCCGTCAGGTAATAAAGCGCGGCTACCAGCAACACTTTAATAAGATTGATTATTACATGGGATACAGATTTACGGTTCATTACTTATCCTGGCCAGGGGAAATGATAAGATTTCATAAGTTTGATGATAACAACCCCAAATCTGGATACGGAGGTTGAAAACTACGAACAGCTATGCAGTCACTTCCACCAACATCACTTAAATGAAATATTGAATTCAGACTTGATTCGTTCCGCGCTGGTCTTTGGATAATTATAAATTCACAGACAAGGGTCCCTGACGGCTATAAAGTATGCGTCCCTAAGCCGCGTCCGACCTCAGGCGTATTATTGCCAACCCTATAAACTAAAATTATATCGGACTTATCAAATTTTGCTAATGTTTTGAGCCTGGATTATTTACTGCCCTTCTGGTGGCGCAAACGATTACCGGTAGAAGCTAGCATGCCAACTGCTTTTACCAATAGACATTCGCCAGGCTTTGTTCAACCATCTGCGTATTCTGAGCAGACTATTCCATCTGGGTTTCATGTGGTCAGATCTACACAACCCGATCAAGATACGCTTGTTGGTTGCATCCATAATCGGCTAGAATAGACTTTGGCCGTCTGAAAGGGCGAATGCCAGTCAGGCTGAATGGCATCTATCCGCAGACAATCAAGAAAAATAAACCCGAAATGGACAATTGGGCCAGGGCTGTAGTCAAAATGAGGAAAGAACATAATGCGTAGAAACATTTCTTTTATTTCTTCCGGTCTTATTCTAGGTTTGATGATATTTTTTGCCATAAGAGTAAACCGTTCGATACCGAACCCCAAGCTTACCAAGCAGGATATATATTACTCCTTCGTGGAGGGACAAAGGATCAGTGCAGGAAATAATCCTTATGAGCGCATACTCACAGGAAATATGCTCGAAAATAAAAAATACGCCACCTATTTTCCGCTATTTTACGAAATTTCATTTGTTAGCCAAAAGCTCGGTTTGAGTAATTTTGAAGACTGGATAACTTTTTGGGGGCGGATATTTGAATTGTTTAATTATGGGATTTCCATTCTGATCTATTTAACTTTGAGCCGGCAAAAATTGGAATGGGGCGGGGTCTTTGCTTCCGGTTTTTGGCTATTTAACCGTTGGACCCTCAAGATGATAGAAACAGTAAATTTTGATTTTATTCCAATATTTTTTCTACTTGCTGCGCTGGTATTGTTTCCTCGAAAAAAATGGCTGAGCCTGTTCTTATTAAGCATTTCTCTCGGTTTTAAACAAATCGCTATCATTATTGCCCCGTTGTTTGTAATATGGACATACCAACTGGCAGAATCCAATCGAGAAAAAATCCGGCAAAGCTTGTTAAGCATTGGCATACTCGCAAGTATCCCGTTACTCTCAAGCATCCCATTTCTATTTTGGAATGCTCAGGGATTGATAAAATCGGTCTTGTTTTCGGCAACACGCCTGGCAGATAATCAGTTTTCAGCACAAAGTCTGGATGTTATTTGGGGATTGGGTGGACCAGCAGCCCGCATCCCAATGCTAGTGTTGATCCTTTCCATATATTGGATGGCGTATAAAAAAATTGGGAATATATATATATTATCCATGCTCATCATGGCAGTTTTTATCAATTTTAACAGCGTGTTGTACGATGGCTACATGACCTGGTTTTTCGCGCTCATACCACTGCTAATTTCAGACCAGTACTCCCGCAATTCAATACTGCCATCTGGTTTAGATGTCACCTAAATTTGCATCCCCTGGAAATATATTCAATCCCAAGGCTGCCAGAGCCTTTTTTGCGGGGCAGGGGGATGAGTTATCGCCTAACTCTGGATACCTGTGAGTAAAACCATGAAAAAGATAAAGAGCGCGGGCAGGTTCAGTTTTGCGCTCTTTATTTATATTTGCTCGGTGGGGAAAATTTCGCTTTCGCCAGGTAGACACTCTGTGGTACTGACATAGCCCAAAATTGAAGGGTCCGAACACAGGGGCGCGAGTCATCTTCTAAGAGTCTGCTGAAAAAGTGGTCAAGATTGGACCCTCCTCAGCAGCGAGAAAATCGGGTAAAAATAAGGCAATCCAACCGCTAGGAGTGCCGCCATGCTCGGAAAACGCAAAGCTCAAGCCAGCCTATTTGATGCAA
>JAPLGT010000144.1:0-41487 GCA_026390035.1 Chloroflexota bacterium
TGTGTTGTTCGACGGCAGTGGTTGCTACCTCTGAAGTACGCAGAAGGGTTGCCAGCTGGACGTCGCGGATTGTGGGGGTAGCGTTGGGATATAAACCAGGGCAGGTCAGCAGATTTTCGAGTTACACCTACCAGACAATTTTCAAGTATGTCTGGGGTGCCAGGCTCGCAAAAGCGCCTGAGCGTTTTGTACGAATTAAACACGATTTGGATTTTTTCGATGATCAATTGGGGTAACGGCACTAATTCATTGAAGGTGTTGGCTGTCCGGCAATGCTATTCGGTGTTTTCTGCCGGATCTGAATGTGAGTCTTTTTTTGTTTTCCGAACCCAGCCAGAACGTCAACCAACAGGCCAGTGATGAGCCGCCGAATCAGGCAGTTCTGGTCTGTTGGTTGCGCATAGTATTTACCATGGCTTATTCTCTTGAAAAGGTTGTTTTGGCCGATTACACGATCTTGGTGCTGTTATTCTGTTCGGTATCTAACCCTGCCATCCGTTTAATGATTTCTTTTTTTGCCTGGTCATTGGTAAAACCATATTTTACTCGCAACATTGTGACATATTTATCGAACTTTACTTCGGCTTTATCTACCTTCAGTAGATCGTGGTCACCCATGAGACTCCACCAGGTAGGTGTCTGGCTTCGGATTTGTTTCCACTTACTTTCGAACATGTCCTTGTTCACAGTATTGATCTCCAAGTTAATCCAAATTTATTGCGAGGAAAAATAATTAAATTGACTTCAATCTTCATCGTACCATAATTACGCCTCAAAGGTGCCTAACTGCGCTGAAGTATCGCTTTCTGCCACCCTGATGAGAGTGGTATTCGTATAATTGCATGAATTATTCGGAATGATCCGCTTTCAGAATAATGCAGCCGGGGTAAGTTGTTTCTATTTGGCTCGTAATAGCCTGTATTTCAAAGGCTTCCGAAATTGCAATTCGTGAATCTGAGTGGTCAGTTGGGGCATTTTTAACCGCGAAAATCAGATGCCAGCCAGCTGGTTATCTGCGCAATTTGAAGACCAAGGGGTAAATGAACGGCGCCGTCCGCAAGCCAAACCCATTCAGGCCTGACCATTTTCGATTGTTCAGGTGATTTAAAAATACCTGTGAAAAAGGTTGTATGTCAGCGTGCCATTTGATGAGGCTGCTCGAAGGTAGTATACTGGGGACCTGTTTGGCGTCAGCCAATAACTTCCATTACATTTCTGATCAAATCTTGTCCTTTATTGTCCCCAATTGGTAGATATTCCATGGAAATAATTATCCGTATCTGCGTATTTGTTTTTGGCCTAAGCATTGTGGCCGGCACGTTTTTATCTGCCATCTCAACTTTTGTTTTGCCGCGGGCCGCACGCAGTAAATTGAATCGTATTGTTTTCGGCCTGCTGCGGCGGTTCTTTGATATTCCCCTGTATTTTGCATCCACTTTTGACCAGCGTGATGCCATCATGGCTTATTATGCTCCCATTAGCTTGATGATGCTGGTGCCTACCTGGTATGTACTGATTTCAATTGGTTATGCGGGCATGTATTGGGCATTGGGCGTGCCCGGCTGGTTGATGGATTTCCGGTTGAGCGGTTCATCCTTGCTGACCTTGGGATTGGCTGCTTCGGATGATTTTTTTGTCAATATCCTGATATTCTCCGAGGCTACACTTGGTCTGGTGCTGGTTGCGTTGTTGATTGCCTACCTGCCCACGATGTATTCAGCTTTTTCGCGTCGCGAACAGGCAGTCAATTTGCTCGAAATCCGTGCTGGCAACCCACCTTCAGCAGTTGAGATGATCCTGCGCTTTAACCGAATCCATGGCCTTGACCGGCTTGATGACTATTGGCCCATCTGGGAAGCCTGGTTCGCCGATATTGAGGAGAGTCATACCGTCTTGCCTGCCCTGGTGTTTTTTCGGTCACCACGCTCGCAGAATGCCTGGGTTGTTGCGGCTGGTACTGTTTTGGATGCGGCCGCACTAACTATCTCTGCTGTGGATATTCCGCGTTCGGCCTCGGCGCAGTTGTGTCTGCGGGCCGGGTTTATTGCTTTGAACCGCATTACTGAATATTTTGACATTCCTTACCCTGCCAATCCACATTTTCCGGAAGTTAAGATATCAATCTCGCGCGACGAATTCAACACAGCGCTTGAGCGGCTGGCTGAAAACGGTGTGCCGCTTAAGCTCGATCGGGAACAGGCTTGGATTGATTTTGCGGGCTGGCGTGTCAATTATGATTTCTCCTTGCTGGCCCTTTGCTCATTGACAATGGCGCCGTCAGCCCCCTGGGGCAGTGATCGAGCACCACGCTCAAAACCCGGTCGGCTATTTGTGCTCCCAAAAAAGCATCAGTAGATTTGTGGTAACAGCAAACCTGATCTAGCTCAAGAATCTGCCCCGTGGGCGGATTCTTTTAATATATTGGTTCGAACGGATTTATTTATAGGTAATCAGGTTCAGATATTAACCAGCACAAGCATGCTCATAAATATACACTGATCGATGGTCTGCCCTACGGGTGGTTATTATGTGGAAGTCTTTCAGTAAAGTAGCGCAAAAATAAGCACTTGCGGGTAAATCCCTGCTAGGGCCGCAAGTGGGCAAGAACTAATCCGTATAGGCCGTTTCCACTAATCAGGCCAAATATTGATCAGGTAAATTGTAATGTTATTCCAGTCGAGTTGCTGATAATTGTTTCGTCAGGTGTTGGGCGCTCATAACCAGTTATAATCATAATAATCATGTATTTCTATGAGCTAGATTCAGGTCAGTATAATGTTCAGAACTCTTGAAGGTAGATTTTACCTGCTGTTCTTGGCGTTTGTTTTGCTCGTCATGATTTCGGTTGGATTAACAACCTGGGAATTAGATACCCAACGCCAGGATGCTTTATTGATTAATCTATCAGGACGCCAGCGCATGCTAGCCCAACAAATGGGCCGCCTGGCTTTTGAAGCGGGCGTAGGGGAGGATGCCAACAATGCTGCTTTGCAGGAATCTTCTCAGGTGTTTGAGCAGACTCTGCTCGCCATGCTGGACGGTGGCACAATTCCCTACTCGCCTGAAGATGTTGTTATCGCAGGCACGCAGGATCCTCAGATTCGGTCTGCTCTCGATCAAGTAAACCTGACCTGGAACGATTATCGTGCCATGCTCGATATTCTACAACATACATCGAGCGAAGCATCGACCTTTGCGCCTACCATCCGAGCTATTGAGCAGAAATCAACTACGCTGGTGCAACAAGCTGACCTGGTGGTCCGCCTGTTTGAAGCAGGCGCCACAGCTAGAGTCTATCGACTGCGTTTGATTCAAATAGGTTTTCTGGTCGGTGCTTTTGTTTTATTGATTTTTGGCGCATGGACAACCCGCCGATCCGTGCTTTTACCTCTTAACCAATTGGGGCTGGTGGCTGTTCGTCTGGGGGAAAACGATCTGGATACGGTCATACAGGTCGAAGGCACAGAAGAAATGAGCACCTTATCTCGCTCTTTTAATAGTATGCGACTTAGTTTGCGTGCATCGCGTCAGGACCTGGTCAGGTTGAACGATAGCCTGGAAGAGCGCGTGGTTCAACGAACCCATGAATTGGAAATGCTTAATGAAGTCAGCCGTGAAATCTCTTCACGGTTGGACATACAACAAGTCTTAAATTCGGTTACAGATAAGGCGCGTACCTTGTTAGGTGGCGATGTTGCATCGCTCTGCCTGATGGATGAGAACCAATACTGGCTAAAACTTCAAGCAGTCAGCGGTCCGCAGGATGCTGTTAATACACAGGCAGTACGTGCTGATGAGGAGTTGGCGGGAACTGTGTTGAAGAGCAACCACGCAGTAATTTGTGGCGTAGACGCCTGCTATGGCGGGTGCCGCATGTTGGCTGACCCATACCGGACAAGCCACCTGGCTGCGCCTTTGCGTGTGGGTGAGCGTGTAATTGGAGCATTATGCGTGGGCAGCCCCGCTCAAAACCGCTTTGCTGGCGAATCAAGCGATATGTTAACCAAACTGGCGAATGCTGCAGCTATTGCGTTAGAAAATGCCCGCCTGTACGCTCAAGCAGAGCGGGTGGCAACTTTGGAAGAACGTCACCGGGTTGCTGCCGAAATGCACGATGGTTTGGGTCAGACGCTCAGTTACTTGGGGCTGATGACCGACCAGGCGGTGGAGTTTCTTTCGGCGGGAAAGGATGATATCGCACTCGCGCACCTGCAAAAAGCACGTAACACAATCCAGGATGCCACCGCCGAGGTGCGTCGTGCGATCAATAATCTGATGAATGAATCGCCAAACGTACTCGATCTACGGACCCGCCTGCAAAATGACGTGAATGAGTTTGCAGTGGATGCTAATTTACCGATCGAATGGCTGCCCGATGCGGAATTTTCGCCTGACAGCCCGCGACAAGTGACAGAGCAGGTGCTGAATGTCACCCGCGAGGCGCTCAACAACGTGGTGCGTCATGCCCAGGCACAGCATATCACTGTCAAGGCAGGAACTGTTGCCGATAATTACTTTGTATCGATACAAGACGATGGCCAGGGCTTCGATTCATCCCAACCAGAGCCAAGTGGCCATTTTGGCTTGCAGATCATGCGGTCACGAGCGGCACTCATTGGCGGACAGACTGAAATTGAGTCGATGATCGGGAGCGGGGCGCGGGTTACCTTGATCTGGCCAATGAAAGTAAAAGGATAAATCCATGCAACGAGTGCGCGTCTTACTGGCAGATGATCACGCCTTGTTTCGCGAAGGGCTGGCAGGGATCATCCATGCTCAACCAGATTTTGAAGTGATTGGTGAGGCAAATGATGGACTGGAAGCCTTTATAAAGGCTCAGGAACTCAAGCCCGACCTTGTATTGATGGATGTGCAAATGCCTGGCATGGATGGGCTGGAAGCTACGCGTCAGATCAAGCAGGTCCTGCCAGAAACAACCATCGTGATTTTGACCGTTCGTGACGACGATGAGAAACTATTCGAAGCGCTGAAGTATGGAGCACAAGGATATTTGCTTAAGGATATCCGTTCACAGGATATGTTGCTGATGCTGCGCGGTGCCATGCGTGGCGAAGCGGCCTTGTCTTCATCGTTGGCTGGACATGTGCTGGCTGAATTCCGTCGTCTAAGTAAACATTCGAGTACCGAAAATGATGATAGCGCTGGCCTGACCGAACGAGAGCTGCAGGTATTATTACAGGCTTCGCTGGGCGCAACTGATAAAGAAATTGCCGAAGAGCTGAATATCAGTTTTAACACGGTCAAAACACACATTCGCAATATTTTGGCAAAATTACAAGTAACGACGCGCCGTGAGGCGGCCAAGGCAGCTCGGAAAAAAGGATTGTTATAAAATGCGGCACCATTTTACTGTTAAAAACGCTGCAGGATAACCATGTTTTCATCATATCCAGCGCTGAAGGATGGCTGGTTTGATGAACTCACGTATTACCAGGTTCCAAGGGAGATATAAAGCGATGCAAGATAATGCGAATACCTGGCATTCGAAAGAGCTTGGCGATGGGATCTGGGCACCATCACAATTTGCAGAAATTGAGGCTGTATTCTTGCCGGTATTTTCTTCGGATGGGAAACCCGTAAAGATGGCCGTCTTTACCCGGCACGAATCAGAAGGCCGCCTGCATTGCGAGGTCGTTGCTTATTTTTCTCCTGCGGCAAATCAAGTTGCTGAGATTTTTGAGGCGCAGCCTTGTCAAAAGCCATCCTTCAGTGGGTTGGGGCTGCTTGCTGGGGATCCCGGCTGCTGGGCTGAGTTGTTCCCTGAAAAAGGGGAATGAGCAGCCGTGTGGAGCATCTGAAAAGATTGTTTTGATAGCAAGGGCGGTAAATTCATCCATCTGGAACTAATTCTTTCGACAAAAAGAGTGATGTCACAATCACTCTTTTTTCATTCCTATTGCAGGATGGGGAGGGATACGTTTCTGTAATGGTTTCCTGTACCCTAGAGAAAAATAATATACTCGAGATAGATGCAAGATACGAGCTCTTCATGCAAACAAAACGTGTACTGCTGATATGTTCTGAATATCTGTTCGGCATAGGAATGGAAACGATTTTGCGCGCCGCAATGGATGTGGACCTTATTGGGCCATGGGGCTTCAGCCAGGATATCTGTCAACGAATAGTAGAAGCGCGACCAGATGTTGTAGTGATCGCCGCTGGAGATCCGCACAGCGGGGAGATCGCCAGCCTTACCGCAGCGATAATTGAACAGTACCCTGAACTTTCTGTTATTCGCACAGGCCTGACCGAAAATACTTTGCGCGTTTTTTCAACCCACACATTGCCAGCTCGCGGGGTTGATCTTCTTGAAACGATCCGGAATTTGCCGCCGAGGGCTTCCGATGAAAACCTGCCTAAACCTAAATCAGATACTTTTAAGGAGGTGTAATCCATGACTAAAAAAACAACCATACCAAATTTCTTGTCTGGTATGGCTACCTGCTCAAGCATTCTTTGTCTACTTTTTATTGTGCTGGTGGGAGTCGTCTCACGGGTACAGGCTGCTTCATCCAGGCAAGATATTTCCAATGGTGAAGTAACCTTTAACGCTAAATGTGTTAGCTGCCATACGATTGGCAAAGGCAAGCTGGTCGGCCCAGATTTAAAAGGCGTGACAGGTAGGCGTGACTCAGCCTGGCTTGGCCCCTGGATCAAAGCTCCCGATAAAATTATAGACGCGGGTGACCCGGTTGCGGTGAAGCTGCTCCTGGAATACAACAATATCCCCATGCCGAACCTGGGATTGAGTGATGCTGATGTCGCGAATTTGATTGCGTATTTTCAGAGTGTAGATAGCGCTGCATCTGCCGTCCCCGCATCGACCCAGGCTGTCGGTGCGCAGCAATCTCCCGTAACTCAGCCCACATTTCAGCCACTCACTGGCGCAGCCGAAGTATTGGCACTTAACGGCGATCCTGATTATGGAGAAAAATTCTTTACCGGGGCCGCTCCCTTGAAAAATGCTGGCACGCCTTGCATAGCTTGTCATTCTGTTGTGGGTGTAGGCATTGTGGGTGGTGGGTCACTTGGCCCCGACCAAACGCATGTTTATACAAAATATGGACGTCAGGGTTTGGCGGCTGCGCTTGGCGCATTGCCCTTCCCCACCATGCAGGGCGTCTTTGGATCCAAACCGTTGACCACCATTGAACAAGCTGATTTACTGGCCTTCTTTGAGAGAGCAGACAAACAAAGCCTACCTCATACACTGCTAAATTTTCAGATTATTTACGGGGCGGGCTCAGCAATGACAGTTGTTTTTTTCGCCAGCATGTACTTCTTCTGGCCGCGTCAACGGATGAGTCTGGCCGAACGACTGCGCAAAAATGGCAAGCTATAAACCGAAATCGGAGGAATACATTATGGCAAAGTGGACGAAAGAATCTGTTGAACCAACCGAACGCAAATGGGAAGAATTCTACCGCAATCGTTTCGCGCATGATAAACGTGTGCGAACGACGCATGGTGTCAACTGTACTGGTTCATGTTCATGGGAAGTGTTTGTAAAAGATGGCATAGTGACCTGGGAGCTCCAGGCTACTGACTATCCTCTGCTAGAAGAAGGTCTGCCGCCTTATGAACCCCGGGGCTGCCAGCGCGGTATTTCGTACTCATGGTATTTATACAGTCCAATCCGTGTCAAGTTTCCTTATGGCCGCGGCGCGTTATTGAGTTTATGGCGCGCGGCTCGCCAGGAATATGCTGACCCTGTGGCAGCCTGGGAATCCATCGTTAACGATCCTGAAAAACGGGCGCAATATCAGCGCGCACGAGGCAAGGGTGGTTTCCGCCGGATTAAGTGGGGCGAGGCGACGGAGATGATTTCTGCCTCAATCATTTACACGATCAAAAAATACGGTCCGGACCGTGTCAATGGATTTTCTCCCATCCCAGCCATGTCGCAAATCTCCTATGCAGCGGGCTCGCGTTTCCTGACTTTGATGGGCGGCGTGGCTATGTCGTTTTATGATTGGTACTGTGACCTACCCCCGGCCAGCCCCGAAATCTGGGGCGAGCAGACCGATGTGCATGAATCTGCGGACTGGTACAATGCCCGCTTCATTGCCATCGTGGGGTCTAATATCAATATGACGCGCACACCCGATACGCATTTCATTTCCGAAGTGCGGCATGCGGGCGCAAAGCTGACTGTATTTGCACCTGATTTCTCACAAGCTGCCAAATATGCTGATTATTGGATGCCTCTGAACCCTGGGCAGGATACTGCTTTCTGGATGGCAGTCAATCATGTCATCCTGAAAGAATATTATGTAGAACGCCAGGTCCCATATTTTATGGACTATGTCAAAAAATATACCGATATGCCTTTCCTGGTGCAGATCGATGGGAAGCGCCCCGGCAAATATTTGCGCGCCAATCTTCTTGAATCTTACAAAGATCAGGAGAATGGCGAATGGAAAATGCTGCTCTGGGATAAGACCTCGGGACGGGCGCGTATGCCCAAAGGCACCATTGGCTTTCGCTGGCAAACCGAAACAGGCAAATGGAATCTGGAAATGAAGGATGGAGTCACGGATGAAGACCTGGACCCTGAACTGTCCTTCTTGGATGCGCACGATTCGGTTGCGCAGATTGAGTTTGATGATTTCGCCGGGGGCACGATCTGCATGCGTGGCGTGCCGGTGCGCGCAATTGAAACCAGCCAGGGGAAAATCATCGTTACCACCGTTTTTGACTTAATGATGGCACAATTTGGCGTTGATCGTGGGGTAGCGGGTGACTATCCCAAATCTTATGATGACGAGACCTGCTACACTCCGGCCTGGCAGGAAAAATTTAGCGGTATCCATCGTGATACTTGCCTGCGGTACGCCCGAGAATGGGCAGTCAACGCCGAAAAGACCCATGGAAAAAACCTGGTCATCATCGGTGCAGGCGCAAACCATTGGTATCACAACAACCTGCTCTATCGTTCTGCCATCGTGGCCTTGATGTTGACTGGTTCAGTTGGCGTTAGCGGCGGCGGGTTGGCGCATTATGTTGGGCAAGAGAAACTCGCCAATCACGCATCCTGGGGCGCGATTGCTTTTGCGGCTGATTGGAAAATCCCCAATCGCCAGCAGAATACGCCTTCGTTCCACTATGTTCACACCGATCAATGGCGCTACGAGCGCGGTTTTACTGCTTACGACAGCTTGCCAGGGGAGAAGAAAAAAGAGCATACGATAGACTACCAGGTGCGTGCTGTTCGACAGGGAGCGCTGCCGTTCTTTCCGCAATTTAATAAAAGTTCGATTGAGATTGTGCGCGAGGCCGAGGCCACCGGAGCGAAATCTGAAGCAGAAGTCATCCAGTATGTGGTTGACCAACTCAAGCAAGGCCAACTTCGCTTCGCGGTTGAAGACCCGGATGCGCCTGAAAATTGGCCACGTCTCTGGTTTATCTGGCGTGGCAATGCCATCGGCACCAGCATGAAAGGCCACGAGTACATGTTGAAGCATTATCTCGGCACTCATACCAATATGACGGCTAAAGAAATGGCCGAAGGGTATGTGAACGAGGTGGAATACCGTCCAGAAGCGCCGAGCGGAAAGATTGACCTGGTGGTGGATTTAAATTTCCGCATGGATACATCGGCGTTGTATTCGGATTTGATCCTGCCTGCTGCCACCTGGTACGAAAAAACCGATCTAAACTCGACGGATATGCACACCTTTGTGAACCCGATGCAGGCTGCTGTGCCGCCCGCTTGGGAATCCAAAAGTGATTGGGATATTTACAAAGTAATCGCACAAAAAGTTAGCGAAATGGCCAAAATTCATTTACCAGACCCCGTGCGCGACCTGGTTGCCATCCCGCTTCAGCACGATACCCCGGATGAAATTTCTCAGCCCAGTATTTTGGATTGGAAAAAAGGCGAAATAGAACCGATCCCTGGCAAGAGCATGCCCAAGTTCCGTGTGGTGGAGCGCGATTACACCCAGATTTACGAAAAAATGGTCAGTCTTGGGCCAGGTGTGGAGGAGAATGGCGTAACTGCCCATGGGTTGAAAATTCCAGTGGCAGATGAGTACCAGGCGCTGGTTAGAGAACAGGGACGCGAGTTTAACGGCAAATCCTATCCCAGCCTAGAAGAGTCACGCGAAGTGGTGGATACCATTTTGCGTCTGGACCCGGTCACGAACGGTGAACTGGCGTATCGCGCTTTTGAACAGGAGGAACATAAGACCGGCCGCCCACTTACCCATCTAGCTGAGGGGACGCGTTCTGTGCGCTACAATTTTGCTGATTTGATCGCCCAACCACGCCGCGTACTGACCACCCCGACCTGGTCGGCCAGTATCAACAAAGGCCGCGCCTATTCGCCCTTTACGTTAAATGTTGAAGAGTTAATCCCTTGGCGCACGTTGACCGGACGCCAGCATTTCTATCTCGATCATGAACTTTACTTGCAATGGGGCGAGCACCTGCCGGTTTACAAACCTCGTCCAGATCATGCCATGCTGGATGAAACCCAAATTACCCAGGCTGAAGCCCAGGGCAAATTAATGAACTACATCACCCCACATGGCAAGTGGAGCATTCATTCCACTTACTCCGATAATCATCGCATGATGACGTTGTCGCGCGGCGGATACCCGATCTGGTTGAATGACAAAGATGCCGATGAACTTGGAATCAAGGATAACGATTGGGTGGAATTGTTCAATGACAATGGCGTGTTCGTCCAGCGCTGCAATGTTTCGGCGCGTATTCCAAGTGGAACGGTGTTTGTCTATCATGCCACCGAGCGTACGATTGGTGTACCCATTTCTCCCTTGCGTGGTAAAAGGGCGGGCATGAATAACTCGATCACCCGTACGCGCCTAAAGCCTGTGCTGATGGCGGGTGGCTACGCCCAATTCACCTACGCCTTCAATTATTGGGGCCCGACAGGTGTCAATCGCGACACGAATGTCTTTGTCAGAAAAGTAGAAAATGTGAAATTCTAGGAGACTGAGCCATGAATGTACGCGCACATATGAGTATGCTCTTCCATTTGGATAAGTGCATTGGTTGCCACACCTGTTCGATCGCTTGCAAAAATATATGGACAGACCGCAAAGGCGCCGAATACATGTGGTGGAATAATGTTGAAACTCGTCCGGGCACTGGTTTTCCCACGCAGTGGGAGAACCAGGAGCACTATAAAGGTGGCTGGGAGTTTGAAAAGGGATTTGGCGAACCTGACAAAATCAAATTACGGCTGCACAACCGGATAACGGCCCTGGCCCGGCTGTACTATAACCCGGACCTGCCCAGCCTGGAAGATTATTACGAACCGTTTACCTTCCGTTACGAAGATTTGTTCAATGCCCCGGAAGGCAATGATCAGCCTACGGCCATTCCGATTTCAATGGTGACCGGGAAACCGCTGCATATTGAATCTGGGCCCAACTGGGATGATGACTTGGGCGGTTCGAAAATATATGCCCGTAACGACCCCAATCGCGAAGGCCTTTCAGATGAAGTCAAAGCCTCATTGGATGAGGTGGATCGCGTAGTCTTCAACTACATGCCGCGCATCTGTAACCATTGCCTGAACCCAGCTTGCGTGGCTGCCTGCCCTTCAGGTGCTATTTACAAGCGTGCCGAAGACGGTATCGTGCTGGTAAACGAAAATCAGTGCCGGGCCTGGCGTATGTGTGTGGCGGCTTGTCCTTATAAAAAAGTCTACTATAACTGGAACACGGGCAAATCTGAAAAGTGCATCCTGTGTTTTCCGCGGTTGGAAACTGGACAGGCACCGGCTTGTGCGCATTCTTGCGTTGGACGAATTCGTTACATGGGCGTGCTGCTTTACGATGCCGACCGGATCCCTGCTGCGGCAACTGTTCCGGATGAGAAACTGGTCGATGCCTTCCTGGATACCATCCTTGACCCCTTTGACCCGGCTGTGATTGCTGCCGCCAAGGAAAATGATATTGAGGATGACTGGATCAAGTCTGCCCAACAAAGCCCGATCTATAAATTCGTCAAGGTTTGGAAGATTGCTCTGCCCTTACACCTTGAGTACCGCACGATGGCGATGATGTTTTATATCCCACCGCTTTCACCTGTGATGAGCAGTATGCAGGATGGCATGGTGCGTCTCGATCTCAATGACCCAGAACAAGAATTCGAACTCTTTAACAATTTAGACAAGGCGCGTCTACCCGTGAAATACCTTGCCAATCTCTTTAGCGTCGGGAACGAGGAGATCATCAGGCGGATATTGCGAAAGATTTATGCCGTGCGGATTTATATGCGCCGCAAGACTGTGGATCACAATATTGATGCTGCCACGCTGAAAGCTTTGGCGGTTGCTGGGATCAGCTCTGAAGAAGCAGAATCCATCTATCGGTTGACCACCCTGCCAACCATCCCTGAACGCTTTGTGCTGCCTCCGTATCACCGCGAAATGTCACTGGAAACGTGGAAAGACCCGCTGGCGCACAAAGGAGAAACTGGTATCGGATATATCCAACCGCCACAGAGAGGTGAATAATGGATCCCTACATTTTACTGGCAGAAGCCTTTCGATACCCAGAGCCAGGCCTGTTGGAGCAATTAGAGGCTGGTTTAATGGAAATCGCCAAAAGTCCTGTCCGCAAAGGGCTGGCTACCTTCGTTAAAAAAGTTGGTGCACTTTCTCTCTGGGATTGGGAAGAACTGTATACACGTACGCTTGACCTGAGCCCTGCAGCTGCTCCCTACATTGGATTCCAAATTTGGGGTGAGAGCTACCAGCGCGGTGAGTTCATGGCGAAGTTAAACCGCGCCATGGCCGAAAGGGATATTGACCCCGAAGGCGAATTACCTGACCACCTTGTCCCGATCTTGCGATACCTGGCTGTGACTGGCGACCCCATCCCTGATTTGGTCGAGAATTTTTCGCCGGCAACGCAACGCATGGCTGATATTTTGCGCGAAAAGGACAAAAACAATCCTTACATCAAGTTATTTGAAACCGTGCTGCTGGCGTTTCAAAGCCAGTCGCGTGTGAAGGCTTAGCCAGCGGAGGCAATATGGATTGGAACACTCTGTTTTTTGTGATCTTCCCCTATGTGGCGTTGTTCACCGCTACGATCGTTACAATCTACCGGTCAATTTATCGTCCCTTTAGTATTTCAAGCCTGTCCTCGCAACTCCTGGAACGCCGTTGGTTGTATTGGGGTTCCATCTCTTTTCACTGGGGGATTACCATCGTTTTAGCAGGCCACCTGCTAGCCCTTTTCATCCCGCAGAGTATTTTGTTGTGGAACCAGGAACCTCTGCGTCTGTACCTGCTTGAAATCAGCGGTATTGGATTGGGGATCTGGGCGACGATTGGGATGGTCGTTCTGCTCTGGCGGAGGGTAAGTGTGGCGCGTATTCGTGCTGTTAGCACACCGATGGATTACGTTGTGATTGGCCTGTTATTGGTTTCGATGGTGACAGGTGTCATCATCTCAACGTATTATCGTTGGGGATCTTATTGGTTCACGGGTATTTTTACGCCTTATCTCCTGTCTATCCTTACCTTCAGCCCAAATGCCGCTCCAATAATCCCTTTGCCATTCACCATCAAATTGCATGTTCTTAATTTCTTTTTGTTGGCTATGGCATTCGCTTTCTCGCGTCTGGTTCATATCATTACCTGGCCGTTGGGTTATCTTCTACGTCCCTGGCAGATCGTGATTGCGTTGAGGAAAGCGCGTTCGGAGAATTAGGATAGGTCTCAGACCTGCCCCTACGATGGTAATAAATCGGCTTACGTTTAAGATTTTGAATTCTGAAACCGTTATCTAGCAAGCCTGACAGACAAGGAGCTTGACCCTTATGGAAACTTGGTTGACAAAATGGGAACCGGATGACCCCGAATTTTGGAAGAAGACCGGAAGCAGGATTGCATGGCGCACGTTGACGATCACCACGATTGCGTTAACATTGTCATTTGCGTCGTGGTTTATGATGAGCGCGATTGTGGTGAGGATGCCGCAAATTGGATTCAAGTTTAGCACAACGCAGTTGTTTTGGCTGGCGGCAATGCCAGGGTTAGCCGGTGGAACGTTTCGGATTCTGCACACTTTTTTGATCCCGATTTATGGATCCCGCCATGTTATTACCGTAACGACGTTTTTAAAATTGATCCCGTGTATCGGGATTGGTTTGGCAGTGATGAATCCTAATACGCCGTTCTGGTTGTTTATTGTGCTGGCGTTTTCGGCAGGTTTTGGCGGCGGCGATTTCTCATCCTACATGCCGAGCACAAGATTTTTCTTTCCCAAAAAAATGCAAGGCACCGCGCTTGGTATTCAAGCGGGAATTGGAAATTTCGGCGTGAGTTTAACACAATTTTTAACGCCGTGGATCATTGGGTTTGCGGTATTTGGCACGCTGGCAGGCAGTTCGCAGACTATGACCGTCAAGGAAATAACAAAGCCTGTTTGGCTTCAGAACGCAGCCCTCTTGTATGCGCCGTTTTTAGTGATCATGGGTGTGATTGCATGGATTTACTTAAGAAGCGTTCCAATCAAAGCCTCTTTTAAAGAGCAATTGGATATTTTTGGGATGAAGCATACATGGTTCTGCACCATGACCTATGTTATGACTTTCGGCTCGTTTTCGGGATTGTCGGCGGTATTTCCACTTTTGATCAAAACATTATATGGTTCATTTGCTGATGCGCCTGACCCGTTAAAATATGCGTTTTTGGGACCGTTAGTCGGTTCGCTGGCGCGGATATTATTTGGTCCGCTTGCAGATAAATGGGGCGGAGCCATATTGACGCACGTCACGGGGATTGTACTGATCATTGGCACTTTGGCGATGGCGTGGATGGGTTTATTGACCCCGACATCCCTGAACCAATTCCCGGCTTTTGTAATCGTCATGTTGATACTATTTTTCTTTACAGGAGTTGGAAATGCGGCCACGTTCAGGCAATATCCAATAATTTTTTCTCAATCGCCGAGACAAGGCGCAGGGGTGATCGGCTGGACGGCGGCAATTGCGGCTTATGGACCTTTTATCTTTTCCATAATGATCAGCTCTTCAATTGCGAATACGGGATCGCCAGTGGTGTTCTTTTATGGGACTGCTGTTTTTTATAGTATTGCCACTGCTATAAACTGGTGGTATTACACTCGTAAAGGTTGTGAAAAGCCGTCTTAAAATAACAAGGTTCATCTTTTGAGAAGATACGCTAGGAAAAGGAAAGAATGAAAATATGAATACTGAAATGGCAGAAAAAACAGCGGAAAAAGGCAAGACCAGCGTCTTGATACTTTCTTCAATTGGTTTTACGTTGATGTTTGCCGTATGGCTGATGTTTGGAGTACTGGGTATTCCGATTCGCAAGGAATTTGGATTGACAGATGTGCAATTGAGTTGGCTGGCGGCGATCGCCATCTTAAACGGTTCAATCTGGAGACTGGTTTTTGGAATACTCACAGACCGCTTTGGCGGACGCAAGGTTTTCTTGCTATTGATTTTGGCTACGATTGTACCGGCGTATATGGTTAGTCAGGCTTCAACTTTTACTGAGTTAATGATAGGGGCGTTTTTTGTCGGGATTGCAGGCAATTCTTTTTCTGTTGGAATTGCATGGAACTCAGCGTGGTACCCTCGCGAGCAGCAGGGATTTGCGTTGGGAGTTTTTGGCGCAGGAAACGTAGGCGCTTCGGTGACGAAATTGATTGGTCCTGTTTTAATTGCAATAATACCGGCAGTGGGGTTGGCCGGGGGATTCGTTCCTGGGGGATGGCGATTCATTCCGTTTTTGTATTGTGTACTTTTAGGAATTATGGCGATAGCGATGTGGGCTTTTACTCCAATGCACGATCATACGCCTGGAGCCAGTCGCTCGCTCAAGGACATGCTAAAACCGTTGAAATTTATTCGGGTTTGGCGGTTTAGTCTGTACTATGTTGTGATGTTTGGTGCGTATGTTGCTCTTTCTGTGTGGCTCCCGAAGTATTATATAGATGTATATGGATTGAGTTTATCAACAGCGGCATTATTGACCGCGCTATTTATTTTCCCTGCGAGTTTGTTAAGACCAGTAGGTGGTTATTTGGCGGATAAATTCGGCGCGCGGCTTATGATTTATTGGGTATTTGGAATCATGCTCGCATCCACTTTTTTGCTATCCATACCGAGCGGACAGATTATCCTGAATGTTCCGAGTAAATTTGATCCCGATGGACATCGCGAAGCGATTCAGTTTATGATGGGGCCGTTTTGGTTCACAGTGTTGGTTTTCATTGTGGGTGTTGGCATGGGCATCGGGAAAGCCGCGGTTTACAAATATATACCTGAATATTTCCCCAAGGATGTCGGCGCAGTGGGCGGATTGGTAGGCATGTTGGGTGCATTAGGTGGATTTTTCCTGCCGCTCCTATTTGCTGCGGTTTACGAATGGACCTGGATTCCGCAATCTACTTTTTTCGTTCTATTTTTGGTAACAGCAATCAGTTTTGGCTGGTTGCATTGGACCGTTTTGAACTTATTACAAAAGGCTTCCCCTGCACTGGAACATCGTGTAGACTTCAAAGATACATAGTCAGTAGTCTCAATGGTAGAACCTACTTGATATTAAAGATGAAATTTATCAAACAGAGATCCCATGCAGACTCTTGATGAAACGTTGAAAATAAGCGCGTCACGGCATACCCATCTTTGTCCGCGACAAGTTCTAGGTATACGCATTGGGGTGGCAGGTGCTTCCGCTCTTGGTTTGGATGTCCCGCGCAAAGACCAGCGCCTGCTCGTTATCATCGAAACTGATGGCTGTTTTGCCGATGGTATCGAATCATCCACAGGCTCTACAGTCGGACATCGCACATTACGAATCGAGGACTTTGGAAAGATCGCCGCCAGCTTTGTGGACGTGGAAACTGAACAAGCGTTTCGCATCACTCCCCAGCCTGATGCGCGTCAAAGGGCATTCGACTTCGCCAGAGACGAACCCCGCCATTATTTTGCCCAATTGGTTGCCTATCAATCCATGCCCGCTGAGGAGTTACTGACTATTCAGGAAGTACGCCTTGTCATACCGGTCCAACAGCTTGTCAGCAGGCCAGGGATCCGGGCCTTATGCGAACAATGCGGTGAAGAAATTATAAACGAACGGGAGGTAGTCTTTAATGGGAACGTATTATGCCGCGCCTGTAGTGGCGCGGGCTATTATTCGCCATGCCATGTAATTCACCCAATAAATTACTTACTCCGCAATGAATTAGTCAAATAAATATTTACTCGTCGAAAGTGTACTCTGATAGAAAGAACTATCAGGAAGAGAAATAAATATTAGCCACACAAAAATTTGTAAACCCTAAGCGCAACCTTGTTTCAGACTGCCGCATTTGAGATCAGATGGCTGGCGATTTTAGCTCTGGGGTGACAACCATGAACTTGGCCTTTGGTTGGATCTACCTGCCTGCCAGAAATAAGAAAAGGCAAAAAAACGAGATCCCAAAGATCATCAATCCTGCGATCCAAATGCCACTGCTATTGCTATTATTACTACCCGCTCGAGATTCGCTGGTACCGGGCAAAGTATCATACGTTGATAAGAAATGGCTCTCCATCTCATTTCTGTTACCTTTCCATTTATCCTTGTCGCGATCATATTCTTCCTGGGCAAGGAAGGCTCCTTCGAGCCAGTTGTCATCATCATTGTTATGCATCTTGTCCTCTGTAGGTATGAGCCTGCTGGGGTTGAATGTATTGTGAAAGACTGGTTCACCCAGTAATTGACAGTCCCGTGAACTGTATGGTTTTTAGATTGTTGAATTATCTGAGAAATCTATGTAGTCTACATACGTCATAATACCATCTAGGGTTTCAGGATGTTTTTGTCTGGAACTCTTTTTGTCTACCATTGCACAGCGCTGCGTTATCTTTCCGTTGCGGAGAAAGACAACAGGGCATTATTTGATAGGAGCCATTACCGAAAATGAGTTGCAGCCAGCAAAGTCGGCTGATTGGATCGGCTGGAAGTAGAGCGCTTTAGTGTGCCGATGATTTGGCCTGGTGCTCGCGAAGTTTCGACAATCCGGGAGGTGACAGCAAATATTAGCTTTTGGTCCCTTTGACGATCGAATAAACGGTCATCCCCAAAAATAGCAGGATGGCAACCTCGTTGAGCAGTCCGCCCCATTGCCGGACGACCTGATTACTGAATAGATCTCCCGCGATGCGGATGGCCAGGGATAGATGGAGCAAGCTAATATGGAGATAAAAGGTACGGTAGAAGATAATCGGTTTTCCCAGAATGGCGGGAAATATGATCGGGGCATGGCCAAAAATCATTGCAATCACAAAGCCGACAAAAACAGAGTGCAGCGCGGCATCATAATATGGTCCGGCGTAGAGCGCGCCAAAATACAGAAACAGGCCTCCTGAAATTCCCAGCCAGATGAAGCCGCTAAATAAGCAGATGGCGATGTAACGGGTGAGTGGATTGGGATGGCGAAGGTTACGCCGGGCGATGTCATTTCTTATGAACCAGAATGAGAGTCCCAGCAAGGCACAGCCGCTTAGTCTGGAGCCGAGATCCAGGTTAAAGCTGGCGAGAATCGCCCCGGCCAGGAGTGCAGCGGCGACCAGGCCAAAGAGACGTGTTTGATTGGGCGTTGGACGCAAGACCCGGCTGAGTTCGAGCCGCTCGCCGCCAATTGTCAGGATAAGGAATGCGATCCACCAGAGTACCACCTGGAAGATTGGGGAGCCCATCATCCATAAAATATTACCAACCACCCAGGCCAGTACGCCAATTGCCATAGTGATGGTATGGATGTGTGGGTCGCGGCGCACCATTACGGCCAGTATGGCCAGGCTGCCGAGGCTGCCCAAGGTAAGCAACATTGCTCCGATGAATGGACTAAATAACAGGCTGACCCAGCCCAACCCGGCCACAAGCGGCACGGCAAACATCCACTTTTGGTGGATGGCCACCGCGCGTTCGAGCGGAATGAGCACACCCAGAAAGCCTGAGATCATCAGCGGGCCGTGAGCGATTGAAAGCGTTGAAAAATCGGGCAGCAGCCAGCCCATGCGCAGCAGCCCGGCCCACATTGCAAAGAGCAGTGCCAGGATGGACAGGAGAATATAGGGAAGCAGGCGAAGTTGGATTTTCATAATGCAAGTATAGCCGTGTTGGAAAATTGTTTCTTTGCGCCCCAGCAAAGAAGGGCGGCAGAATGGACAGTGAATCCCCTTTTGGTGTCGCAGCACTCAGAAAAGCTGGGGCTTGTGGCACGCTATCATCCGTGGTCGATTTATGCATTGATCCTGAAAATTGAAATAGTCTGCTTATTGAAGCATGCATGCATGCATCGGTATGCTTCAACCGGCTGTCTGGGCTGAAAGTCAGCAAACCCAATCCGGCTCGAGTCTTTCCAATAAGCAGGAGTGATTTGTATTCGTAAAAAAGCTGAAATGGTGTGCTATTGTGGAGAAGTGATGAACGGGCCAATGGCATCAAGTGGCCATCAGCCCGTTCATCAAAAATGTTTATCCTGCTGCTAGAACCTCGCCTGCAGCGCGTTGTCCTGATTCTATTGCTCCTTCTATGAAACCCATGCAGCGGCGGGCGGTTTCTGTGCCAGCCCAGTGGATCCGTCCGATTGGTTCGCGCAGGGCTGGGCCGTGCACACTGAGAGTTCCGGTTGGGAAGATTGTAATCGGCGCGCCACCGCTCCAGGTTTCACCGCCCCAATCCATTTCCTGGTAAGCGATTGGGTGCCTGGCTTCACTGCCAAAATAGACAGTCAGGCGATCGATGATGATCTGTTTGCGCTGGCTGGCTTCAATCTGGTGCCAGGTACGCGCATATTTGCCACCGACAAATGCCATCAAGCAAGCCGTCTTTCCATCCTCGCTGCATTGATCAAAGGTGACCGCGATTGGGCCATCACCGCTGGCCACCTCACCTGAAAATCCGTGCTCGCGCCAAAAAGGCCGTTCGTAACGCACAAAGCATTTGACCGCAGCGCCCATGCTTGAACGGTTCATCAACTGCTGTCGCAGGGCTGGCAGCTGTGGGGAGAATTCGATGCGGCTGCCCAGTGGCACAGGCACGGCAACAATGACGCGTTTGGCCTGGTAGGTTTTTCCGGTTGAGGTGCTGACTCTTACGCCGAAAGCATCCTGGGCAATGGCGCTTGCAGGCTGTCCGAGCAAGACGCGGTCTGTGCCGATCGAGTTCATTAATGCCAGTGAGATGGATTGAGTGCCTCCAGCAACGCGGTCATGCTGAAAGCCGCTATCCGTGGCGATCAGGTTGTTCATGCTGCCGGCAGAATGTACATAGGCCAGCATGTGCAGCATGGATAGATCGCCAGATTCTGCGCCGAAAATTGTGCGCATGGCTGCATCCATGGTCGCGCGCGCATCAGCGCTCCACATGAAGGTTCTGCGTACAGCATCCAGGGTGGTGGCATCCCACTGTGAGGCCTTCGGATGGTTCCAGGGTTCATTGATATCCAGCCGGTTGGCCCAGGCATCAATAATCCAGATGGCCATCTGAATTTGTAGAAGTTTCCAGGGAGCCATCGATGGGATCGTTCCGCGATATGTAGATGTCCGGCCATTCAGCTCCAATACTTTTAAGCCGGTGTCAAATGTGGGAAAAGTGCGCAGCCCCAGTTCTTTTATAAGCGCATACACAAGTGGTTGCCCCGAGCCGATCCACTCGCCGCCCCAGTCTACCTCGGCGCCTTCCAGCACGCTGCTCCAGGTGCGCCCACCAACACGGTCACGTGCTTCCAGTACAAGCACTGAGGCACCTTGCTTTTTAAGATCGTAAGCAGCGGAAAGTCCGGCTGAACCGGCTCCTATGATGATAAAGTCTGCATCTTGCATGTGGTGAACCTCCTGAGGATTTTTGATTGCATCGCTGAATAATACTATACCGTCTTTTTTGCTTTCGGGTAATGTTTTCTAGTTTGAAGCCTAAACCCGAGTTTTCAAGCTAGGATTTAGTCCTTGCCTGGGCTTTCCAGCCCTGAATAACAGGCAGAGTGATCAGACGTTTGTGATTGATAAAAGCTGATCGTTTTTACCCCATTCCGAAACGATATCCGAAGCCGCGTTCGTTATGGATATACTGTGGATTTTCAGGATCTTTTTCCACTTTTTGGCGCAGATGCCAGATATAGCGGCGCACAAAACCAATTTCTTCCTTGTATTGTGGTCCCCAGACTTCGCGTACCAGATCTTCGGCCGAGATGACTTCGCCGGGGTGGCGCATGAGTGTCGTCAGCAGTTTTAACTCGGTAGGGGTCAGCGCAACCTGTTCTCCGTTGCGGGTGACATGCCGCGATGCCAGGTCTACAACCAGGCCACCGGCTTCCAATCTTTCGCTGCGAGGTGTCAGGCTTCTTCCGCGCGTTAATATTGCCCGTACACGCGCCCCTAATTGGGCAAACGAAAACGGCTTACTGACGTAATCATCTGCGCCAAGCGCGAAGCTGCGCAGTACTTCGCTTTCATCGCTGCGGGCAGTCAGCATGATAACGGGGGTCTGGCTCATTTCGCGGATGCGAGCCAATGTTTCCCAACCATCTTTGACCGGCATGCTTACGTCCAGAATTACAAGATCGGGTTTGTGTTCAAAGAAGGTCCGCAGTCCAATTTGCCCATCAGCGGCTTTGTGAACGATATGGCCCTGCTCGCTAAGATATACGCCCAGTAAGTCGGAAAGATTTGGATCATCATCGATCATTAAAATGGAACTCATCGAATCATTCCTCTTCGGAAATTGCGATTGGTATGACCAGGTAAAATTCCGAGCCGGGGGAATTCGTCTCAGGCCAGATTGGGCTGTTAATCCCAATTGAGCCTTGTTGGGCTTCGATAAGTTTGCGCGCAAAATATAGGCCCAGACCCCAACCGGGTATGGATTTTTGATGATTATGGGCACGCCCAAAGCGCTCAAAAATATACTGTTGGAGTTCCTTGGGCACGCCAAAACCGTGGTCTTTAATTGAAATACGCACCTTGTCACCTTCCTGGCAAGCACATAAATAGATGGGCATGCCGGCAGGGGAATATTTATCAGCGTTTTGCATCAGGTTGCGCAGAATTTCTTCCAGGTGAATTTCATCGGTCAGGACGGGTGGCAGGTCAGGGGAAAATTTCCATTCCAGTGGACGGCCTGAAGGGATCAGGATAACTTCGGCAGCCTGTTCCATTAATGGACGCAGGGCCACCGGCCCAATGTTGACTTCCAGCTTGCCAGCTTCCAAGCGTGAGACATTGAGGATGGTTTGCACCAGTTTAGTTAGACGAGCGCTTTCGCCAACCATTGTCTCGAGGGTGCGGCGAGCCGATGGGCTCATTGTTTCCGGGTTCGATAAAGCTAATTCAAGACCACCGTTGAGTGTTGAGAGCGGGGCGCGGAGCTCATGGCTGACAAGCGAGACAAACTCCGATTTCATTTCGTCCAGATGCTGTAGATTTTGATTCGCATGCGCCAATTCGGTGTTGCGCTGTTCGAGCGCAGCCGTGCGTTCATCCACTTTGTTTTCCAATGCGCGGTTAAGGGTTTGTAACTCAACAGTCGCCTGTTTTTCGGCATTCATCAATAGCCGCATCCAGCCCAGGATCAACGCGATAATGATTGGCCCCATAAAACCGAAAATGATCATCTCGCCCATAAACCCGGCACCCAACCAATCGTCCTCAGAGCCGTGTTCCACCAACTCGAAAATTATGGCAGTTGATGATAGGAAAGACGGCAGCGCCCATTGTAAAAAATTTAAATCCAGGGTCCGTTCTTTGTTCAACCAACTTTGGAGTTTGGTCATGTTTAGGGTCTCATTATTTTCGAGTGGTGTGAATGGCAGGTTTCAACCTGCGGTTACCATTTCATCCGCCAGGGAAGTACCTGGGGCGTTCTACGTCGATCAGATCCGATCCGATTTTATTCATTATAGTCACTTTACTGAGGCGTGAGTGCAGCGCTGGTACTTCTGTGTCAAACGAGGACGTGTTTGAGACAGTTTGAGACATCATTTTGACGCGCACTAATGATATTTTAACAGGGTAAGTTTTTTGATGTTTTTGCTTATTACAACCAACAGGAGATGTGGATATGAAAAAGATGCTCGTTCTGGCAAGTGCTTTGCTTGTTCTGGCTGTCATGCTTTCGGCTTGTGGTGCTCCGGCTGCCACACCTGCGCCAACAGCCGCCCCTGTAGTTCCCGCAACCGCGGCCCCCACGGTTGTCGCCGCTACCGAAGCTCCGACTGCCCTGCCTGAATTGACGGGAGATTCCATTCGTGGTGGAAAAATGTACAACAGTTGGATCACCGAAACCGGAGCAGAAGCCCCGACTGAGTTGAATCCGGTCTGGAAAGCTTCGACCGCTGGTGAAGTGTCGATATCATCATCCTGGAGTTGTTCCAAGTGCCATGGCTATGATTACAAAGGTACCAAAATTTTCACAGGCATCCTGGTTGATGCAGGCAAAGACCCGAACGAAATTTTGGCAATCCTGAAGGGTTCGACCGATAAAAACCACGACTTTTCTTCCGTATTGGATGATCAGGCTCTGACTGATCTGGCCTTATTCGTAAGCAAGGAAGTGATGGATGCCTCAGTAGTCGTTGTAGACAATAAGCCAGTCAATGGTAAGGCGGATGAAGGCAAAACCCTGTTCGACAATACCTGCAAAGATTGCCATGGGCCCGAATCCCTTGCAATCAACTTTAGCCCGGATTCTTCTCCTGAATATCCGGCCACAGTTGCAGAGAATGGGCCAAAAATTCTACATAAGATTCGTTTTGGTCAGCCTGGTGTGGAGAAAATGCCAGCAGGGATAGATAACAGCTGGACAAACCAGAATTACGCAGATTTGATTGCTTATCTTCAAACCAAACCAAAGGCCAGCCCAGCGACTGAAGGTGGCCGTATGTACGATAACTGGCCCGAAGCGTTGGCTGTTGAAGCACCTACGGCCGACCAGCCCCTTTGGAAGGGTCAAAAAGGGAATAGTGGTCTTACCGGCGGCGATACCTGGCTGTGTTCTTCCTGCCATGGCCTGGATTATAAGGGCCAGGACGGTTTGAATGCCACGGGTAGCGAAGGCTATACTGGGTTCCCTGGAATTCTGACTGCCCAGAGCATGAGTGAAGCCGATCTGACCGGCTGGCTGGATGGATCGAAAAATAAGGATCATGACTTTAAATCCTATTTCAACGCTGACGAAATGGCTCGTATGGTCGCCTTTATGCAAAAAGGTATGATTGATCACACAGCCTTTATTGGAGCTGATGGCAAGGCGGTTGGGGATGCCACGCATGGCAAGGTTCTCTTTACCTCAGTTTGCAAAGTCTGTCATGGCGATGATGGCAAAACAATCAATTTCAAGGCTGATGAAGGCGGTAACGAGTTCCTTGGTAATATCGCCACTGAAGAACCCTGGGGCTTCATGCATGTTGCCACAGTTGGTGAACCCGGCGCGCGCATGCCTGCTGGTATGAACCTTGGTTGGTCAGCACAGGACATTGCTGATGTAATGGCCTGGGTCCAAACGCTGCCTACTAAATAATTGTAGTTTCGACTGCAGGGGAGAAGGGTTTTTAGCCCTTCCCCCCTGATTTTTTTCAGGATGCTGAAAATGAAACCTCCCAAACTTAGTTTCTCGTTATCGCCCCAGGTAGTGATCATTATCCTGGCAGTCACCGGCATTTTTTCATTTATCCTTTTCTGGAGCGCCACACCCGGCCATGCTCTACCCGAATATGCCAATCGTACAGGCGAACCCTGCGCCACCTGTCATGTCAGTCCGGGTGGCGGCGGTCCGCGCACCCTGCGTGGTCTGATCTGGGCTTCCAAAGGCAAACCCGATAAAGTTCCTGAGCTGGCGGGTGTCTTGGCCGCGCCGGGTGCAATCGAAGGGGCTGAAATTTATGAGATCGCTTGTTCCAGCTGCCATGGTCGTCATGGTGAAGGTCTTTTTGGCCGCGAACTGGTCGGAAGCGGTCTTTCCGCTGGCAAGATCAAGGCGCAGATCCTGACTGGACGAGTGCGCAGCGGTATGCCTGCTTTCGAAGCCAAGTTTACTCCGACACAATTGGATGCTCTAACCAGTTTTGTTGCTGATATGTCCAGTGGGATTGCGACACCCATCCCCGATTCTTTTCCACTTGACCCGGGGCACCTCATTTGTGTTCCATCACCCGATAATCCCGCTTGTGGAGGCAACTAAATGGCCGCCAAATTTTCACGCCGAGACTTTCTTAAGGTAACTGTAGGCGCGGCTGGTACGGCTGCGGTCCTTGAAACAATTTCAAATGTCACTGGTAACCGGCAAACAGTGTTGGCTGCCAGTGAGGGCAGTATCAAAACTTCGTCAAACGACGTGATCGTGGCAGGCGCATGCTCGTTGTGCCCATCGGCCTGCGGTACGTTGGCACGCGTAGCCGATGGAAACGTGGTCAAGCTGGAAGGCAACCCCATGCATCCCATCAATTCTGGCTCACTCTGCCCTAAAGGGCAGGCTGCCCCAGAACTGCTTTATCACCCAGATCGATTGGATGGGCCGCAAAAACTCAAGGGCGAGCGTGGCAGCGGGGAATGGGAACCTATTTCTTGGGATGAAGCCATCAAAACTGTGGCCGAGAAGATCAATGCGCTGCGTTCAGCAGGACAGCCTGAAAAACTTGTTTTCATGGCTGGAGATACACGCGGCCAGCTGCGACCGTTATTTGAGCGCTTCATGCAGGCCGTTGGTTCCCCGAATTTTGTCAGAAATGAAAGCTTGAATGTGGCGGCAGCTCGCCTGGGTGTCTATCTCACCCAGGGTGTTTACGATCTGCCGGTCTATGACCTGGAAAACAGCCGCTATATTCTTTCTTTTGGCGCCAGCTTGTTGGAAGCCGGTCCAAACCCGCTGCGCACCATCAGCGGCATCAGCTATTCTCGCCGAGGGCGAGCAACACGCAGTAAAGTGGTCATGATCGATCCGCGCCAGGGTGTTACTGGCGCAAAGGCTGATGAATGGATCCCGATCAAACCCGGCACAGATGCTGCTCTGGCGCTTGGAATTGCCAATGTAATCATTCGCGCCAGTTTGTTCGACGCGGATTTCATTCACAACTATTCCTTTGGTTTTGAAGATTTTAAAGACGAGAAGGGTAAAAGCCACAAGGGCTTTATGACCTATGTGTTGGAAAACTACGACCCCGCACATGTGGAAAAAATCACTGGTGTGCCCGCGTCTACCATAGCGCGCATAGCTGGCGAATTTGCCAGCAACGCTCCAGCTGTAGCTATTCTGCCTGGTAAGGGTGGTCTACTCAATGGCAGTATCAGTGGTGTGTATGCCGCCATGGCAGTCCACATGCTTAATGCCCTGGTGGGCAGTCTTGACCGCCCAGGCGGAGTACTGACCCAACGATATTTTGAGTGCACTGATTGGCCTGTGCTGCCTGCTGATGACGTGGCTGCGAAGGGTCTGACGACTGAACGGGTGGATGGCGCCGCAAGTGTATTCCCGCTGGCGCGCAATGCATACCAGGCGGTTGCAGACCGGGTGTTGGCAGGTAAGGCTGTGGATGCGCTTTTCTTATATGATGCCAACCCTGTTTATGATGCTCCTGGTGGGCAGCGTTTTGTTGAAGCATTCAAGAAAATTCCGTTTATTGTTTCCTTTTCAAGCTTTGCAGATGAAACCGCGCGCTATGCCGATCTGATCTTGCCGGAAGCCACTTTTCTGGAGCGTTGGCAGGACGATGCCATTCATGGAATGGGTTACCCGGGAGTTGCTCTGCGCCAACCTGCCATTGCTCCGCGTTTGCAATCGCGCAACACTGGTGATGTCATCCTGCAGGTTGCCAGGGCCATGGGTGGCGAGATCGCCAAGGCCTTCCCGTGGGAAGATTTTCAGGCTGTCATCCAATTCCGGCTGAAGGATATTGGCACAGATTGGAAGACTTTTCAGGAGCTGGGTGTCTGGTTGATCCCGGGTTACCGCTATGCTCATCGCGGCAGTCAGCACTGGGTTAACGAAGTTGTAGGTCGTGACCGTCGTAATGCTCCGCGAGACGGGCGCTTTGACTTCTTTAGCCGTGAACTATTTTGCCTGCTGGGTGCCATGAAAAAAGATCAATTGGCCGAACTCGGTATTTCTCAGGCTGGCGATCCTGTCTGCCTGCCGCATCACGAGAATGGTCCAGAGGCTGGCGATGCAGCCACCTTCCCCCTGCGCTTGAATATCATCACTTTGATGAGCCTTGGACCGGTCAGCGCAGCTGCCAACTTGCCTACACTGCAAGAGATCAGCGGTATGACGGTCGGCGAAACTTGGAATTCCTGGTTAGAGATGAACCCAAAGACAGCGCTTGGGCTCGGATTTGCCGATAAAGATCTGGTCTGGGTGGAAAGTCCCTTTGGAAAGCTTAAGACCACCATGCGGACTGTCAAAGGTTTACGACCAGATGTAGTCAATATGCCATATAACCAGGGCCATACTTGCGGGCGTTTCTCTGCAGGCAGAGGTGTTAATGGTCTGGAAATCCTCAATCCGGCCAGCGAACCATCCAGCGGTCTGGCTGTTTTTACCAACACAAATGTTAAAGTGTACCGGGCATAGGAGCAGAAAATGTCAAAATGGTCCATGGTAATTGATCTAGATAAATGTGTGGCCTGCCAGGGTTGCAGTGTTGCCTGCCGTGCCGAAAATAACACGCCTGCTGTTGCGCCAGAAGAGGCTTTGCTTGGTCGCGCCATGCGTTGGAATGATGTCTTCCCTCTGCCGGTAAGTTCTGAAGAAGAGACTGGTGAATATCCGACTGTCACGACGCGCTATATTCCTCGCCCGTGCATGCATTGCGAAAACCCGCCCTGTATCAAGGTTTGTCCGGTAGGCGCAACTTTCCTTAATGATGAAGGTATCGTTGAGCAGAATTATGCGCGTTGTATTGGCTGCCGTTTCTGCACAGTAGGTTGCCCCTATGCGGTGCGCTATTTCAATTGGCGCCAAGCGCATTGGGAAGCCCCCATGGCCGATCATTTGAATCCTGATCGTGTGGAAGCGGCTGGCGTGTTGGAAGGCCCGGCTGTGCGTCCTTTGGGGGTGGTTGAAAAATGCACATATTGCATTCACCGCCTTAAAAAAGCGCATGCCCAGGCTGAAGCTGAAGGCCGAGATTTTCGGGCCGATGAGTACGTGCCGGCCTGTGTGCAGACCTGCACCGGCAAGGCCAGATTCTTCGGCGATCTGGATGATCCCAACAGCACGGTCTCGCAACTTTCAAAGAAAACCCGCGCCTTCCGCGTGTTGGAGGAAGTTGGGACCAAACCAAAGACAATTTACCTGCGGGAAGGATAAGCCATGACATCAACAACATATCATCCCTACAACAAAAACGAAGGCATCATCCTTGGGCCTTTACGCCGCATAACACGCGGGGATCTGTTTCTATGGGTGGTTCTACTGATCTTGTTCGGTTGGGGCGTTTTTGCCTACCTGACCCAATGGTTTTCTGGCCTGGGTGAGACCGGGCTGAACCGGCCAGTCTACTGGGGCGTATACATCACCAACTTCGTGTTTTTCATCGGCCTGGCCCATTCAGGCACGTTCATCTCGGCGATTTTGCGGCTGGCTGGAGCCGGCTGGCGTAAACCGCTTACACGAGCGGCAGAGGCCATCACTCTTTTCAGCTTACCTTTTGGTGTCGGCTCGATCCTGATCGATATGGGGCGGCCTGACCGGGTTCTGAATATCTTTTTCTTCGGCAGGTTCCAATCGCCTTTACTTTGGGATATCAGCGCAGTTACGTTGTACCTGTTTTCCAGTATCGTGTTCTTTTACCTCTCGCTTCTACCGGATATTGCTTTGTGCCGCGATAGGTTAACAGACGTGCCGGTCTGGTGGCAGAAAACGTACAAACTTCTGGCCCTGGGTTGGACTGGTCGACCCGAGCAGTTTGAACGCCTTGAGCGTGTGCTGGATGGTATGGCAATATTTATGACTCTGCTGGTTATCACGGTTCATACAGTGGTTTCATGGGTCTTTGGTATGACCGTTCAGCCAGGCTGGCATACGGCATTGATTGGTCCGTTTTTTCTGGTAGGAGCGATATTCTCAGGCACTGCGGCAGTGGTAATCGTTTTGGCCATTCTGCGCCGTGTTTATCACATGGAAAATGTGCTGCCAGTCAGCCTGTTCAATTATCTGCGCAAACTGCTGATCGTCTTTACCGTGGCCTGGCTGTACATGATGATTGCAGAATTTCTGACAACTGGTTATGGCGGTTTGGCAGATGAAATGCCTGTATTCTGGCAAAAGTTCACCGGCGATTTCGCAGGGTTGTTCTGGACGATGGGGATAACCGTTTTCGTCCTGCCTATTATTGTCTACGTATTCCTCGGGAAGGACAGTATTGGTTGGATGGTATTTGCTTCCATCTCGGTCAACATTGGTATGTGGATTGAACGTTTACTGGTGATCGTGCCGACAGAAACCCGTCCTCGCTTTGTCCCCACGCTGACAAATGGCATGGGAGGCTACCATCCATCCTGGGTAGAATTATCCATTACCCTCGGGCTGTTTTCAGGGCTGACCTTGTTGTATGTCATCTTCACCCGCTTTTTCCCGATCGTGCCGATTTGGGAAACAATCGAAGCCAATGAGCAGCATGCTGTTGATGCTCAGCATGATTTATCTGGGGCACAGCCCGATCTTTAAGCAGGAGAGCCTAAAAATGAATATTGGCGATATGGTTTCAGCTTTTTTTACTTCACCTGGGCCTGGTGGAATCGTGATACTGACCGTGGTTACCCTGGCGGCTGTCGTTTATTTCTTTCTGATACGCTGGATCATGGCCGGTGGCAAGTCGGACGATGAAAAATAAAGATGTTCGTGAACACCTTAACCTCATCAAAGTGATCAACTAAGAGGCAAGATGTCTTTTTCTGACCGTGCTGATATGTACGCTGCCCTGGCGGAAGCCCTGGCTGAGCCCCCACAGTGGATTTGCCTACCCGGCCGGGAATGGCCGCTCTATGAGTTGGCTTCGCAATTGCTGCCCAATTCTACGGCTGTTCGGGGTATGGCTTTGATACAGTCTGAATCTTTGCCCGAGCGCCAGGTGCGATACTCCAATCTGACCGGAGGCCGTCAGGCCTCCGGTCAAATTGGGGGGCAACCACGTCACTGGTTGTACGAATCAGCCTTTCTGACCGGGCGTATCCTGGGCGAAGCCACTTTTGAGGTGGCTAAATGTTATTCGCAGGCCGGGTTACAAGTGGAAGGCAGTGAGCTACCCGATGGTGCTGCGCCAGAGCTTGCATTCTTAGCCTACCTGGTGGAACAGAACAACCCTGCCGCCGAAAAGGATTTTCTCAGGCAGCATGCCGATCGCTGGCTGCCTGCGCTTGGACAAGCCATGGCGCGTGGATCCGACCCGGTTTATGCAGTGATTGGGCAACTACTTGCCGATTGGATCACGCATGCCACCAGGCCGGTTCCCGTAGTAGAAATTCCATCTGCCCGTTTACCCGTGCTCGAGGACATGGCTGCTTGCAACCTGTGCGGTTTTTGTACCCAGCGCTGTCCGACCATGGCGCTGAGTATTCGTGAAACGGTAGAGCTGACTTCACTGGTATTGTTGGAATCACGCTGTACTGGCTGTGGCCGGTGTGCGGCGGTTTGTGATACAAAGCTATTGTCGATGCAGCCGCTGGCACAGCCTGCTTCTGTGGAACCTGTTGTCCTGCGTCTTTCAGAGCGGGTGACTTGCAAAGCCTGTGGTCAACCCATGGTCAGCCAGGCCGAAATGGATTTTGTAATTCGCCAAATTGGTCACCCTGGCTGGTTGGACCTTTGCCAGTCATGTCGAATTCCTGCTTATGCATGAAATTGGGAGAAGTTAGAATTCTTGTCGAGAGCATCTAGACACAAGCTGACTTGTTCCCGTTATCCATAATTCTGGTCGTTTTTACAAATCAACCCCGTCACTTCTATTATGAAGGACGGGGTTGGGTGTTTTTGTGGAGCGGGGTAGAAATTGTCCGACCGGATTGCCGGTTGGGCGGCTGATTGGTCTAGAACCCTGTGGCGGCGAACCAGGAGCCGTTTGGATTGGTTACAAAGATGATCGGTGCGATGCAAGGCATGGGCAGACTGATCATTTCTTCAATTTCTGCATTTCCATTGGCATCTGCTGGGAACAAGCCCGTTGAGACATTGACTGTTGTTGGGCTGCCGGTGCTATCTTTGCTAAGGCAGCTGACGATGGCTTTGAAATTCGCACTCGGGTTTGTACCGCCCAGGTTGCGCGCAATGACGGTCGGGTCATTGGGGTCCAATACCAGACCCATTACTTTAATTTCGAGTTGGCCATTGGCTTTCAATTCGCCTTCAGCAGAACCAACGACCCAGGGCAGACCGCCACCAGGAATACCTCGAATGGCATTTGTGGCGCCGGTGTATGGTTTGGGCACTCCGGTCATCCCACTAAAATTGATGGTGTTGGTTTCTCTGGCGGTTACCAGGGTTGCCGGTCCTGAAAAGAACAGTATGCTTAAAACCAGGATCGCGACCAGTGCAATTGGGAACAGTTTTTTCATTTTGAATCTCCTTTTGTCCGGGTGAATAAAACAGTAAATGTGCTGCACTTCTTAATACGCCACAAGCATCAGTTTTGGATTGGAATTAGGATAATTAGTATCTAAATAATTGTATTTGATCTTTTGTCAGGCTGCATCTGTATTTCAACATGGCATACTGCAGATTGTTTGGAGCGTATTTTCGCTCCAAACATCCGCAAAAAGCATCTATTTCCTTTCGTGTTCACCAGCTCTTGGTGCGCAAATCCACAATAAAAACTCATCAGCTGTTATTGGACAATATTCTCATCCTGTGGTGGTTGCTCGATGAGTAAAACCAAAAATTCTTGAGCTGAAGATACCCAGGCAGGCTATCAAGTGCGGCATGGTTTGTTTGGGTTCGGATGGCTGCCCGGTAGGTTGCTGAGAGCTGATTTTGGTCGGGGGAAATTTTACGAATAGCGTCATGTTTTTGGTGTTGTTGCGTCTTAATATGTGAGATGAATAATACACATATTGAATACCTGACGATAAGAAATAGTACTCTGGATAGGCAAACAGTGCTTGAGGTTTATGAGCATTACAGCCAGGATATTTTTCAATATGCAAGCCGGTTGCTCGATGATTTAGATTCAGCCGAGGAGTGCGTATCGGAAACATTCAGCCGCTTTCTGCAGTTCACCCGAGGAGGCAACTGGCCGGAGAATGTGCGTGCGTATCTTTATCGAGCGGCTCACAACTGGATCATCGATAATTATCGCCATCAGTCGTTTTCTGTGCTTGCGTTGAATGATGAGTTGTCTTACGGAGCGGATGGGAACCCGGCGATTACTGTTCAAAGAGAGATGGATCGCCAGCGAGTTCGCAATGCCATCTTGAAGCTGCCAGCAGAGCAAAGGCAGGTCATTGTGCTGAGATTCATGCAAGATTTATCTCACGAAGAAATCGCCGCGGCGATCGGGAAGACTATCGAAGCTACCAGAGCCCTTCAGTATCGTGCCGTCGCCGCTTTACGGCAGATATTGGTAGATTAGTTCCAAAACCATTCAAGAGAGAAAGAAAAATGAATCTACATTCGAATGACGAAATTGATCAGGATTTGAAAAAGATGTTGGAAGCTTATCGTGATGGCTCTCCATCACGAAAGCCTGAAGCTGCTAAAAGAACCAGAGATAGGTTCATGGCAGAACTTGATAACATCACCCTGGGTGCGGCTGCCCCCAATTCGTTTTCCAGTAGTCCCCAATCTGTTTTTATGATTTTGGCTGCTGGATATTCAAAACTAAAGGAGAATTTAATTATGTCACTCGCACAACGTTCCACCATGACCTTTGTAACCATTGTTGCTGTTCTGGCCGTGTTTCTTTTCGGAGGCGGTGGTATTACAGCGTATGCGGCAAGCGCAGCGTTACCTGGAGATGCTTTGTATCCGGTCAAGACTGGTATCGAAGATGCACGTTTGGGCTTTTCTGGGGATTCGGAAGCCAGGGCACGCTTATTCCTGGATTTTGCTGGAAGACGGCTGGACGAGGTCCGGGCGCTGATCGCTGATGGACGCACCTCCAATGTAAATGAAGCGGCTGATCAGTTCGAGAAGAATATCCAGAAGGCGTTTGATGCCATCCAGAAATTATCTGAAAAAGATGCAGTACGGGCGGCAGAATTAAATACTGAGGCATCTGAGATAATGAAAGGCTACAGTGATTCTTTGAACAACATGCTTTCAAATGCACCTCAGGATGTTCAACCTGTGATCCAGAATGCACTCAATGCATCTCAGTTGGCTGCGGGTATGGATGACAATAGCAATGGTAACGGTAGTGACGACAACAGTAATGCCATCAATGCCAATGACAATGCCAGCAATATAAATGATGACAGCGGCAATGGGAATGGCAATGGCAATGGTAATGGTAATGGTAATGGTAGTGACGATAATAGTAATGCCAATATTAATGCTAACAGCAACGATGATAACAGTAATGCGAATATCAACGATGATAACAGCAACGGTAACCTGAACGGTAATGGCAACGATGACAACGCCAATCTAAATGGCAATGGCAATGATAATAGTAATATCAATACCAATGCCAACACGAATACCAACACCAATACGAACACCAATACCAACACGAACACCAATACGAACACCAATACCAATACCAACACGAATACCAACACAAACGGTGGCAGCGGAAGTGGAAGTGGTGGTGGCAGTGGCGGTGGCAGTGGCAGTGGCGGTGGCAGTGGCGGCGGCGGAAATGACAGCGGCGGTGGCGGCGGAAATGATAATGGCGGTGGCGGCGGAAATGATAATGGCGGCAGCAAGCCGTAAGCTTTCTGAAATTGGTAGTAAGGTCTGTTTTTAGCAAACAAAAAGGTTCGCCCGGCATTCTAAAAAGTGCCGGGCGAACCTTTTTTTGTTGAGTCCGTATTTGAAGGTGACGTCTGAGTAGTATCAAAATGGTCACAAAAAAATCTACTTCTTTTCCAGCCAGTTACCCGGGCCGTGGATGGATAAAACTTAATGTGTTTACTTCCTGGGGGTGCTGCTGGCTGATGGGTAGAACATTTACAGATAGGTGAGACCTTTTTTTGGGGGTTATTTTGCGGAAAACTTTCTGCAAAATAACCATCTGAAGGGAAGGCCATTGATATTTATTCTTATGCTCGGAATGGCTGTGATGGTTAAGCGCGTAACCTGGTTTTCGTGATTAAATTGATTGGTTGTAAGAACAATCCCCCATGAATCTGGGGGAATAATTATTTTAATCTAGACCCTCTGAGGTAAGGGCGTAACAAGCCCAGGTATTGCAGGGGCTGTTGCGGGTGTTTTTATCACGAATAAGTGACGAATGAACGAATGACACGCAATTTCTTTGGAAAATATTGCAAAAAACGCTGCCCAATACTGGCATGTAACAACAGGTAGGTATAGAGTCGATGCACCAGAACGGCGGTGAACTATTGTCTCTCACTAATCTGATGAGAGCCGAATATATTAGTTTTGTAGGGTTTTGGCGGATGGAACCTGCCAAAACCCTACATGTGGAAAATCGGTACTTGATTTTTTTACTAACTGCTTGTGTGCGATTTCATCAAAACTAGCGGCTCATCGGGTCCATCCCGAGGAAAGGTATTAACGGTGTAGTTGCGCCGCCTGTGCCAGTTGCCGGCAAACACAGCATGACATCGAGAGCTTCATGGCTGCCTTTCTTTGTTTCGGTGACCTTGCTCGTGGTTCCACTCTGCCCATTCGGCAGGCACAGCGCGGGGTGGTCGAAGGGTGCTTTTTCCAAACGGACGCGTTCGTCGGTCAGGCTTAGCAGAAAATTCACCAGGTCAGTTTTTTGGCCATCGCTCAATGCCAGGTTCTTTATCATCGGATCGAGATTATTAATATTTTGTTGGGCAAAGTCGCCGCCACGATTATAAAAGTCGATTACATGCCAGAGGGTCGCCTGGCCACCATTGTGGAAATAAGGTCCGCTTAATTCGATGTTGCGCAGCGATGGCACTTTGAATGTGCCAGTTACATTGGTCCGATTATCGCATCCAGGAATTGAGCCAAAAGGTGAGAGCAGATTAGGGTCTGTAAACTTTCCTAATTGGGCCATGCCGGCATCAGAGAGCGGATTGCCGAAGGGGTCGGTACCGCCGAGCCCTACATCTTCTGTTGATGGCCTGACGCCAATGTTGTAAAAGCCGTTATCATAGACGGCACAACCGCCATCGCCCATCAGCATCCGTTCAATGCGCTCCTGTGAGACACTGGCTACCGAAGCTTTGGTCAATTCGGGCCCGGAATGGCAGGCGATGCAGCCGGCCTGACCAGCAAATAATGAAAGTCCGAGCTGCTGGCTGGAGGTCAAAGCTTTGTTATTTCCTTCCATGAACTGATCGAAAGGAGTGTTATTGGATACCAGGCTGGCTTCGTAGAGTTGTACCGACAATCCAAAAAAGAGCGAAAAGTTGCTTTCAATCTGGGAATATTTCTGGTTGCCGACCTTGTCCATCACCCAGAATTCCTTGCGGAAAGCCTTCTGTACCAGGTCGCGGTAAGTAACTGTCAGGCCATTAGACCGGTTTTTGGTGCGGCTGCCGGCGATGAGGCCGAGCACACTGTCATTGGGATCAACAAGCTGGAGAGCAAGGGGCTTCAGATTGCTGTTGATCAGCTTGCGCCCGATATTTGTTAAAGTACGACCATCGCAGGACATTTCGAAGAAACTGCCGGGAGGACCGACTGCCTGGGATGCCAGGCTGGCATTATCGATGGCTACATTAGTCAAGACTGCATTCGTGCCATTGTATATCCAGATAGCCGCACCGGTATCACGCTGTCCGAAGGGATTGACTCCATTAAAAATGTTACTGGCTCTTCCATCCCAAAAATTGCGAAAATTGAAAACTGCGTTAACCACGGTGGGTGCATTGCGTGGCTCCACCCTGCGGACATTTACGCCGCCGACATTAAAGACAGTGTCTGCCAAATATGCGCAATTTTCAACCGGGTTTCCAGATGCGATGCTGGTGAAATTGTGCAGGAGTACGCCCTGGGACGAGGCGATATCATTTGTATCACTGACGATCGGCGAATTGGCGATGGCAGGGTTGAGATGTTTGGTGAACGGGAAATCACGGGGTTGAAGCGTGTAGTTGGGACCAGCAAGTTGGAAGGATGAATCGCCGCCTCGCAAGCCAGGATCGAGTTGATTTTTGGAGCGGATATCGGCGCCGGCTTGAAAATGGCAGGTGGCGCAGGCTGTTTTGCCATCACTGCCCACCTGTGCATCCCAGAAGAGAGCTTTGCCCAATTGGATGGCAGCCTGTTTGTCGGCCACAAAATCCATCAGGTTGCCAGGTTCCGGAACCGGCACAGTCTTTAGGGATGCGAGTGGGCGTGGAATATCGACTGGAGGAAAATTTGGTATGGTGGCACCCGGCACCAGGGTCCAGATGTGAGCGCCTAATTTAGTCTGGCTTGGGTTTTCCCCAACCAGCAGGTTGCCCTGTAGATCCAATCCCAGTCCGCTGATGGCACTGAAGGGTGCATTGGTGCCTCCGAAATCACCGGCGCTGGCATAAAGCCCCTGGACGCCGGTGAGCGGGTTGTAGTTGCTGACTGTGTTGAAATCTGCCACGAAGAGGTCGGTCGTGCCATCGTAAATCAGGGCTGTTGGGGCCAATACGTTAATCCCAGTTTGCGTGGTTGGGTTACATGACCCAGGGAAACAGCTGGCTGCGTTCGATATCATCGTGACGTGGATGACTTCGGCAATGTAGAGATCGTTGCCGACAAAGCTAAAGGCAACGGCTGGCAAGCCGTTCGATGTAAAACCCACCGGTTCAACAGTCTGTGTGGGCCCGCCAGGATTGGTGATCCGAACAATCTGGCCGTTTTTGTTCAGACCCAGATATAACCGGCCATCGGGGCCGAGCTCTGCGGCTCGCGGTCCGCCGTTATCTTGAATCAGGCCGGCTGCCAGCAGCAGCGGGCTGTTGACGGTTTCGGTGATGGGGTCATAATTTAGACGATATGCGCCTTTGCTGCCTGGGGATGCATCGGCCACGTAGATTGAATTCGATTGTGGATCAAAGGCTGCCTGGCCGGCCGTCCCGCCGCCGACACGCACGCAGGTCGAGGGGGCTAGCTGCGAGGTCGTCGAGTTCGGGAATGGGTCCAAACGGCAAAATCCCAGGCTGGAATCAGATACCCACAGATGCCCGCTTTGTGCTCCAGGCAGCCAGATGGCGCTGATTGGAGTGGTCATTCCGGTCGCTGCCAGCGGACCGGTTGCCAGGGCTAAAACTTTGCTGCTCAAAAATACTATCAGGACCAGTATGGTCAGCCCGGTACTTACAAGAATTTTCCACCTGTATGAATAAACTTTGATAGGAGAAATTAGTTTCATAATAAAGGTCCTCTGAAAGGCGCTAGGTGAGTAGTGCTTGGAATGAATACTATTAATGGAGTGGCTGGCAGAAAAGGTTTGTATTTCCTGACAGCTTTTTTGTTGATGGGTGTCCGGCCGGAACCGTGGCTGTTTTGGTTACCAGGCTGCAGTTTTTACAGGTCGTCGGCATAGTCCATGTTGTAATGATCGTTTCGTTCGTCTGGGAGCTGATGCTTACATAAAAACCCTGGGCTTTACTAAGAATTGGCACAACGACCTGCTCAGTGGTTGACGGAATGTAGGTGAACTTATCGGCTGCATCAACGGAATTTGGCAGTCCGCTGGCGGTCATTATCAGTGCCATGCGGGGGTTTTTATTGGAAAATTCTCCTAAAATTTGAAGTTCCATCAAGAGAAAGCGGGGTGATGAATTTGTCTTTCCAAGAATAACAAAAAGGATATTGAATTCATATGCTCCTCATCCAGAAAAAAGTATCAAATAAGTACTATTTATTATTGTTTTGGATTGAGTTTCTGTAACTCACAAGCATCACCGGTGGATTTTTCGAACCGGTGGATAATTATTTTGAGGCCAGGGTGGTTAACAAACTTGGTACCAGGCAGGGAACGGGCAAGCTCACTCACTTTGTATTTGAGATTATTTTCGTATCTTTTCGAAGATATTTACCCTGATCATTGCAATTCCGTATGGCGGTGGGTTGTATGTGTACTGAAGAAATTGTTTTTACGGACGGCAAGCTATTTATGTTGCGGAAAAATCAGAATATAAAGACCCTGATGAAGGTGTTGTGAGCAGATTCCGGAATTCTAAGGAACAAGTACAAGTGATTAATGATAAAATAAATCATATTAAATAGGACTAAGTTTGTCCGGTATCGCAGTGCTTTTTATAAGTATCGGGTTTTTATCACCCGGGAGTGAAAATGGCCGCTCCGGATATTTATTGTGGATCATAATATTATTGGTTGAGAACCATGGAGAAAAACCATGCGCAATGCCTTGCGTAATTTATTGTTTTTAATTATTGTTAGTTTTATGCTGATTATTTTGCTCTCGATGGTATATAACCAGTTGAGTATTCAGGCACGCTCAAAGCATGAAGAAGTACTTTCGACTGCTTACGACCAGCGTATGACTATTCAGAAAATTGTCCTGCAGGTTTCACTGGTTGGAGATAATTCATTGGACCTTTCGTCCCAGGTGCAGCAATTTAACCGCTATCTGGTGGAATTGAAAAATTTGGGTGATGTTCCCTGGTTGGTGGGAGATTTGCTGATCCATCCGGCCATCATTCACCCGAATTATGACCCTGACCTGGTTGAAATATCAAAATCCTGGTCCATTTTTGTAGACAATTGGACTGCCTTCAAAAAGATAACACCAACTGATCCATCCTACGGCAAGCTTCGTTGGAATGTGATAGATAGCCTGACATTGGTGTTGACCCAGGTCGATTCCTTTTCGAACACACTGGAAGGTCTGGAAGCAGAACAGAATCAGAATCAATCAAAAGCCCAATTTACTTTTTTGGGGCTGGGCCTGATTGTGGTGGCATGGGGTGGCTATGTAATCAACAGGCGGGTGATCCGACCTCTTTCCTATCTAGAATCGGTTATGATGCAGTTTGGGCAGGGCAAACTGACCCAACCCATATTCATTAGGGCCGATGATGAATTTGGTCACCTGGCACATTCCTTTGAAAATATGCGCCAGGAAATTTCCGCATCGCAAAAAGAGCTTGAAGAGCGTGTAAAAAATAAGACTCTGGTACTGACGACTGCTTTTGAGTTCAGCCAGGAGATTGTCAGCCAACCGGATCTGAGCAAAATAATTCAGTCTGTCTCTCAGCGCGCCAAGGATTTAATGCACGCCAAACACGCCAGCCTATGCCTTATCTCAGACCTCAATCCCGAAAAAAATCGCCTATCAAAGCGAACCACAGGCAGCCTGATCCGAGCTGCAAATGCTTCTTCCAGTAAGGGCAGTAACCATTGCGCGGTTTGTGTCAAACATGAGAATGATCCAACCGAAGTGATGTTTTCTACTAATCTGAAGATAGGGGAATTAAACATAGGTTACCTGTGTGTCACCCGTGATAGGCGCGACCCATTTTCAGAGATGGATATACATACCATCAAGCTGTTGGCCAATTCCACTGCCGTGGTAATTGCTAATATTCACTTGATCGAGTCTGAAAGGCGGGAAGCGGAGCTGAATGCGACTCTGAACGAACGTCAACGGATTGCTTCCGAGCTTCATGATGAAGCTGCTCAGACTTTGAGCCTGTTAAACTTGAAGATTACCGAGCTGGAAGGGTTCACAAATCTCAAAAAAGAAGAGGCTTTGTCATCGGCTTTGCCAGAGTTTAACGTTCTGATTGAAAAAGCCCAATCGCAGATGCGTATGGCTTTCAGTGGTATGAATGCGCCGGTTGTGTCGAAAGGCGGCAACCTGAGCAGCGAACTGGAAAATTACTTGATGGAATTTGAAAAGTCCACTAAAATTTCCATAGAGTTACTGATGGACGATTTGTCCAGTATCCGAATTCCGGCCATGGTTCAAAAGCAGATTGCGTATATATACCGTGAAGCGCTTACCAATGCGAAACGTTACTCCCAGGCGAAAAATATAAAAGTGCACCTGCAAAATGTGGACCAAGGCATTTATGTTGCGCTGAGTGATGATGGCGTTGGTTTTGATCCCAATATTTCGCGAAGCGATCATCATTTTGGCTTATCGGTAATGCAGATGCGCACAGAGCGTATTGGCGGGGCTTTGGTGATCGAAACTGCGCCGGGTAAGGGTACGCGGGTGGCTGCTTTTATTCCTCTCGGGGTCGAAGGGTCAACTGCGTTGGCTGAAATGGAGCAAGGATGACACTCGCACGGATATTACTGGCAGATGATAATGAGCTTTTTCGCGAAGGCCTGGCGAAGATCATCAACAGTCAGACTGATATGGAGGTCGTTGGCCAGGCGGAAGATGGTCTGGAAGCGCTGACCCTGGTTTACGAACTGAAACCTGATCTGATCGTGATGGATATAAATATGCCGCTCAGCGATGGGTTGGAAGCAACCCGCCTGATCCGATCCAGTAACCCGCAGGCGCGGATCATTATGTTAACAGCTTATGAGGAAGAAGAAAAACTTTTTGAAGCCATAAAGGCCGGTGCCCAGGGTTATATTTTGAAAAACAGCAGCGCGGCGGGGCTTCTGCGGGGTTTGCGCGGTGCGCTGGTGGGTGAGTCAACCATCCCGCGCAAACTTGCCACCCAGGTCCTGGCGGAATTTGCCAATTTAGCGAAGCGGCCAGAAAATAATACCAATGGCGAAACCATCCCACTCCTGACGCGTCGTGAAAGTGAGATTTTGAATATTATGGCAACTGGCGTAACCAATCAGGAGATTGCCGAAAAGCTTTCCATCAGCCTGCAAACGGTCAAAACACATGTGAGCAGTATCTTGGAAAAATTGCAAGCTAAATCCCGCCATCATGCAACTGAATTGGGCTTAAAACAGGGGCTTATTCGCCGTAAGCTGTGATAGGTTGGTTGCAGCAGTCAGGCATCCTTATAGAAGTTATCTAATTTGATTATGTCTAGACCGCGTATAGCTATGATGCCTGAGCTGATTTTGTTGCTTGGATTGCTGTGTGTTCTTCAAAGCTGTGCCTGACGATGGCGGTCCGGTGAGTGAAATACAAAATTACGGTATATAACAAGCCAATTGATGCACCAGGGAACGCTTTCTGAAGGAATTATGAGCGGATACCACCCGGGAGCCAAGGGCTTGAACAGTTGCGAAAACCGACTTCGATGGCGGTTTGGGTACAAGGTGCTGGCTTATTTGGGGGGGGAACGGCACAGAATCCGAATAAATATGGGGTACTAACTCTCTGAGTTGGCCTAAATCACTCTTTTCTCACTCGAAAAACTGATCTGGAAGCATGGAAATTCACCCTGCGCCGGTGCTATCCTATCATCATGATAGAACAGCACCGGCTTTTTATTTTTGGTAAA
>JAPLGT010000250.1:0-1862 GCA_026390035.1 Chloroflexota bacterium
AACCAAGACCGGCAAAACCCAGACCTTGTTCTTCTTCTCAAAAGAACAGAAACCCGGTGCGCTGGACGCTGTTCCCGCTGGCTACGTAGTGGCCGAGACTGCCAACGGTCTGCCGGTGTTGAAGAAGGCGGCTTAACTTACAGTAACAAAGGCTGGTTCTGCAAACTGGAGCCAGTTTTTGTTTTATTTCACCTGCGACTTTTTGCTTGCAATACCAGAACGCGCGTGCTATATTAAGAGCATGCTGACCATACTGAACCACGTTGACCCTGCCATCAATCAAAATCGATGGTATTTGGTGTCCGTCCAGTCCACATTATTTCATTCCTGTGCAGTCGTCGTCGCCTGGGGACGGCGGGATAACGACTTCCAGCAGTGGCGGGTGATCCCTGTGGCATCCATGGTGCAGGCCAACCAGGTGGCTGAGAAAATCGTTGAGCGCAAGATCAAGCGGGGATACCAGGCGCAACCAGGCGAAGAACAGTAGTAAGCATCTTTTTTATCTCGCGTATTTCTCACGGGAGTAGGGATTGATTGTATATTGAATGCATTTGATCACAAACTGACTGGCGAATATCAGCCCCTAACCGAAAACAAGTTCCTTGGAGAATAACACAATGACCGGACAGCACACCGAACAACCAATTCTTGGAGCATTATATGTGGGCAGCGCGTCGTCATTTTCGGAAGATGCCCTTGCGATGGATGATCAGCGCGCTCAAATTGAGAAATACGCGCTCAAGGATAATGTCCGGATCGTCAAAACATATCAGGATATAGGAATTTCAGGCAGAAGCGATCCAAAACAGCGACCAGGATTATCCGCTCTGCTGGAAGATGCACGACAAGGCGTGTTCAACGTCCTGTATATTGCCAGTTTGAACCGGCTGGGGCGGCGGCCAGAACACCTGATGGACATTGTCAGCCTATTACAAACGGCTGGGGTCAAAATCAAAGTCAACGAGCAAGGCGAGGTATTAGTGTCAAAAGAAATGATGGGATTTTTCAACAATTTGAAGAAATTGCAAGTGTAAATAACAGCGTCCTGCCTTCGCTCAACATTATATTGTCTATAAAAACTCCCCGTACTTTCAAGGGGGTTTTTATTTTATCAATACGGTGGTTCGGCAGGCCCGGTATAGCCGCACATCCCCAGGCGTGGGGAGTTGACCAGAGCAATTGGGCCTTCCTCATGCTCGTGGTCTTCCAGGTGCTCGTCGCACAGGAAAACATCTTCCCCCAAGTCGTAGACACATTCCATACACAACCAGGCGGCTTTCTGGTCGCACTCCTGGCAGGTCTGTTCAGGCATCTGGTTGCGAGCCAACAGGCTGATCGGGTATTGGGTTACCGGTTTGCCTTGGGAAGAACCCAGTACTTTGATGTCGGTTTCAGAAGGGGTGCCAAAGTCGTATATATGGCGAAAAACCATTCCAGATTGAAAAAAACGGTCGGCTTTTCGGCCCATGTCAATTTCAACTCGACTCAAACCACCAAGAGTGAACTTGCTCAAATGGTCGCAGCATTCCAACCAGATGCCACGCAGGTATTCGTCGAGGTCTTCAAGGCTGGCCGAGCCGCGCATTTCCAGTTCAAGCCAGAAACCATGGTTGTAACTACCCTGCAGATGCAGCCGCCAGAGCGTTTCTGGGGTTTGGACGCTGGCTTGTAGAGCAACCTGGCGCTTCTGACAAGTTACAAGATGTTTATCTATGCCACGCTTGGTGACAATTTCGCCGCAATAGACACAGGTTCCACGTGTTTCAGGGTTACGAGCCATGGCTTTCTCCTAGCTGGGAAGTTCATTTATGCTTCGCTCAAATTCGGACCGGGCAGCTATGAAATTATTATAACAACGAAGT
>JAPLGT010000016.1:0-2011 GCA_026390035.1 Chloroflexota bacterium
CTCTGGTTGACCGTTCTGACCGAAGAGATTTGAGCATTTTTCAGATCGGCTTGCGTTCCATTGAACGCTGGCTGACCAATTCCATGGCCGTCTTGGTCACGCTTTTTTTGCCTGACCACCCGAAACTGTCAGGTAGCTAGTCTTTTTAGGGTATTAGAGAATTTTCGGTATGCTGCTTTTGCCCATTTGCCCATCCATCCGGCTATCCGATTGTTTTTTGTATAGATAGCGGCCAAAAACCAAAAAACTCGCCAAAATTGGTGACATTAATTGTCATATAATGTGATATACTCGTTTGGCCCTATGAACAAGGGGCACACGCTTGGGACAATGTTTTGATATTCCGAATGATTGCCCGGTTTTATAATAATCGGGCATTTTTGTTGGCAAGTCTATGGGACGGCTCGCCCGTGAGGGCCAGCCGGTTGCCGTGCTAGAATCGGCACTACTTCGCAGGCAAGAAATTTGATGGAGTCATCAGAACGTTCCCTTTTCGGCGCGCATCCCGCGGGTTGCTCGCCATTTATTAACAGGAGTTTTGATGACAACCGAATTTTCTTCGTTTAACCTGCGCCCAGAGCTGGTGCAGGCAATTACTGCGCTTGGTTATGTGGAACCTACCCCTATCCAGGCTGGTATGATCCCGCTTATGTTGACCGGCGTTGATGTAATTGGCCAGGCTCAAACAGGCACCGGCAAAACCGCAGCTTTCGCTCTTCCCATCCTCAACAATTTACAACCCGGTAAACGCCTTCCTCAGGCGCTCGTCATGGCCCCAACCCGCGAACTCGCTTTGCAGGTGGCTGATGCGACGATTTCTTTTGGACAGTTCTGCAAAGTGCAGGTATTGGCCGTTTATGGTGGCGCGCCATATATTCGCCAAATCAACGAGCTGCGCCGTGGTGTGGATGTGGTGGTTGGCACTCCCGGCCGCCTGATCGACCTGCTGAACCGTGGCGTGCTTGATCTGAGCGCCATTCGCACGGTAGTGCTTGACGAAGCTGACGAGATGCTTTCGATGGGTTTCATCGAAGATATTGAAACCATCCTGGCAGCCACTCCAGCCGGTCGCCAAACTGCGCTCTTTTCTGCTACTATGCCCACCCCCATCCGCCGCCTGGCAGATAAATATATGCATAACCCGCAGTCGGTGACCATTGACCGCGAGCAAGTTACGGTGGCTGCCACCGAACAGCGCTATTACCTGGTTAATGAGCGCGAGAAAACTGCTGCATTAACCCGCTTGTTTGAAGTTGAAGAAATCTCATCCGCGTTGATCTTTGTGCGTACCCGGGCTGGGACCGGTGAATTGGCCAATGAGCTCTCCACACGCGGTTTCCCATCCGAAGTCCTTAATGGTGATTTGAATCAGGATGCCCGCGAGCGCACCCTCAACCGTTTCCGCGCCGGGCAGATCAAGGTCCTGGTAGCGACGGATGTTGCTGCGCGCGGTCTTGATATTGACGATATTTCTCATGTCTTCAACTATGACTTGCCCGATGATGCTGAAATCTACGTTCATCGTATTGGTCGCACTGGCCGTGCCGGAAAGACAGGTATCGCCATTTCACTTGTGCCGGTCTTTGAAAAGCGTCGTGTAAAGGATATCGAACGTTTTACGCGCTCGAAACTGATCCAGGCAACGCTGCCTACTACCGAAGAAATTGTTGCTCGTCGCGAAGCTGAATTGACCAATCAGATCACTGTCTGGCTGGCACGCGGGCGCTGCAAGACAGAACGCATAATCGTTGAAAAACTTGTCGCGGATGGCGTTGACCCTCTCGATATCGCCGCTGTGGCCCTCAAGATCGCCCGCGGGGACGAGAAACAGCGCCCGATTGCTCCCATTACCGAGCTTAACGAGATCCGTCCTGCCCGTCCTGTACGTGGTGGTGGTGTTCGCCGTGACTTTGCCGAGAAACGGCCTTATGCTGAAAAGCATGCTGTGACTGCCACTGAAAAACATAATCCTGAACGCCCGGCGCGCATCAAGAACCACGAAGGATTTCCC
>JAPLGT010000028.1:0-21365 GCA_026390035.1 Chloroflexota bacterium
ATGCAGGCCACCAAGGGGCATGGGCGCATCGTCCCGCTCGGTTCGATCCAGCGCGTCATGCGCGAGTCGATTGAAGCGGCGGCGCAGTACATCAAGGTTTATTCTGCTGACCTGGGTGTTTCGGCGGATTGGCACGAAAACTTTGATATCGCTGTCCTGGCGACCATGATGGCCATCCCAAAGGAGGGCCCATCGGCGGGCATCACCATTGTGACCGGCATCGTTTCCGCGCTGAAAAACATCCCTGTGCGGCATGATGTTGCCATGAGCGGCGAGATTACCATCATGGGCAAGGTGCTGGCAATCGGCGGCGTTCAACCCAAACTGATGGCAGCCATCGATTCCGGTGTCAAGCTGGTGATCCTACCTGCTGAGAATGAAAGGGATGTCAATAATCTACCCGATTACATCCGCGGGAAAATTGAAGTCAAGTACGTGCAGACTATCCAGGAAGTCCTGGCACTGGCGTTATTGAAGGAAAAATAACAATAATGTAATGGGTGGTAGAAAGTTCCCAATAAGGGATTTTGCTACTAGATTAATTCCCAAAAAAGGATATAATGGGCATGAGAGTCATTTCAAGGTCAACATTATTAGCATTTTGGTCAAACCATACAAACTCTAAAAGCGCACTGGAAGCCTGGTTTTGGGAAGCAAGACACGCCACCTGGCATTCGCCCAATGATATTAAAGCCGCCTACAAAACTGCATCCTTCTTAATTGACAATCGAGTGGTTTTCAATATCAAAGGTAATGATTACCGATTAGTCGTTAAAGTTCACTATGCCAATGACAGCTTTGAAGGTGCTGTGTATATTCGTTTTATAGATACACATGCCGAATACGATAAGATCAACGCGGAGAAAATCTAATGAAGCCAAAAATCATTAAAAATGAAGCCGATTATGTGTCGGCTCTTGCTCACATCGAAGGCTTGATGGATTCTCTGCCAGGTACGCCAGATGAAGAAGAACTGGAATTATTTGCAGCTTTGATTGAAAACTACGAAGATGAACACTTCCCCATTGATATGCCCGATCCGGTGGAAGCCATCAAATTTCGCATGGAGCAGCAGGGGCTGAATCGTAAAGACTTGGTACAGTACATTGGCAGCCAGAGCAAGGTTTCTGAAGTGCTGAATGGTAAGCGCCCTTTGAGCATTTCCATGATCCGCGCCCTGGAGAAGGGCCTGGGAATTCCTGCAGAGATCCTTTTGCAGGAACCTGGAGAAACCCGAGGGCAGCCCGATCCCGAACCAATTATTTTCGTGCAGGGTCATAGTCATGCGTCCGATGAAGAATTTTCTGGTGAGATTAATTTACAAATACCAGAGAGCCTGTACCGAAAATTGACTCGCATTGCAAATCGGACCGGTATCATTTTGAACGAGTACATCAGCAAAGCGCTGGAATCTCTTAGCGATGAAGTCCGGCCCGCCCACGCCGCGCCAAGCATCTATCGGCAGTATCCAGGGCTCTCCCGTGCGGCTCTCCAACTTATGAGCGCAAACGGCATGCAGGCTGAGGCCAATCGCTCGGATGAGCTTTTGTTTGGACAATGGTTGAAGCAAAAAGTGGATGATATCGAAAAATGTTACACTGCCAGCGAGTTTGAAGAATGTACCTTGATGATCGAAAACATTCTGGCGTGCCTGGTTGATAATACTTCAGAATCCCCGATCATCGAAGGTCTGGTGCGGGTGATGCAATTTCAGAAGAGTCTAATGCCCTCTTATTTAACAAATGCTGAAATACTGCACGCTACCCATGAAAAAGTACAAAGCCAGATTGAGCAGGTGATCGGTCAGGTTTATACACCGCGTCATAACATTAATGCGGAAGATGGCGTCAAGCAAATCGGAACAGCTGCACCGACAGAGTCAATTCTGGCAGTTTCATTACCTCGAAATGCAATGGTTGCCGGTCAAAACCATGAGGCCGATCTAATTTATGCCGAGACCGCCCCAAGCCAGGATTTAGAAAAAGCATATTCACAGTTTCAAAACACATTGGAAAACAATAAAAGGGAAAGCAGCCGATGAGCGCACCTTATCCAATCGTCGATCGTCTATTGGAGCTCACACGGGCAGCTATTCAACTACAGCAGGTTGGACTGCATGGTGACGCGCTCGAAATTCTGGAAAAAATTCTCAGTCTGGATCCTGCCTATGCAACTGCGTATGTGGTGCGAGGTCTGTCATTGCAGGCGATCCAAAACCCAGAAGATGCAGAAGCGGCCTTTCGCCAGGCGCTAAAATTGGAGCGTGGCAATGAACTGGCGATCAAGAGTCTCGGACTTTTACTGGTTAATAATAAAAAATACGAAGATGGTATAGGTTATCTTTCCCGCTATTACAAAAAACATCCTGATGATACGATCACCTTAAATGCCCTTGTGTCCGCGTATACCATTTTGCACCGGATGGATGAAGTCAAAACCATCTTTGAACACAGCTGGCAAACAACCCGGGATGTGGATCTGGGTATCCAATTCACGCGTTTCTTGCTTGGACAGGGAGATAACGAGTCGGCGCTGAAAGTGATTACCGATGTTGTGGAAAAATCCACCACGCCGCGAACACTGTCAGAACAATCACTGGTGCTCGTGGTTCTGAAAAAATATGAACTGGCCATTGAAAAGCTGGATCAGGCATTGGATCTGGATCCCAACTTTGACCGGGCTTTGCGGGGACTTTCGTTTTGTTACACAAAATTGGGGCGCTTTGAAGAAGCAATTGATGCGGCCGATCGCGCTCTGGAGATTAATGACAGGCATTATCGCAACTTGCAGGCCAGGGGCGATGCCCTGCTTGCCCTGGGAAAATTTGATGAAGCCCTGATCACTGCTCAAAAGGCGATTGAGTTGATCGATCTAAAAACAGATCCCGAAGCCGAGCCAGTCCTGGCGGCTCTGTATCAGCAACGATTTAACGCTTACCTGGGCCTGAATAAAACCGAAGATGCTCTCAAAGAGATGGAGCATGCTCGTGGTATTTTGCCACATGAGATACGCTTTTTTGTTTACCCGGCCCAATTAGATTTAGGACTTGGAAATGCCAGGGCCGCGCAAAAGCTGCTCGACCAAACAGAATCAGCCGGACTTTTGGATGTTTTCCCCGGCGGCCTGCGCATGAAAATATTACTTGAAGCGGGCCAGTATCCCAAAGTTTGGGAGTGGCTAGATCCTCAAATGAATAATGAACTCATCCAGGTTTTGATGGGCCTGGCATATCAATATTACGTTGAGCATGATGACGATATATCGCGTAACATTTTTGAGCATCTTCTTGAACGAGTTCCCGGAAATTCAGCGATCGCAACCCCCCTGGCTTTCATCCTGACCGGTTATGGTGAGTATGAAAAAGCAGAATCCCTACTGAACATGGTGCTTGAAAAAGGGAATGTGGATAACGAACCGTTGGTCAGGTGCAACCTGGGTTACATTTACCTGGCCACCGGAAGTTTGGACCGGGCAAAAGCCTGCTTTGGCGCAGTATTGGAACAGGCAGCCGATGATGATGAAGCAATTGCGCGGATAGGCTTCTGGCAGAACCAAACCAGCGAGTTGTGCTGCACGCCATATCCGGTGCAAACCTTGCCTCTAAAATTGGTTGCAAATGCAAATCTGGTTGCAATTCACTTGCAAGAAAATAATCTAAATGAAGCGGAAAACATCTCTGACAGAATCATCGAGCAATATCCAGATCTAAGCCTGTCATACCAATTGGTCGGAAATATATATTTTGTGAAAAACAATTTCCACCTGGCTCATGAAAACTGGGAAAAAGCTCTGGCGTTATCTGCTGATGATGTTGAAAAAGAAATGATAAAGGATTGGTTGAATAGATTGATACATAATTCAAACCAGGCAGCATCATAAATCTGCGTCCATACTATCGCAATCTTTTCTTGGGAATGCAGTTAGCACGGATGGAAGATATTTCCCGAGATGAAGTTGTCCAATAATTTACATAACAGGCCCGTCATCACCGGCGGGCTTGTTATGTAAATGGAAAAACAATAATCTCCACCGGCAGTTCAATTAACCATCCTGCCATAAAATCGTCAAAAACTGTTAGATATGCCAGGCTATATAATGAAGTTGTAGCAGAATAAAAATTTTATTAATGGGGAAGTTGTCGATGAGCTTGAATGAAATCCTGAAAAGTGCAACACTGGATGATTTGGATTTGCCGGAAAACATCCGGAATAAACTGCGTAACCAAAATCTAACCGAAGTTCAAAAGCTCTATAGTTCCATTCAAGTTTACAAGGTATTAAAAAGAAGTAGCATCGAAGGTCTGACAGATGTCGAGATGCAGCTGCTGACTGGAAAGCTGGCCGACTTCCTGGCTCGGCAAGCCTCTGGTAAACAAAAAGAAACTCAAACGCCACCCGTGGTGTACAAACCTGAAAACTCTGCCAGATCAGAAGTGCGGGTTGCTTCGCCATCCCAGTCGCTGGCTGGTCCGCTGGCAGCCTGGGAAAATCGCCTTTCCCCCCTGTTGAGAAAGGTTGAACTGATCGGTGAAATCCCCATCACCAAAATGGAGCTCGACGATATTTCGTCCCATGTCCGGCACCTGCGGCATGCTAACACGGAACAGGGCATGCTGCAGATCATGAAAAGACATTTCCCGGCCACATTCCTGGTTTTTATGGCCGGGCACGGTATTCATGGTTACAACGGCGGGGATTTTTGGCCAGCATATGAACGAGCGTTAAACAAATCCATCAATCACACTGATTTTGGGCAGCTTTTTGAAAAGCTGCTTGAGCGCTATGGCAAACCGCAGTTTCCCGATTTGCAGGAGAAATCCATGCGCTATGTCAGCCTGATCCTGGCGCATGGCGGCATCCCGGTCTACTGCCTGAAGGATTTTTTTGTCAATATTCTATTAAACAGCGCAACCCGGCCGCAGCTGCTGGCCCTCGAAGGGGATGAACTGGTTGATGAGTTGTTCAAACATCCTTCCTATTTGCTCGGCACAGACAAGCCGGTCATCTATTTCCTGGAATACGGCGGCAAGACCGCTTCAAACCTGCTGGATCGTTCCCGTAAAATGCTGCTTACCTGGCAGAACACCCAGACCCTGCTTTCCGCCGATGAAATTGGTCTGCCACCTCACCTGATCACCAGTTTTGCTGAGTGGACGCGGGAAAATGGCAGTCTCTCACAGGAACGCGCTTCCCGCAGTAGGCTGAAGCGGCCGCTGTTATCCCTGGATCCGTGGGGCCTGGGCGTATTCCTCTTCCTGCCTGCCCAACCAGTCTCTGCACTCAACGCAAGCGACCTGTACTGGAAAGTGGAAGCGGGCGATTATCAGGACGAGATCAAGGCCCGCACCCAGCGCAGAAACGATCAGCTTCAAACCAGGGAGATCACCCTGCGTATCAAGAATGTCACCTCAAAAATAAGTATCCGCTTTGTGCAGGGCGATAACGAGTATGAATGGGTCATCCCGGTTTATTCACCCGAGCACCTGATCCTGTCTTTCGACCCGGCCAACGGAACAATTCAAAATAATATGTTGGCCCGGGAAACCTGGCTGCTCTATCCAAATCAGTTTGATCTCTCGGTTCAGTCCGGAGCTGGCAGCCTGCTGGAAGTCCTGCCAGATCTGCCGGGAGACTGGTCGATGTTCAAGCTGGAATGCTGGGACCTTTCGTCCGCCATCCGGGTCGGCCTGCTGAAATCCGGACAGCTGTTTCGCGAAATCAATGTTCGCAGCCAGGAAAAAGTACAACCGCCCTTTCTCACCGGGGGGCAGATCGTTCCAACCGATCTGGATGAAAACCCGGTTCCACTGTATGCCGGCTTTCCACCCGTCTTATGTATTCCGTTGGGCCGCATGGAAGATGCCAGGTCTGAATTAAGCCGCTGGCGTCTCACGGTTGAAAACATCGGGCAGGCGGAACCGGAAATTTCATCAACGGTGACACTGGCGGATCTGTCCGGGATGGATTGTTCGATCGATGATGATACGGCCGTTGTCTACCTGGCTGCAGCCAATTTGCTGACTTCAAAGCCAACCGGCACGTTTCAAATTGCCGTAAAAGGGCCCTTGGGACGGGACATCACGCTCACATTGGCAATTGCGCCGGCCTGCAGCGTCACTGGATTAAAGAATCTGTACATTCCTGATCGCAGCCAGGGTCCGGAGAATGTCACTTTTTCAGTTCTGACCAGCCTGCTAGATGGGCTTGATAGTTTGAACGGGTGCGACGGCCTCAAAATCGAAGCGCAAAATCCGGGCCGGTACCAGGTGATTGTTCCTGCCGAAGTCAGCTCGGTCGGTCTTCTTTTGCGCCGGGAGAGCCTTGCGCACCAATTCATTCGGGTTCCGATTAATTTACGGGTCAAGCGGCTGCGTTGGCGCCTGATCCGGGATAACGGTGTTGTTGAAAGCTGGCTGCAAAAACACACAACCTTATCGGTTCAGGATTTGCTGCAGGATGATTCGCCCTTGTTGATCGTCGACCTGCCCTGGAACGAAGGCGAGGGAAACGACCTTCAGCTTAATTTGCTGGATTTTCAGGGAAATGTCATCCAGCAAATACAACCGGCTGACGGGTCTGCCTCCAGGCGGGTAATTCGCTTCCGGCGTTTTGATCTGACCCGGATCAAGCATTCCATGGAAATGGACGACAGCCCCATCTTCCGGCTTGACCTGGTTAGGGTTAATCAGCAAGGCGCATCTGAACAATCCTTCAGCCTGCCCGTGCTGGTGTTCACCCGGGAAATCAACCTGGCGGATATCCAGACCGAGACTTACTCAGGCCCTGAACAAAATCACATCCTGGTAAATTGGCAGGAAAAGAAACAATTAAGGTCAAGGGCACTGCTTCTCTGGTCGGTTTACCGTCCTTGGCAGGCTCCCATTATTGAAAATATCCCAGATTCTGCATGCGGCGAATACGAATTTACGCTTTCCCGAAAAGATTATGCGGATGGCCTGTACCGCATGAAGATGGTGGTGATAGACCCCTGGGCGCCATCGAATCCGCCCCTTTTTCCGCCGGAAAAAGGCTGCTGCGACATGGATTTAACAAGCCCGCAGGATTGTTTGAAAAAACTTGAGCGGGTGGTGGATCAATCCGCGCAGTTCAGCAAACGCATTGAAACCGCGCTCATACGCCAGCACTTGGGGGACAGCGCGGCGAGTTATCGTGAGCTTGAAAGCTGCTGCCACAACCTGGCGTCAGCGACATCACGGGAAATTCTGGCGTTAAAGCTAATTTTGGAACAGGTGAAGTCTGCCAGCCTGGAGAAAGAATTTGGGGAACGGGTTGTTTTGCCGGAAGTCCTGGGCCGGCTGTATAAGGATTGGGCATCCGGTGCCATTACCCTGCCGGAATTTCTCCTGATATTAAAGACCGCGCCTGATTTCAAAACCTGGCAGGCGCAGACCTGCGAGATACTGGTTCGCCTAGAAGACCCAAAAATTCGCCTGCGCGCATTGAAACAATTGATCGTCAAGGATATTGCCAGGGCAGTCGGTTGGATTCTTAAACTTGTGGAACAATCCAGCCTGTCGTTTGAAGAGGCGGTTGAGCTTGTGTTTGAAGAAAAGCCCAGGGCGATCGAGCAGTTGCGGAAATTAAAAGATGATCCGCTGGCAGAACAACTGTTGGAGTTGTTGGCCCGTTACAACCTGCATACCGGCCTGCCGGTTGTGCGTCCGGGCAGTTGGGTGCTCACCAATGCGGGTTGGGGCAGGATTGAAGAAATCCTTGATCCTCGCACGAGAATCTCGGTCGATAGTTTTCTGGAAGGCGATGGAAAATATATACTCTCTGTTGCTCTGAATATTTATGAAACTTACGACCTGTGCGGAGAAAAAGCCTTGATCAACATGGCGACAAATCAAATCTCATTTCCACGTGCTCCCAAAATATTTGTCTGCCCGCACTGTCAGTCTTTTGCGTCTTCCAGGCTGGATATATTCAAAAACCACCTTATGATTATTCACGAAAATGCCTTGCCTTATCCGGGTCAGCGCGATACAGTGATCGGTTTATCGGCTGTCCAATTCAATATGAATCCACAACAAAAACAAAAGGACCTGTGAAATGGCCTCCCGTCAATCCATCAATCCAATCTCAACGACACAGTTAACGCGAGGCAGTTACTTACGCTATCTCAAGACTGCTTACCCTTTTCAGGATGATACGCTGCGCCGGCAGTTCTGGCAGGCCCTTGAACAACCCGAACTGCTTGTGAAAGGCCCCCTGTTAGAAGCCACCCCGGAATTTACCAGGGGCGGCAGCATTCAAAGTCTGGTAGACGATGGGGTGCTGGATGGCGGTTTCGCAGAATTATGCGGCAGCGGGTTACCATTTGACCGCTCCCTTTATCTGCACCAGGATCAGGCCATTCGGAAAATCTGCGGCGGCGGTCGCAACCTGGTCGTGACTACGGGTACCGGTTCCGGAAAAACCGAGGCTTTTCTGATCCCAATCCTCAACCATCTGCTGAAGGAAGATAAGCAGGGAACCTTGCAAGAGCCCGGCGTGCGGGCACTGCTTTTATATCCCATGAACGCGCTGGCAAACGACCAGCTCAAACGGCTGCGCAAAATTCTGGCGCATTTTCCAACCATCAAGTTCGGCCGCTATACAGGCGATACGGAACAAAAATTTGAGAAAGCGCAGGAAAAGTTTTATCGCCAGTATCGCGGAGAAACCCTGCTCAAGAATGAGATGATTTGCCGCGATCAGATGCAGAATGACCCTCCCCATATTCTGTTGACCAACTACGCCATGCTGGAATATTTGCTGCTGCGCCCGGCCGACAACGCCTTTTTTGACGATGAAACAGCCAAGCGTTGGAAGTTCATCGCTCTGGACGAAGCACATATCTATAATGGGGCGATCGGCATTGAAATCGCCATGCTTTTGAGACGGCTGAAAGACAGGGTTGTGAAAAGTGAGCCGGGTAAATTACAAATGGTGGCCACCAGTGCCACCCTGGGGCGCGGGCGGCAGGATTTCCCGGCAGTGGTTGAGTTTGCTTCCAATTTGTTTGGTGAAAAATTTGAATGGTCCGAGGACGATTCTGAGCGCCAGGATGTGGTTCAGGCAACCCGGGTTCAGCGTTCAGAAAATGCCAACCAGCAGTATATGGTTGCTCCCGGGTTTTTCCTCCAGCTTCAAAAAAGCCTGACTGCTGCTCCAAAAGGATCTGAAATTCAGGCGATGGAACAGATTTGCCAGAACAGTCTTGTCCCAAGCCATGTTTTAAACGCTGCGACCGAGGCTGTTCAAAATATTCCTGAAGATCAAAAAATACCCCGTTTCCTGTTTGAACTGCTGAAAGACAGCCAGGCACTCAATCTGCTGCAAAACAGGGTTGTCGCCTCCCCATCCATGCTCTCGGACGTCGCCTCCGAAATCTTTCCAGGCGATACCCAGGCAGGCGAGCATGTCGTGGCCCTGGTTGACCTGGCGGTTCGCGCCCGAAAGGATCCGGATAGTGCTGCCATATTGCCCGCTCGTTATCATGTTTTTGTAAGGGCGTTGGAAGGGGCTTATATTTGCCTGAATGAAAAGGGTCATACCCCGGATCAACCCAGGTTCTTTTTGAACCACAGGGAGTTATGCCCGCACTGCAAGTCACAGGTTTGGGAACTGCGGACCTGCAAACGTTGCGGCACGGGATATTTGACAGGAGAAATTACAAAAAAAGCCGGACACGACTGTTTTTCATCAAAAAGGGTACTGGGGATCTGGGATCAAAAACCAGATACCTGCGCCTTCACGTTTTCCAGGCAGTCGGTATCCCTGGATGAGGATGAAGCGGTGGGCGATGGTGCTTCCCTTGATGAATTAATCGAAATTTATAACGATCCCTGGACGTTATGCCTTTCCTGTGGATCCATTGAACAGGGTGAAAATGTCAGCACCGGTTGTTCATGTGGAACAGATGCGCCCAAAACAGTATTAAATCGCATCAATGACGATTTGATCGAGGGGCGTGATCAATATACGAAAATTAAGCAGTGTACTTCATGCGGCAGCAGGAACAACGATGGAATCGTTTCTGCATTCCTGACCGGCCAGGATGCGCCTGTAGGCATCCTGGCAACAGCCCTATATCAAAACCTGCCGCCAGCCGATGATGAAGAAATGCAATACCTACCGGGTCAGGGTCGCAAGCTGCTGGTTTTCTCAGACAGCCGGCAGGATGCAGCTTTCTTTGCTCCCTACCTGGAGCGAACCTATCAAACCATCCTGCGCCGACGATTGATCCTGCAAACTCTGGAAGAAGATCCGGATGCCCACGCTGGTGAACTTCGACTGGAAGATATGGTAAGCCGTATAAAAAAGCGGGCCGAACGTGCAGGTTTGTTCCTGCCAACCGACAGCCGCGACAAACGCAACAGCCTCATCTATAAATGGTTGATGCAGGAATTTGTTTCTACGGAACGGCGGATAAGCCTTGAGGGCCTGGGTTTGATCCAATTTAACCTCGTACCTCCGGATGGTTGGCAAGCCCCTGCTCCCCTGCTTGCCGCACCCTGGAATCTTACACCCGATGAAGCTTGGTTGATGGTAGCCACCTTATTCGAGACTCTGCGCGCGCAGGCCTGCATCAGTTTTCCAGATAGTGTTGACCCCAAGGACGAGGATTTCCTCCCGCGTAATTTCAGTTTTGCCATGTCAGATCGCACTCCGAATACAGCAGCGCATATTTATTCCTGGTTGCCGGCCAAGGGCGAAAACCGTCGCTCCGATTTTCTGCGGAAAATTTTGATGCAATCCGCGCCAGATCTGGCCAAGGATCAGCAGGAGCCAATCATCAAGCAAACCCTGGAAGGAATCTGGAGAACAATTACGAGCTGGAGATTCCACTTTCCGTCCGAAACGCGCCAGGGACAGGGTCTGGTTTACCAGGCAAATCATGAGATGTGGGTAATCGCTCCCATTCAAAAAAACCAGCCTGTTTACCAGTGTTTGCGCTGTAAAAGCCTGGTCACACTCAACCTGAAAGATGTTTGTTCCAATTACCGCTGTGATGGAAAGCTTGAGTTGGTGGATTTTCAGACCGAAGCCTGGCAGGAAAATCATTACCGGCGTCTCTACCAGTCACTGCTGCCCATTCCTCTATCCGCAGAAGAACACACTGCACAATGGTCTGCCGATTCCGCGCTTGAAAAACAACAGAACTTTGTCAACGGCGAAATTAATGTGTTGAGCTGCTCCACCACCTTTGAACTTGGCGTGGACGTTGGCGAACTGCAGGCGGTATTGATGCGCAACATGCCTCCGGCCACGGCCAATTACGTTCAGCGCGCTGGTCGCGCTGGCCGCCGCACTGATTCGGCAGCTTTTGCATTGACCTTTGCCCAACGTAGATCGCATGATCTGGCTTATTATTCAAACCCGGAAAAGATGGTGGCCGGTAAGATCCGCCCGCCATTTATCAGCTTGGAAAATGACAAAATCATCCGCCGTCATATCCATTCAGTATTGTTTGCCAGTTTCTTGCGCTGGGCCAAGGATACTTTTGGTTTTCAATATAAAAATAGTGGTGATTTTTTCTGCGAGGCGGCGGGAAATAAAAGCGGGGCAGCTTTGCTGCGGGATTACATTCAAACCCAGCCTGAATCCATCCGTGAGAGCCTGAATCGTCTTCTGCCAGAGAACATCAAGGAAATGTTTGATATCGAACATTGGGGCTGGGTGAACAACCTGACCAACCTCGAACAGTTTAACGACCCAACCCTGGAAGAACCTGTCATGGATCGCGCCGAAGCCGAGGTCCAGGGCGATCTTCAGGATGTACAGAAAGCGATTGAAGATGTGCTGGCAGGCGATAACCGCTTCAGGTATTCTCAAGCGGATCGCCTGACACAGATGATGGAAACGATAAAAAAGAGGGATATTTTGGGGTATCTCGGTTCGCATAATATTTTGCCAAAATACGGATTTCCCACTGACGTTGTGGAACTGCGAACCAATCATTTGCACATCCCGGAAGCAAAACAGGTGGAACTCCAGCGAGATCTGCGAATTGCCATCACAGAATTTGCTCCTGGGGCTGAGCTTGTTGCTGCAAAACGCATATGGGTCAGCGGAGGTTTGCACAAGCCACCTGCCAAACAATGGCCGGTTTATTCGTATTCCATTTGCGGAGAGTGCAAGGGTATTTTTACAACCCTGGGGGATGAATTTGAAAACTGCCCGCGCTGCGGTTCCAAACTGAGAAGAAAAAACGCCAAATATATTGAACCTGAGTTCGGCTTTGTCGCCCAAAACAAGGAGCCGCGGGTTTCGGGAGAAAGTCGCCCTCAGCGTGTTTATGGTTCCAAAGTGTACTTTGCTGAATACCGCATTCCTGGGAAGGATGAAGTTCCAGCTCAAGAACTTCAATCGGTAGAAAGTCTGACATTCCCAGATCTCAAAATCAGCCATCGTTATTCTCGATTTGGGTGGCTGATTGTTCTTAACGAAGGCAAAACCACAAACGGATTCCGAATTTGTCTTGCCTGTGGCGCTGCTGAATCAGTTTCATTTGGCAAGGAAGATAAAGAAAAAAGAAAACCTGCTTCGCATGCAAACCTGATCACTGGCAGGCCCTGTAATGGTTTTTTGGCTACATATTCCCTTGGGCATAAATTCATGACGGACATATTGGAGCTGCGTTTTGAAGGCAGTCTGCCAAATAGCGCTGAAAATGAAACCTGGCGATCCATTTTGTATGCAATTCTGGAAGGTGCCAGCGAGACATTGGGCATCCGTCGTGAGGATATTGATGGTACCCTATATTATCACCCCAACAGTAACATTCCATCACTGATCATTTATGATGATGTCCCCGGGGGCGCCGGGCATACCAAACGCATTCTGAATGATTTACCTGGCACCCTGATAGCAGCCAGGGAAAGAGTCAGTCATGAATGCTGTGGGCCAGAGACAAGCTGCACGGAGTGCCTGCGAAATTATAAAAACCAGCCTTTTCATGAAGAATTAAAACGAGGTCTGGCTAAAACTTTCTTCGACAAAATTATAAATACCCTGAATCTCTGAACCTGATATCAGGCCAACTGATTGAACATATTTCAACACAACATACAAATCACCAGAGGTGTTTTCATGGAACAAGGCAGTTTGAATTTACAACCTGGGACCTGGAATGATGTCAAACTTAAAGGAGTAAACGCCTACCGTTTGGTTGTGGAAACGGTGAAAAGCGGTGATCGCATTTCCCTCGAGCGGGAACCACTCAATGCTTACGATGAAAATGCCATCTGTGTAAAAAACCAGGCAGGGCAAATATTAGGATATATCCCGGCTGCAGTGGCTGTGGATTTTGCGCAGGTGCTGGATGCGCTGGGTGTGCAACGATTGGATGCAACCGTGGCTGATGTGCTCCGGGCGAATGTCAAAGAATCCAATACCGGCATCCTGATCCGCTTTCAGATTCCAGTTCAACGAGCAGCGAAATCAGGCAACCCCGGCGTGGATTTTTCCAGGCTGAGTTCCAAGAAGGTGACCGACGAACAAAAAGCGATCATCCTGCATCCAACTGGCGAACACGCCCGCGTGCTGGCAGTGGCAGGCTCTGGGAAAACCGAGACAATGGTCATGCGCATCAAGTATCTGGTGGAAAATAAGCATGTTAATCCCGAGTCGATCCAGATATTGATGTTTAACACCAGCATCCGCCGGGAATTTCAGGAAAGATTGAATCGTCCGAATGATGGAGTTACCGGCCTTGCCAATCGCGTCAATAATTTTCACTCCATCGCGAGTATTATTCGCAATGAAGCTGCTAAAGCCGGCCTGACCAGTTCATCCTGGGATATTTGGGAATCGGATGAAGAACCTGGGGAAACTTCAAACCGGGAAAAATATCCTCGGGCGCTGCGCCAGGCGATCAACCAGCTTGAGCAGCAGAAAGAAATCGCTTTCGGCTCAGTTGGGCAGAAAGAAGCTGAAGAAGCCATCGGCGCCTGGAAAAACGCGTTGATTGCTCCTTCTGATGCCGGCCACAAGGAAAACCCCAACCTTGTGAAGGTATATGCTGCCTATGAAGAGCTGCGCCTTGAGAGAAACGGGATCACCTTTGATGACTTCGTCCCCATGGCTGTCGTGCTGCTCAAAAAGCACCAATCCCTACGCGATAAATTCAGCAGCGGGCTCCGTTATGTGTTTGTGGATGAATACCAGGATGTCAATTACGCCCAGCAGCGTCTGATTGAACTGCTGGCAGGTGAACACGCAGATGTGATGGTCATTGGCGATGATGACCAAACGCTGTATGAATGGCGCGGTGCACGCCCGGACTATATTTTGAAAAAATACCAGCTCCAATTTCCGAATAAACCAGTCAGAACCTACCACCTGACAAATTCATTCCGGTTCGGCCCGCTCATTGCCCAATGCGCGGAGAACTCTGTCCGGTTGAATACCATTCGGGAAGAAAAATCTGTCGTTGCGAATAATTTTGAGATGCCAGCAGAAATTCATGTCGTATACCAGGGTGAGACTGAACATAAAAATGCCAATCGTTGGTTAAAAGAGCAAATCATGAATTTGCTCACCACAAATAAAGCCCGGCCAACAGAAATCATTGTTTTATGCCGTATGTATGCACAGTTGAGCATGCTCGAGGCTGAGTTTATCGGAAATATCCCTTATCGTGTGGAAGGGCAGGCAGCTTTTTTTAAGCGTCACGAAGCTGCCGTATTTCTCGATTATTTAAGGGTTGCGCTGGAATATCACAGCCCACTTACTGAAGAAACGAGTAAGTCTTTTACGAAGGTAATAAACAATCCCAATCGCAAAATTCCAAAAGATTTGCTAAAGACGGTGGAAAAGGCAGCCGAGAGAGGCGCAACTCTGGCAGATACCTTGCAGAAAATTACCGATGATCCTTACTCAGGGCTGCGAGGATCCACTCAGGAAAACTTTTCGGATATGATGTACTGCTTGGAATCTGCCCATAAACGCACGCAAGGCGATAAACCCCAGACCGCCGGACAAATCATTGAATGGATCAAAGACCAGGTTAATTACGCTGGCTATTTGAAGAATTATTATGGCAAAGGCGACCCATCCTTTGAGCGTATTGAAGCGCTCGACAATTTCATCCAATATGCAGAAGAAACCGGCATGTCGGCAGCTCAATTCGTGGAACATATTAAAACCCTTGATACCACCCTGGGCGAATCAAAGGATGAGCAAATCGTAATGACCACTGTCTATCAGGTGAAGGGCAAACAGTATCCTTATGTCATCATCCCGAATTGCAATGAAGGTTACATGCCTTCGCGTTACGAATTGAAGAATAGTATTTTCGATACGTCCGGTCGAGTCCAGGAAGCGGAGCTCTCACCAGGTATCGAAAATGAACGCCGCCTCTTCTATGTCGCTCTGACAAGAGCTACCAAAGCTGTTTTCCTTGGCGCATCCTTGCCAGAAGGTGAGAGCAGCGCTCCCTCGCGTTTTCTGAAAGAAATTGATCTTCAGGATACGAAGAAGGGTCTGGCTGTCATCCAATCGATGATCACACAGAAAAAAGGTACCCTCGAAACTCTTGTCGATGGTTTGCGGGGATTTACGGAAAAATTTGCGCTTTTAAAGAATTTTCAAAAGTATATCCACGTGAACCTTGGTATGGAGCAGGCAAAATCGCTTGATGACCTGGTAAATGCAGCCTTCAGGAAAAGACCCGCTTTGAGCGCAGTTGACAGTATAAAAACAAGCGCAGTGGCACCTCAATCGGATGTTGCGGCAAAGAAAAAATGGTATGAAGATTAAGAAAGCGCAGGCTATTCGATCTTTAAGTCACATACCATAATTAGAAAATTGGTAAGAATCATTGAGCAAAAGAAGAAATCGGCGACGGCCTGAATTGTTTTGAATTTTAAGGAAAACATCACAGATGGCACTGCTCAACAACGAACTGGAACACCTGCTGAACTTTGTCGGTTACGGCAGGCTGGATGCCCCGGTCTGGTTTTTGGGGATGGAAGAAGCCGGCGGCGGGGAAGACAATCTGCGCGCGCGTCTGAAATTCCGCGCGGTGGAAGACTGCGCTGAGGCGCACCGCATCTTGGGCATCACCAAACACCACTGGGAGCGGCGCGTCATCCAGCGCACCTGGCGCGGAATGTGCTACATCATGCTGAAATTGGATAACAAGGTCAATGATGCGGAAAGCATCCGGAATTACCAGGCTGAATTGCTGGGACGCTTCGGCGGGCAAACCCTGTTGGTGGAGCTGATGCCAATCCCCAAACCCAGCATCGGCACCTGGAGTTATGAAGAACTAATTCCGCAGTACGCCTCGCGAGAGGACTACTACTTGAAGGTCAAACCACGCCGTTTGTCCTATTTGCAAGGCCTGATCCGTGAGAATAAGCCCCAGATCGTAGTTGGATATGGAAAAAGCTACTGGCCAGAGTATCAGGCGCTCTTCGGTGGAATGGATTTTTCGTCTCGCGGCCAGTTTATGGTAGGCAAGACAGCCGGGCTAACCGTCGTTCTGACCGATCACTTTACCGCCCAATCCATGAATGGCAAGTTGGATGAAGTGGTATCCATTCTCAAAGGATAGAGTCGCTTGAAACACATTTACATCCCCACCGCATCTCCCGAAGACTGGCGCAAGCTCCTGGCCGACCCGGAAAAACACTGGAAACCTGGCTATTCTGCCTGGGAACTTGCTCACCACTGGGAAGATGCCAAAGGTTTCCCGTCATCCTTACTGACTATGTTTGCCAATTCCGAAAACCCGGCTTTGCAAAAACTGGAACTGCTGCTTGCGACTCCCGAATATCGGGTAGGCATGGCAGGAGGTGGGCACGCATCACAAAATGACCTGTTTATCCTGGCCAAAGCCGCGGATGGCAACCTGATCAGCATCACGGTTGAAGGCAAAGTGAATGAATCCTTTGGCCCAACGGTAAAAGCCTGGCTCCAAAATCCATCCCCTGGCAAGAAAAAACGACTGGAATTCCTGCTCGCAAGTCTTGGTCTGGTGGATGAAATCTCGGGCGATATTCGTTACCAACTGTTTCACCGGACGGTCTCTGCCCTAGTGGAAGCCGAACGTTTTAACGCTCCTTATGCCATGATGATCGTGCAATCCTTCAGCCCGGATAAAACCGGGTTCAAGGATTACCAGGCCTTTTTGGGACTGTTTGGCCAATCGTCAGATGTGGGAGAATTGGTGGAACTGCTTCCTGAGAGCAGCCCTGTGCGCCTGTTTTCGGGTTGGGTTTCAGAAAAAGGAGTCCTGTCTTGAAAGAGGCCTTTCCACCCGTCATTTCTCCAAACGCGCGCATCCTGATACTGGGCACCATGCCCAGCGAACTCTCGCTCGAGCGACAAGAATATTATGGCAACCCGCGAAACCAGTTCTGGCCTATCATGCAGGCCGTGTTTGACATCCCGGCTGAAGGCACTTATGCCGTGCGGATTTCCGGGCTGCGCAACAACCAGGTAGCACTTTGGGACGTGTTGCATTCTTGCGAGCGCGTTGGCAGCCTGGATAGCGCCATCAAGAATGCCATCCCCAATGATTTTGCCGGTTTGTTTGCCAGCCTGCCAGAATTGAAGATCATCGCATTCAACGGGAAGAAGGCCAATAAGTGGTTTCAAAAGTGGGTGCAAGTGGACACCTTCAAATTCCAGAAAGCGATCTTGCTTTCAACCAGCCCAGCCGCGGCCGTAGTTTTCGAGAAAAAGGTCGTGAACTGGGCCGCATTGAAAACCCTTTAATTTACTTGATCGTATCCTTTTTACAACTCGCCTACATATCTCACTAACTGCCCAATTTCCTAAATCAAAAGTTGTGCACCTGTATATGGGCCAGATGGATAGATCAACACAAGTTCCAGGTTGAACACATCCATGTTGTGTATCCCATCTGGATGATGGCATTGGTTTTGAAATGCACATCAGATAGCAGTTTTGTCGGGATAAAGCCCATTATTCACTAAATTTCTTCAGCCATCACCACTTTTTGCTCGATGGTATTTAAGAGTTCTTGATCCAACTCGAAATCATGCAGGCTTAACACCCGTGATCTGGATTTAAGGAACAGCCAGACTTCATTCATGGGCCAGCCGATGAGATCGATCAGATTCCGAAAAATTCTCTGGCTTTCCCGCCTGCGCTGCTCATATAACTCACCGCGGCGGTCCAGATCATCAACCTTGGGGGCAAGCTGAAGAGCGATATCAATATCGTTTACAGTCGGCGTATCGCGAATATAACTTCCAAATAGAACCACCCTGGTTACCCTGAACAGATAATAAGGATCATCATTAACTTTTTGAACCCTCTCCATAAACTCTGCGAAGATCTGATCTGCTTTGGCCCTGGTCACTGGCCTGGCGGCTGAAGCCATCGAAAGCGAATTGCCTTTGATGGTATTTTGCCAATACTGTTCGCCCTTACAACTCCCACCCTTTTCGATAAACCCTTGCCGTTCCAACTCATCCAGGATTTCTCGAGTTCGCTCTGTCCCCAATTTGAGCACCCGGCGCGCAAAACTCTCGGAAATGGAACCGCCACAACGCCTTCGCGAACGATGAAGGAAATTCCGGATGGTCAGGATTGGCACACCCAGGAAATCATCTTTTGAGTCGATTTTCATCTCTTCTCCTTTCAAATCAAATAACAAATTGAGAATAGCCGGTTTATTTACAGGTTATTCAATGCCCGTACAATCTCCTGATCCGATGGCTCGGCACACTGAATATATGCCGGCTGGATCAGCACCGGCTCCAGATCGAAGACATCGTTGCTGTAGCCCAGTTTGGTAATGGCGTATGTCTTTGGGATGCGCGCCAGGTAGCGCTTGTATTCCGTGTTCACCATGCCCTTCTCGGATTTTCCCAGGTGCGGCAGTACCATGTCGCGGTCGGTGGCATCCTTGGTTTGAAACAGGAATAGGTTGGCGCAGGAAGAGAAAATGCCCTTGGGCAGCGCCGAAACGGTCTGCGCCATCAAGTGAAGGAACACGCCGTACTTGCGCCCATCCCGCCACATGCTTTCCCAAATGGCCGCTACCGAGCCAGCCGCCGCATTGCTATCGTTGTCGGCTGCCGCTCCACTGGCCACGCCCGATAAAACTTTGTTGGCTTCCTCAAAGAAAATATCCATGATCGGGAATTTCTTCCCGGCCAGACTCTCCCTCCGGCGCACAACCGCATCCGCATAAAGCACATTTGCCAATAAGCTAAACAGCGCAGCCTTGGAGAATTCATCCATTTCCGCGCCACCCTCGATGACCGCCACACCCCAGGGATCGTCATCCGGTCCCAGCAAACCCAGGTCTTCGATGGCAATACTATCCGCGCCCGGGCCGTACTGTCGGAACATCTGGCCTTCGTCGAACTGTTCCAGGCGCAGCAGTACCCCTTCCAGCGAGGTGCGGCTGGCCTGATCGTTTTTCTGGACGGCAAAATAATACCCGCGCAGGGTCTTGATCCAATCGCGCACGCTGACTGCCTGGCTGCGCAGCGCTGAAAGCGCCTGCTGCCGGGCAGGGGAAAGCGCAAGAATATTTGTGCCTGGCGGCACGCCGATCGCTGCAGCCTCTGTGTTCTGGACGGCTTCCAACTCAGCGCGGTGAACAGGGTCCGAAATCGAGGCCAGGTCATTAAACAGAACGCCTGCCCTGGTATAAACTTCGGTCAGCGCCCGGCGCAGAAAGCCGAGCTGCCGCGGCCCCATCCGGCCGGCATTGGCAAACAGCTCGCAAACCATCGTGCGGTAACGCGAGGCTTCGATGCGTTTTGGCACCTGCAGGAAATTCCATCTCATTGGCCGCTCAGCCCCGGGATGCAGCTGGCGGATGTCCACGCGCCCCTTGCTGCCCGGCCACCTGAGTGCCCGCCTCCACCCCTGCCCGAAATCGAGCACGATCACACGGTGGTGCAGCTTGCTCAGAACTTCGTAAGCCAGGCGTTCGGCGGCTACCGATTTCCCGAAACCCGAATCGCCAATAAAAGCAGTGTGAAAATGCCGCTCGGGAGAGAGCTTCAGCAGGGCATCCGTCACCTTTCCGGTTTCAACCGAATATTGCCGGCCCAGGATCAAGTCCCCGGGCATGTCGGGATAAAAAGCAAAAGGCGGGGTCTCTTCCTGGGTGGTCAGAGCCGCTCCCTGTTCAAAGACACCCGGCGCAACATACGCCGCGGTCTGCAGCATGGTCAGCAGGGTCGAATCCATGTAACCGGACAATACGCCCGGAATGCGTTCCATGCGTGTCGAAGGGGTGAACACGGCGGCATGCTTGCGGATATAAGCCTGTTCCTCGCCAGCCAGATCGCGGCACTGGACACCGGTGACGACATCCTCCGTGCCCTGGAAACTCTCCGGGATCAGACCCATCAGTGCCTGCACCCCACGTTCACTGCGCGCTAGGGCATAAACATCCGTATGAAATGCACCTTCTATGCTGGCGATCGAGAGAAGTTTCTCCTGGGTACGCATGATCTGCGTGACCAGCATGGCCGGGTCGTTCTGCCACTGAGCCGATTCCCCGATCGAAAAGGACGGCGCGATGCCCACAGACAACCCCGAGCTGGCCGAGCGCCCAATCCCCAGGCCGGTTGACTCACCGGTCGACTTCGTATCCGAGGCTGACTGGGTATTTGCCTGCGAGAGTGTATTGCTCTTGCTGGCGGTATCGGCAGTGGAATTCGTGACCGAGCCTGACTCGCCCCACGATTCACTTTCCGATTGGGATACGGACTGACTCTGGGTATTCGAGTGGCTCTTGCCATCTGCATGCGAGACACCGTCTGCGGTCCCGGTCGTGTTGGAACTCATCGACATCGATGATGAAGTATCAGACGACCCCCAACTGCTCATACTTGAGAGCGCCTGACCCTGGTTGTAGCCGGCATTGACCCGCACACCGCCAAAGCCCAGCGCATCTACGATACCGCCAACGATGGGGATATCCTTGCCGGCTGCGCTGACCCCGGCATTCCAACCCTTTGAATCAGTTTGCGAACTACCACCTCCGACCGAATCGGTGTGCGATGAGCCGCTCGAGTGCCCGCTGGTATGGGAAGAGCTGTCCACGTGGGATGTGCCGTCCATGACACTGGTGCCGTCGGATACCGCCGTGCCCGTGGAAGTAGTGGTGCCTTTCGAAATCGAATGAGACCAGCCGCTGGATGTGGCCTGCCCAACCGTATGCGCCTGACCTTCAGACGTGGCTTGTCCGTCGGTATGGGCAGAGCCAAGCGAATGCGATTCACCGATTCCGGTGCCATAGTTGCGTGAGGCGGATTCGGCCAGAGCCCCGGACAACATGGCCGGCAGCGAGACACCAAAGGAGGCCGAGTGCACGCCGTTCTGCTGGCTGGCCCAGATCGAGACTTCCTCGGCGAA
>JAPLGT010000189.1:0-5184 GCA_026390035.1 Chloroflexota bacterium
ACTGCTGCAGAAGAGCCAGGCCAGCCTGGAGATGGCCCAATCCGAAGCCCATCTGGGCAATTGGGAACATAATGTCAGCACCGGAATTGGGTACTGGTCACAGGAAATGTTTCGCCTGTTTGATCTGGACCCGGCCGATGGCGTGCCTTCTATGGAAGACTACATCGAACTGCTGCATCCAGATGATCGCGAGCAGCTGCTGGCCGTCCAGGCCCAGGTTATCGAAACCGGCGAACCTGCCACGCTTGAGTACCGAAGCAATCCAAAACGGGCTGAAATACGCTATTTCAAGGCCAGCATCCATGTCGTTCGGGATGCCGCTGGCCAGCTGCTGTTTTTGGCCGGAATTGTACTTGACATCAGTGAGCAGCATTGGGCTCAGGAAGCGCTGCGCCAGAGCGCTGAAATCACCCAGGCTGTTTTGAATGCCACGGCAGAATCTGCGTTTTTGATCGAAACGGACGGAACGATCCTGGTCGCCAACCAGCAAGGCGCTGCCAGCCTGGGGCATGAACCCCAGGAATTGATTGGCACCAATATCCTGGCCTACTCTGCACCCGAAGCGGCCATGGCGCGTCAGGCTGCCCTGCGTTCAGTGGCGGAAACTGGTAACCCGCTGCATTTTGAAGATGTACGGGACGGAGTCTGGCTGATCAATAGTATTTACCCGGTGCTGGATGCCAACGGCTTGGTGACACGCCTGGCCATTTATGGCCGGGATATCACTGCCAACAAACAGGCCGATGTGGATCTGCGCGAAAGCGAGGATCGCTTCCGTACTTTTATCGAACAATCTTCGTTGGGAAATACCTTGATCGATGAGCAGGGTATTTACATTGAATGGAATTCTGCCATGGAAGAGTTGACCGGGTTCTCCCGCAATCAGGTGATTGGAATCCCGGCCTGGGAAATTCAATACGCGTGCATGCCCCCGGATTTTCGCGCTCATATCAGTCTCGAAAACATCAAGGATACCATCCAGGCATTTTTAAAAAATGGCGCTTTCGAACACCCTCACAAACAAGGCGATGCGACGATCTTGACCACGAACGGTGTGCGCAAGACTGTTCAGGAGCTGTTCTTCCCGATCAAGACCGCCAGGGGCTATCGCCTGGGAGCCATTTTGCAGGATATCACTCTGAAAAAGCAGGATGAGATCATCCTGCAAAAGCGGCTTGACTTGCTGGAATATGCTTCCAGTCATTTGCTGAATGATGTCATGCAAAAGGCCCTGGATGAATTGGAGCCCCTGGTTTCCAGCCAAATCGGGTTCTTCTACCTGGTGGACAAAGACCAAAACAGCCTGCGTTTATCGGCCTGGTCCACGCGCACAGTCCAGGAATACTGCCGGGCTGATGATCGTTCCACGCATGATATGATCGCGGATGCTGGCATCTGGGCGGATGCTGTGCGCGAAGGCCAGCCGGTGGTTCATAACGATTATGCCGCCATGCTACCCAAGAAGGGTCTGCCCAATGGCCATGCGCTGCTCTTGCGCGAGATGGTTATCCCGATTGCGCGTGATGGCAAAATCATAGCCGTGCTGGGTCTGGGTAACAAGCCAACTGTTTATACAGACCGAGATCTGGAAGTGGCTATCCGGTTTGCCGATTACCTGGGCGATATTATCGTACAAAAAATGGGCGAAGCTGAGGTTCAGCGCATGCTGGACGTCATGGAGACTGCCCAGGATCTGATCGCTTCGGCTGATCCGAGCGGCAGCCTGACTTACATCAACCCGGCCGGGCGGCGTATGCTTGATATTCCTGATGGCGCCGATCTTCACGCGTATAAATTGACAGAATTTCACACCCCAGAAAGTGTCGCCATCGTCACCGGGCAGGCTTTGCCACTGGCCCATAAAAATGGATCCTGGCACGGCGAGACAGTCATGAAGAGCCTGCAGGGCAGGTTGTATTTGGTGCTGCAAAATATTGTTGCTCATTATGACCCGAATGGCGAGATCAGCCATTACTCAACGATCGTCAGCGATATCACCAGTTTGAAGGCGGCAGAAGATGCGCTGCGCTTCAGTGAGTACCGCAACCGCACACTGGTCAATGCCATCCCAGATATGATCTTCCGGATCGGGCGCGATGGAACTTACCTGGACTACAAGGCCGATAAGAACGATTTATTATTTGTGCCTGCAGAAGTATTCCTGGGCAAGAAAATGGCGGAAGTGATGCCGCCTGAGCTTGTCAACATGTTTAATGTTGAGATGGACGCGGCTTTTGAGACCGAAACTGTGCATACTTTTGACTACCAGCTTCCAATTGGCGGTCAGAAGATGTATTTTGAAGCGCGAGTGGAAGCCAATCTCAATGCAGGTGAAGCGATCTTGATCGTGCGTGATATCACCGCACGCCAGCAGGCTGAAGCTGAGATATTGCGGTACCGCGATCACCTGCAAGCCCTGGTGGTTGAGCGCACTGCCGAATTGGAAATTGCCAAGGAACAGGCTGAATCGGCTAACCGAGCCAAGAGTGACTTTCTGGCGGTGATGAGCCATGAAATCCGGACCCCCTTGAACGGGGTGCTCGGTCTGACACAGCTGGCCTTGCAAACCAGGTTGAACGCAAAACAGACCGACTACATGAACCATATCCAGGCTTCCGGCGAGCTGCTGCTCTCAATCATCAACGATATTCTGGATGTCTCGAAAATTGAAGCCGGAAAATTGGAAATCGAAGCGCTTGGTTTCGATCTGGATGAGGTGCTGCATAACCTGGCCAGATTGGTGGCTTTCAAGGCCCAGGAAAAAGATTTGGAATTGGTCTTTGATACTGCTCCCGATGTTCCACGCCAGCTGGTGGGAGATCCGGGCCGGCTTAAACAGATCATCCTGAACCTGGTGGCGAATGCGATCAAGTTCACAGATTCGGGTGAGATTGTGGTTAAAGCGCAGCTGCTAGAGAAGGCCGGCGGGGTTGCGCTGCTTGAATTTTCGGTCAGAGATACTGGTATTGGTTTGAGCCAGGCTCAGATTTCCAATTTGTTCCAACCGTTTTCCCAGGCAGATTCATCCACCAGCCGTAAGTTTGGGGGCACCGGCCTGGGCTTGACGATCTGCAAGCGGCTGGTCAACTTGATGGACGGTGATATTCGTGTGGAGAGCCGGCCCAACCAGGGCAGCATCTTCAGCTTCACAGTCCGGTTGAAGTGCCAGGCTGAAACCGAAACACAGTCCCTGGTGGTGACCCCTGACCTGCGAGGCTTGCGCGTGCTGGTGGTGGAAGACAACGCCTCTGCGCGGGAATTCCTGGGGCGCACCCTGGAATCGATGGGCTTCGATGTGAAAACTGCAGCAGGGTCAGATCAGGGTCTCAAACTGTTCAATCAAGAAGACCCGGGTATGAAGCGTTTTGACCTTTTGATTATGGATCAAAGCCTGTCCGGGGATCTGACTGGCTATCAGGCTGTGCAGCGGGTGCAGAGCTTGCCAGGTTTGGAAAGACTGCCGGTTATTTTGCTGGCGCCACCCGGAGAGAAGAGTGCTGCCTTACAACGTACCGGGAGCATGGCCATCCTGGTGAAACCGGTGACTTCCTCATCGTTATTTGATGCGGTCATGCAAGTCTTTGGACATGCCTCTCAACCCCAGCCCTGGCATGAGCAAAAAGTGATCACGTTTGAGGCGTTGGCGGCGGTGCGAGGCCGGCATTTGCTGTTGGTGGAAGATAATGAAATCAACCAGGTGGTAGCCCGTGAACTGCTGGAAAAGATGGGTTTGATCATCTCGATTGCCAAGAATGGTCAGACTGCGGTCAGCATGGTCCTGGGCGGTAGTTTTGATGCGGTCTTGATGGATATCCAGATGCCTGATATGGACGGCTATGAAGCCACGCGGCGTATTCGCACAGATGCGCGCTTTGGTTTTGATCAGCTTCCGATCATTGCCATGACCGCGCATGCCTTGAGCGGCGATCGCGAGAAAGCCTTGCAGGCCGGGCTGAATGATTATGTTGTCAAGCCGATCGATGTGGGCCAGCTTAGCCTGGCCTTGCTGCGCTGGTTGCAACCCACTACACAGCCGTTTGTTGCTCTGCCAGTTGTAGAGCCAGATAGCGGCGCGGTGGATATTGAAGCAGAAGCCGCCCCGGAGCTGCCGGCCTGGGCTGCCATCCTGGATACCAAGACTGCGCTGCGCCGCTTGGATGACAATCCTGCGTTTTACGAGCGCCTGCTGCGTATGTTTCGGAAAAACCATGCCGCAACCGGTGCGAATATTCGCGCAGCCATCCTGATTCAGGATATTCCGGTGGCACACAGATTGGCGCATACGCTCAAGAGTGTCAGTGCCACGCTGGGCGCAGATAAACTGCGCGAACTGGCACTGCAGTTGGAACATGCGCTGGCGGCCCGGGATGAAGCCCGGTATGAAGACTGCCTGGCGCCGGTGGAGTTGGCCCTGGCGGAGGTCATGACCAGCCTGGAAGGCTTGCCAGACGCCTGATGAGTCTGACGGCAAGGATAGCCTGCGATATTTTTTTTCCCGCTCGCTTAGATTTTTTACAGCATTATTATGTTGGAAGTCCGCATATATTTGCAATAGGGGGCCGGCTATTCTGTCAGGAGTAATTGTTTGCCAAGAAACAAAACCATTAGTCCTGGATCACTACTTTTCTCCATTTTTATTGACATTACTGAGCGTAAGCAGGTGGAAGAGTCATTATCCACATTCCGGGTAGATCAGCAAGCTGCAGAGTTAACCATTGCCAACCAGCAAACCAGCGATTATTAATCGCCTGGGCTGCAGAGCCAGGCTGGTTAGGTGCCAAAACGAAGAGCTGGTGAGTATGGAGCGAAACTCGTGGATGGAATGACTGGAATACCAAAGTGGCAATGGCGTTTAATGGCAAGATGTAGAGCGCCCCATCCGCCCTTCGGGCACCTTCCCCAAATGCGACTGGGGAACGTCGAATTTAGGGAAGGAAGCAGCCTGGAGTATTGATGAAAATAAAAATTTTTCAGCCAGCTGTCTGGTCTTGTCCCTCCCCCGATTTCGTCCCGCTGGGCTTGCGGGGCGCAATCGGGGGAGGGTAGGAGCTTTTAAGGGTAGGTTTCTTAATTAAGAGGGCCAAGGCTCAGGGAAAAACCTTCCAAGCGGCAATTTTTTCTGGGTGATGAGCGCGGTGAGAATAACAATTAATCCACGGCGAAAGCAAGAAACCAAACGGATCG
>JAPLGT010000199.1:0-6450 GCA_026390035.1 Chloroflexota bacterium
TTTAAGACAGATCCACCAGCGCAGACCGGTGTTTATTTCAACCATGTTCGACGCGTTCCAGCTCCACACGCGCCAATAGGGGCGCAATCTTTTCAGCATAAATGCCCTCCCAGGTATAGTGCTGCCTGGTTCTGAGCGCAAACCGAAAGACCGGGCTGGCCTTGAGAGTCTCGGCGATGCAGCCTGCCACCCGGCGCGGATCGTCGTGCGGGCTGAAGTAACTGGCATCATCCAGGGCCAGGGCCCGCAAGGGTGCCAGGTCTGTGCAGAAGACCGGGCGATGGCTGAGCGCCGCCTCGATCAGCGGAATACCAAAGCCTTCCTCCAGGCTGGGCAGCAGCAATGCATCCGCCAGGCGGTAAAAATCGGCAATGATCGCATCCGGCAGGTAAACATCGCTCAGTTCAGCCAGAAAATGCGCACAGCCATCCAGCCCCAGCCGGCTGCGCAAGACCAGCAGCTGCGCCAGGTATTCTTCATTGGCCGGGTTATGCGCGCCCAATGGCCCGGTGACCAACATGGCAGCCTGGGGAAAGTCGACCCGCAGCTGGGCCAGGATGTGCAGAGCCATTTCAAGATTCTTGCGCGGGGTGATCCGCACCGGCAGCAGCAGCAGCGGCGCGGCTGCCAACAAATGCAGTTGTTTGAGCCAGGCCACGGTTTGCCCTTCCAGCTTCAGAAAGGCGGCGATATCCACACCATTCGGGATGACCTGCGCGCGCTCGGGCGGCAAACCCATCAATTCAGTCAGCTCGGCCTGGCGCAGATCAGAGACCACCACCTGCGAGACTGTCGGCCAATCAGTGCGCAGCAGATCCCAGGGGTAACCGTCGTGCAGCTCGCTGCGATAACGCTGGGTCGTCCAGGCCAGGTCGTGATGCCACAGGATCAGGCGCGGGAAGCCCGGAGTGCTGCTCAATATCTGCAGCGCGGCGGTTAGTGCCAGGTTTTTATTAAGCGAGCAGACATTGTGCGCGATCAAGACCTGCATGCCCTTAGCAGCCTCGCCCACTTGCTGGACGAGCTGTGCCACCAGGGCTTCGAAACCGGGCGGGACGCGCCCACGATCCAATTGGACTTTGGCTGCCAGTATTTCGGGATGACGCGAACCGGCCAGTGGCACCTGGATGAATTCGATACCCGGCAGCCAGGCTTCTCCACGCCCGGCAATGACACGCACTGTGTGCCCAGATTCACTGAGCAAACGCGCCTGATGAGAAAGCACACCTTCGACACCGCCGACGATGGGGGGGCTTGAGTAATGCAGCAGGGCAATATTCATGAGCGGTTCATTTCTCCCAGGCAGTCCGCCAGCAGCAGCTGCAGATGGCGTTCCAGCACAGTAAACGAATAGTAGCGCCGGCCCAATTCGTAATTTCGGCGGGTGTATTCCTGAACATCATCCGGAGCTGCCAGCCAGCCGCGAACACGCTCCAGGGTCTGGTCATCGATGAAACCGTTGAACTCGATCACCGAAAAACCTTTGGGCTTGATATCAACTTCATAGATGGAATAATTATTGAGCACAATCGGGCGGCTGTAATAAATCGCCTCGATAAAAGCATTTCCAAAACCTTCGATGCTGGAAGGATACGTCACCAGATCGGCCTGTGGGTAGATATCCGCCAGGGTGTAAATCCTGCGGCCATCGGGTGTCAGCCCGCGGGTGTCTTGCACCAGCTCAGCCTCAAAATTGACCTTTACGTCCAGCAGCCGCGCAAATTCGCGCACGCGATGTTCGTAATCGCTGCCTTCATCGCCTGAAGCATGCGAGATGACCAGCCTGGCTTTCAATCCCACCCGGCGGGTCAGTTCGATGGCATGTTCGATACCTTTGCGCTGGATGATGCGCGTGGGTTGTAGAAACAAAAGCTCATCCGCTGCCAACCCCAGGCTGGCGCGGGCTCCCAGGGCGTATGCATCCGGCGGCGTGGGTGGGTGCTCAAAATCCATCACGTTGGGGATCACTCTGGAGCTCAGCCCGGTACGCGAGGCCAGCTGTGCGGCTGCCACTGAGTTGATGACCACATGCCGGATGGATGGCAGGTTGGCCGGGAAGGCTGCTGTCAGGTAGTCATTAACGCAGTTGACCATGAAGCGCTGGCGCTCCCAGGTGAAATCGTGGTGATGAGCGATAGTTGGGTAACCTGTCTCGGCGATGAACTCGGTCAACGCCAACCCCAACGGCAGGTGCACCGGGATGGAAAGCGCATTTTCAATCACCAATATTTCCAGCTCAAAATCACGGGCAAAGTGATACAACTGCTCTTTCAGGTGCTCCTTCAGCTCCTGCACCTGCCGTGATATGTAGGAGGGCCGGATGTGGATCGAAAAATAATCCTTATACAGCGCAGCCAGCTCGGGATGTTCACCCCGCGCACTGGCCGCCACCAGCCAATCTCCGGCAAAGGCCACCTGGTGGATGGCTTCGATGACGGGATGGCGATAGTAGGCTTCCGGCACAACGCGACTGCGTTCTTCCGGCCGGTCAGATAGGCCTGAAAAGTAGAAACATTCATGCCCGAGTGCGGTCAGCACCCCGGCCCATTTGGCGGTCTCGAGCGAGACGCCATCCGTACCTGCAAAGCGCGTTGAAATAAATCCGATACGGTGTGAGGCGGTTGGGTTGGTTGAAGTCAATACGGTTCTCCCTTGCTCCGGAATACCGGAATGGATATCAGTTCAGCCAGCTTGATGGAATACGAATTCCGGTTTGAATTAACGCAGACCCGTTGGTCTGGTTTCCGTTCGCGCATAGCGTCAGCGCAGACCCCGGCCGCAGACGCATGGGCTCTCAGGGTTCGAGCGCCAGCCAGAGTGTTTCATAAGGCCCTAACTGCAGGGCTTCAGCATCCGGCGCGCTGGCCCCGCTCAACAGGTTACGGCCCAGGTGGCCGGGCAGGCGGCGCGGATCAAGCACCAGCTGCTGGGCTACCGGGCTGATATTTTGGAAACACAGCACCCCGGCGGATGGAGCGCCCCCACGCACGAGCCCGAATATGCTCCTGCCGCAATCCAGGATGGATTGTGAACCAAACGGATCAAAGGCCGGGTTGGCGCTGCGCGCGCGCAGCAGCGCTGTGTAGCGTTGAAAAACCGCCTGGGGCAGGCTGTCCTGGGCCTGGGACGCGGCCAGCTCTCGCTCGAGGCTCAGCCTATCCAGCTTCTGGCGATTGATGCTGCGCCTTGAACCGGTTAGCGCCGGGCCTGGCTGCCAGCCGCGCGACCCGAACAGGCTGTGGAAATAGATCCCGGGCAGCCCCTGCAGTGCCAGCAAGATGGCCTGGGCTGCCATGAAGCGCCCAATCTGCAAACTGAGCGTTTCACTCGAGCGCGGATCGGAGAGCGCATCGAAATAGTTGATATTCAATTCATACGGGCTTTGCGAGCCGTCCGGGTTTTGTTTGGTTGAGACCAGGCCCTGATGCGCCAGGCAGCGCTGCACCAGCGCATCAATGGCCTCGTCCGCTAAAATTCCACGCACAGGGTTGAGCCCAATGCCATCATGCGAGGCCAAAAAGTTGAAAAAAGTGACTTCCGCCGAAGGCAGGCGCAGGCAGGCAGCCCAGGCCGAAAGGGCGCTGGCATCAGCTGTCTGCAGGGTATGCAGCAGCAAGGGCGGCAAGGCAAAGTTGTAGACCAGTTGGGCTTCGTTGCTGCCATCCCCAAAATAGGACATGTTATCGGCGTGCGGGACGTTGGTCTCGGTGATCAAGCGCACTTGCGGGGCGGCCTCATCCAGCACGGCGCGCATAACCTGGATGATGCGGTGGGTTTGCGGCAGGTGGATGCAGCCAGTGCCGGGCTGCTTCCATAGATACGCAATCGCATCCAAGCGGATGAACTCTGCGCCGCGCGCGGCATAGAACAAGAGCAGATCAAGCACTTCCAGGAGCACCCGCGGGTTGGCGTAATTCAGGTCCACCTGGTCAGCGCTAAAAGTAGTCCAGACAGCCTGCCCTGAGAAGTGCGTCAACAGCGGCAGGGCGCGCGGGCGTACCACCCGCGCGAGATCCGGGCTGCCAGTAACCGTGATGAAATAATCCTTGTAGGGCGGCTCGCCGCGCAGAAATGCCTGGAACCACTCCCCCTGGGCTGAAACATGGTTAATAACTGCGTCAAACATCAAGCGGAAATCCACGCCCAGGCGCGTGATCTCGTCCCAGGAACCAAGACCCGGATCGACCTGGCGGTAATTTTTGACAGAAAAACCGTCATCTGATGAGGATGGATAGAAGGGCAGGATGTGCAGGCAGGTGACCAATCCACCCAGGTGCTGCTGACAAAAATCCGCCAGGCTCTCCAGCGGGAGGATCCCCGGCTGGCTGAGCTGGTCACCATAGCTGATCAGCATGGCGTCTGCTGCGCTCAGGCGCCGGCGCGCACGCGGCGGGGTTGCCAGCCTGAACTGCTCCAGGCGCAGGCGCAGCTCAGCCCACAACGGGTTGGCTGTTTCGCTTCCGTAAATATCGCTGAGCAAGGAAAGCAGCAGATTAGGATCGGTCATAGGTATGAACAGGTAAAATCTTAAGTACCAGTAAGTGACTCCATTATAGTGTAAACAAGCCGCCTAAAAAGCGCATCGCGATGACCCATTGGGGGGATAAAAGGGGATAAAAGGGGTTTTAGCAGGCGAACATCCAGCCGGCGCTTGTGCTTCTGTGGACATAACAGATGGTGGACATGGAAAGTGGAAAATATCATACTCAGCCAACTGCAGCTGGCTAATCCGTGAATTCGCGGTTGTGCATCTTTAGAAAAAGGAGTGAAGCGGTAAAGTTTTTTGAAGATAGCCCGGTGGGTATGCTAGCTATGGATCGATTAGAAACCGCAGAATTTCTGTTAATGTTGTGCAAATCGGTGTTGCACCCATGCGGATTCATTCGAATGAAAATTCAATATAGGCGAAATGCGGCAAGACCTGGCACACCAGGAAGATTTGTCTTTGAGTGTTTGGTCATCTTGAAATTTACTGGAAATTCTGGCCCCCTGGTTTAGCATTGATTTTGCTAAACTGTTTTGGCGTGGGTTAGCTTGCGGTGCAATGATCTTTAAACCAGGTGGTAATCTCGTCAATTGGCGCATGATTTGTGGCGACTTGCATGGTGATGCTTTCTAATTCAGCTTGTGTGCATTTCAACAAGCGTCCATTCATCCGTAAAAATAAAACTGCAGAGGTAATACCTACTCGTTTATTGCCATCCAGAAAGGGATGATTATTCACGATGGAATCCAACATGGCAGATGCCTTCTCGAATAATTCTGGATATACATCTTTGCCGTCAAAAGATGCAAACGGTCTGGCCATTGCAGATTCCAAAAGGCCAATATCCCGCAGACCAACCGTCCCGCCGGTTTCAGCGATCAAACGCGAATGAATGAAAAGCACTTGCTGAATGGTAAGCGTTTTCATCAGCGAGCGAGTGCTTCCAGCGCTGGCCTGTATTCCTGGATGAATTCGGATACTTGTCGCGCGAATTCTTCATCCACTCCAGAGATATTTACTTCCAGTGGCCGAATGGTGATTTGCCGGGTGGCAGTATCTAATTCGACCTTTACGTCAGACCCATCTCCTACACCCAGGCTTTTGAGCATTTCTCTTGGGAGTGAGACGACTTCGCTGTTTCCAGTTCTAAAGATTTTTCTGATCATGATATCTCCTCGCGTAATTACGTTGTAAGTATATCATCAACCAGTTTTGGAATAATAGATTTTCATTTGAACGAAATCTGAATGGAACCGGTGTAAAAAACGGCTGATCGCTTTTCAGATCAGATTGATTTGTACCAATGATCAATTATTGATTTCCGCCATCGTTCAGATCAGGATGAGTTTTTGCGTTTATTGCAGAACAATCAAAAAATTCAACTCCCGAAATGGAAACCCGAATATCAATTCCGTTCGGTGGATACCCGAGTTGTACGACTTGATCAGCTCGGGCGATTGAAAATCGATGGTTTGCCCCGCCAATGGAGTCTTTGCGCCTGCTCTCGCAAGCTCTTATTCTTGACACTCAACGATCCTGATTCTGCTGCCCGGGCGATTGAAAATCGATGGTTTGCCCCGCCAGTGGAATCTTTGCGCCTGTTCTCGCAAGCTCTTATTCTTGGCACTCAACCATCCTGGTTCTGCTGCCCGGGCGCTTGAAAATCGATGGTTTGCCCCGCCAGTGGAGTTTTTGTGCCCGCTCTTGCAAGCTCTTATTCTTGACACTCAACCATCCTGATCCTGCTGCTCGGGCGATTGAAAATCGATGGTTTGCCCCGCCAATGGAGTCTTTGCGCCAGTTCTCGCAAGCTCTTATTCTTGACACTCAACCATCCTGGTTCTGCTGCCCGGGCGATTGAAAATCGATGGTTTGCCCCGCCAGTGGAATCTTTGCGCCAGTTCTCGCAAGCTCTTATTCTTGACACTCAACCATCCTGATCCTGCTGCTCGGGCGATTGAAAA
>JAPLGT010000027.1:0-31670 GCA_026390035.1 Chloroflexota bacterium
AATTGCATTGCATTCTTATCTCTAAAAGCGCTATAATTTATTGAAGGGTTGCTTGTGGCATATCGCGGGGTCGTTCTGGTTGCAGATTCAGATCGACAGAACAATAAGCCCAAATGCCAAAAGGATTTATTAAAAGGCACCATTTTACCATTTGATACACTAGATCAAGGGCTGGGACAAACCCACCATTATTCTTAGTACGGCACGGGTTGGCTAAATTGACGAGTTCTCACCTTTATTGGAACCTATATTAGACAGACATGGATAATTTTTCAGCAGATGCCATCCGAATAGTGATTCTTGATAACCATGCACTTGTAAGAGCCGGCTTGCACTTCATCATCGAAAGCCAGGCAGACATGCAGGTGGTTGGCCAAACCGGCGACTCAAATCAGGCGCTGAGCTTAATTACATCAACCAAACCAGACATCATTCTTTTTGAACATGATCCTGAAAACGGACTCAGTTTTGATATTATTCCAGACATCCATCGATGCGGCAACCCGGCGCGCTTGATGTTGGTAACTGGTTCAAATAATCGCCAAACCTATTTGAATGCGGTCCAGAGTGGTGTTCTGGGAATTGTGCCGAAGACTCAATCCCCAGATGTACTGATTAAGGCCATCAGAAAGGTACATGCTGGTGAAGTCTGGATTGAACACACTTTAATCGCAAATTTAGTGGCCAACTCGCTGAATGGGTCAACGCCAATGGTAGTGGACCCGGCGGTTCAATCCATCGAACTGCTCAGCGAACGTGAGCGCGAGGTTATCCGGGTGATTGGACTGGGGCTAAAAAACAAACAAATTGCTGACCTGCTTTGTATCGGTGAAACAACAGTACGACACCACCTGACGTCCATATACAGCAAGCTGGGGGTCTCTGACAGGCTGGAGCTGCTCATTTTTGCACAAAGATACAATCTTACGAAAATCATGCCTGACATGAATTAGGTGGATAACAAATAACGCTCAAACTGGACTGATTTTTGCCCGCTTGCACCCTGGCAGCTGAGTACCCCTGCAGTTTGTTTTGCCCCGCAAAAAGTGTTTGCTTCAGCCACAAAAAGATTGAATTGAGCACTCATCTAAAGTGCATACAGAAATCAGCATTTCTTCAGCATCATTGGCGCGACAGCGCATCAGGGAATTGGAACCGGAGAAGGCTGAGGATTGGCATCCATTTGCAAAACAAGTAAAGCTGAAGCGTTGAAGTAGTCTATCCCTGGGGGGATCTCGCTCACGAATAAACAGAGCATTCAAGCTAGATTTTTTCTTACAGGGCAGCTCATTATTGACAAAGCGCGTCAATTGGTGTATTTCTACTGTTTATTATGAGAATCGTCGTCAAAATCGGAACATCTTCGCTAACCAATAGCACAAACCATATTGCGCCACCATTCTTGCTTGAACTGGCCCGCCAGACTGCACAGCTGCAGAGCAGCGGACACCAGGTAGTGTTGGTTTCTTCGGGAGCCATCGCGGCCGGTCGTGAAAAACTCAATTTTCCACAACTGCCCAAGAATATGCCAGCCAAACAAATGCTGGCAGCCGTCGGGCAGTTAAGACTGATGTCGCTTTATGAGCAGGTTTTTGGCTTGTATGGCATGCTAGTGGGACAGGTACTGCTAACCCGCGCTGATCTTTCAGACCGGCGCCGTTACCTCAATGCCCGCAACACGCTGGTGGCGCTGATGATGCAAAATATTATCGCGATCATCAATGAAAATGATACGGTTGCCACCGAAGAAATTCGGGTGGGAGATAACGATAATCTTTCGGCACTGGTGGCCAATTTAATCGATGCTGATATCCTGATCCTGCTGACCGACCAGGAAGGCCTGTTTACCGCGGACCCGCGCAGCAACCCAAGCGCCGAATTGGTCAGAACGGTCAGCGAAGACGAAATTCCGCAAGCGCTCTGGCAGGCAGCAGGCGGTAGTAAAACCAGCCTGGGAACCGGCGGCATGACCACCAAGCTCCAGGCCGCAGATCTGGCACGTCATTCGGGTACCGCCTGCATCATAGCCAGTAGCAAGGAACCGGACGTATTACTGCGCCTGGCAAACGCTGAAAAGATTGGCACCTATTTCCCCGCAAAGGCAACCGCCATCGAGAGTCGCAAACGCTATATCATGTCAGCCCGGCGCGCACCGGGTCAGCTGAGCGTGGACGCTGGCGCAGCGCAAGCCTTGCAGCGCGGCAGCAGCCTGCTGCCGATTGGGATGACGCGAGTCAGCGGAAAATTCGAGCGCGGCGATACGGTACGAATTATGGATGAGAGCGGGCGTGAGCTTGCCCGGGGTATTTCCAATTACGCCAGCCGTGACCTGTTACAGATCACCCAGCGCCGCTCGGAGGAGATTGAAACCATCCTGGGCTACAATTACGGCGACGAAGTCATTCACCGTAATGACCTGGTGCTGCTATAAGCCCATGCGCGTTGCCGGTGGAAAGCCGGCCCAAACACAGGCTGAAGTTCCAATCAATTTACAGTAGGGTTACCGAAATCCCTATAAAAAAACGTATTCACTCACAGCATCTTTCTTTGTGTCCTTATCGCCCTGATTTTGTCGCTCCAATCCAAGATCGTCGCTGGTTTTCCCGACACATGCTGCCTTGAGCGGAGTACGCAAAGCACGCCGATTTCCGTTCATTTGCGCGGAATACGATCTGAACCTGGGTACCAGCCAGAACCACCTGCGAGACAAACCTAATCCAACTTGACCCTGACACCATTACTCGGGTTAAATTATGGATGACGCCCATTATCCGGTCGATCGATCACAAGTTATGCTGGATCAGGTTTATTTTATTTGAAGTAAATCAATTTTCAAAAAAAAGGAAGGCTTCCTTATGATCCTCGAAATTGCACAACAGGCCAAGGCTGCATCCAAGCTGCTGGCGATTGCCAGCACACCGGCCAAAAATGCTGCACTGCTGGCCCTGGCAGATGCCCTGGCGAAATCCAGCGCAGAAATACTGGCAGCGAATACGCACGATGTGTCCGCAGCACGCGCAGGCGGGGTAAGCGAAGCCATGATCGACCGGCTGCTGCTCAACGAGCAGCGCATCAGCAGCCTGAGCGCGGACCTGAGGCACCTGGCCGACCTGGCAGACCCGGTTGGGCAACATTTTGATGAGAATAAGCTGCCGAACGGCATGCGCCTGCACAAACAACGTGTTCCGATGGGTGTGCTGGGGGTTATCTACGAATCACGCCCAAATGTCACCATGGATGTAGCCGGGCTGGCCATCAAGACCGGGAACGCTGCCATCCTGCGCGGCGGCAGCGAGACCATTCACAGCAACCGGGCCCTGGTCAAAATTATCCAACAGACCTTGCAGGCCAATCACCTGCCCGCCGAAAGCATTCAATTTATTGACAGCCCTGACCGGGCGCTGGTACTGGAACTGCTCAAGATGCACGCATATATCGACATCATCATTCCGCGCGGCGGCGCCACACTGCACGCTTTTTGCCGCGAAAACAGCCAGATCCCGGTCATCACTGGCGGGATGGGCATCTGCCATCTATTTGTGGATGAAAGCGCCGATCTGGAGGCTTCACTGCCGGTCATCTTCAACGCCAAGGTGCAGCGTCCCAGCACCTGCAACTCGTTGGACACCGTACTGGTCCACAAGAACGTGGCAGAGAAATTCCTGCCACGGATTGTCGAGAACCTGGCTGCGGCCGGGGTGACCTTCCGCACCGATCCGCGCGCGACTTCACTGTTGAAAGAGGTTAATCCGGCCCTGGTCGCCCCCGCCGGGCCAGACGATTTTGATACAGAATGGCTGGCTCTTATTCTGGGTCTAAAGGTGGTCGATGGCCTGGAAGAGGCCATGCAGCATATCGCCGCACACAGCACCGCGCATTCGGATGGGATTCTGACCGAAGACAGCCTGCACGCGGCCCGTTTTATCACTGAGGTCGATTCAGCGGCGGTCTACGTCAATGCCAGCACACGCTTTACAGATGGAGGCCAGTTTGGGCTGGGCGCGGAGGTGGCCATCTCCACCCAACGCCTGCACGCCCGCGGCCCGATGGGGCTGACCGAACTGACCACTTACAAATGGGTGGCTGAAGGAAACTACCACGTCAGACCCTGAGTTCAGCCGATATCGCGAAGAGACGCGCCGCTGCAGCTATCTGCGGATTGAAGAAAATCTAGCCCTCGCTGTACGGCGAGTCTTGGTTTTCTTGATAAAAAACCACGCAGTTACGTCCGCTCTGCTTGGCAATGCCCAAAGCAAAATCAGCGTTACGGAGCAGGTCCTCGATGGCTGCCATACCATCGAAAAAAGCAGCAACACCAATACTGATGGTAATCGTATCGATCGATTTTCCAGAAGGCAGCGCCACAGATATTAGCATGATAGCCTGCCGCACGCGTTCCGCCAACCGGATGGCGTTTTCTGGGGTTGTGCTTGGCAAAAGCACGGCAAACTCTTCGCCACCGATGCGCCCAAGAAAATCAACTTCGCGAAGATTAGACTTCAAAACAAGCGCCACATGCTGGAGAACCATATCCCCAACTTGATGGCCATACTGATCATTAACCTTCTTAAACCAATCGATATCCAGCATTAAAAGCGCCAGAGGTTCTTTGTTTCGCAAGATACGCCGGAGCTCTTCGGCACCACGCAGCATAAAATAGCGGCGATTGAACAAATTGGTCAGGTAATCGGTCATCGCCAGGCTTTCCAATTCAATATTCAATTTTAGAATCTTTTCTTCAGCCGCTTTGCGCTCACTGATATCCGTATGCGTACCAAACATCAGCAGCGGTCTGTTATCAGCCGTCCAGGTGATGACACGACCGCGATCCTGGATCCAGACCCAGTGCCCTTGCTTGTGCTTCATGCGCAGCTCGCAATCATAGTAGGATAATTCACCCGCGAAATGGCGCTCCAACCATTCAGCCGATCGGTTCAGATCGTCGGGGTGGGTCAGTACTTCCCAAGTCTTGATGCTGGTAGGGGCCAATTCGGCCAGCGAATATCCGACAATCTGGGCCCAAATTTCGTTAAAAATCGTTTCGCCAGTCTGGACATTCCATTCCCAGGTGCCACTATGCGTTCCTTCGATGGTACTCTCCAACTGCCAGCCCGCATAATGCAGTGCTTCCTCAGCCCGTTTGCTCTCGGTAATTTCAGCCAGGACAGCATAAATAGCCGGCACCCCATCGTATAGAATCGGAATGCCCTGGGCTTCTGCAACGATAATGGTTCCATCCAGCTTGAGATACTGCAGCTCGATCATCGGCGCACCGGCACCTTCGTCAAGCGCCTTCTTTAAGCGCGTTCGCACGCTTTCATGAAAATTCGGGTGGATCCGCTCATAGATAGAGCTGCCCAACAGCTCATCCGCCAAGCTTGCGCCAAACATCTTTACGGCTGCCGGGTTGACATATATTATTTTTCCGTCCCGATGAATGACAACTGCATATGGCGACCACTCAACCACAATCCGGTAACGCTGCTCGCTCTGCTGCAGCGCATCTTCGGCATACTTACGCTCTGTAATATCCTCGGCAGAACAAATAACCTGTTGAATGGTATCGCCAGGGTTGAGGATGGGCGCTATCAGAATCGAGAGCAGTCGCCGTTCGCCCGAGGCGTTCGACATCCAAACTTCGCTGCGCAGGGCTTCTCCGGTGGCAAAGACTTGCTTAACACCCTGGCGGTATTGGATCAAGGTTTCATTTGGAACAAAGTCGGACAGGCTTCTGAAAGCAAGCGTCTCTTTTGGCACACCAATGAAAGCAGCATGCGCCTCATTGACAGTTCCGTAGGTCTGGTCGTCAATCAGATACCAGATCTGGGTCTGGATGTTATCCAGCAGGATACGCCGTTCCTCGCCAGCCCTGGCCAGCACATCTTGCTCACGTTTAACGACCTCGCGTTCCAATTCATCAGCCACAGCCTGCTTGCGCTCAGATATGTCGCTGATCACCAGACGGGCTTCGGAAGGGCCCCTGGCATCGAGCGCGAGGCTGGCCTCCAGAAACACCCAGGCAGCGCCTGCCGGACCATTCCCCGTCAAGATCTGCAGCTCACAGGTTTGGGGGGCACCGGTTTCAAAAAGATGCTTGCGAAATAAATAGAAGCTGTCCTGGTATTTCCTGCTGATATAGCGGTGGAATGGTTTCCCAATCAGCGCTGTCCGCGTGACACCAAGCATGCCAGCAGCAGTCAAGTTAGACTCCAGGATCAAACCTTCGGGGCTGAGCGTGCAGTAACCCACCGGAGCCAGGTTGTACAGATCAAAATAGCGCGCGCGCATTGATTCGATCAGTTCTTGCGAGCGGCGCAGCTCATGGTTCTGCATCTCCAGCTCAATTTGGTAGATGCGCAAATTTTCCTGGTCGACTGCGCGTTTATCGATCCCATCCAGAATACCCTGCTCGCGCCCGGTGATGTCGTGAATAATGGAAAACAAAACCTGCCTGCCCTGCAAAGTGAGCGGGGAAGAATGTACTTCCACGCTGCGCTCTTCGCCGTTGGCCAGGCGGTGCGGGAAAATAAAGTAATTTTGAGTGTGATCTACTGAGTTTTGCCGATAGACCGCCAGCTGCTCTGGCGGCAATACGTTAATTTCGGTGATGGACATACCAGCCAGCTGAGGATAACCATAAAAATATAAAGCTGTCGGATTAGCGTCCAGGATGAGACCTGTCTGTGGTTCGATTAACAACATAATCGCCGCGTGACCATCAAACATCACGTAGAAAGCCTGGTCCTCAGGCGTAGGTTGGGCGAGCCGGGTTGGTATTAATTTCTTTTTAGCCATACTATTTATCCCTGGCGAATTTAGCGTTTCACCTTCGCACCTACGATCTGGCGTGAAACGCGGAAGCCGCGCTGCCATCCCGGCTTCCGGTTGCGCCGAACCTGCTGGACTCTATTAAAATTTTTCGGTAATATTCATTTTTAAATCTTTGCTGGCTATCCACCCTGGAAAAGATTGTACACCTTTTCAACCTGGAACAAGCAAAATCAACCGTTTTCGATATGGCTTATCCATGCCAAACAATACAATCAAATCACACGCGCTGCGCAGCCTGCTAAAACTCAAAAATTCATTGTCCATATCCCCCAGGCAACCTGGTTCTCTTGATAAGAAACCGGGCGATTGCGCCCACACTACTCCGCACGAAACCTGACTGTATCAGCATTTCTGAGCAGGCATCGATCAGGGTGGACGGCACAAGCACCCAAACCACCCATCCCATCCGAATCATCCCCATCGATCAGGGCCGGGCGGCCATCCGCCCTATTTTGGACCCCGCTGCGGGCATGATATAGGGGAAAGCCGTCTCCGCACAAAGACATTCCAGGCTGGCTACCAAACTGTCGGGTGGCGGAATTCTTTCGCTTATAATGAATGGAATGGATGAAAATTTGGAGATACCCGTCAATCAGAAAACCAGTAGCCGGTCAAAAGCTGTCGCCAGCATGGCCTTTGAAGCCTTGCTGGTGCTGCTGATCTTGACCGGCCTGTTCTTGCGCTTCAACCACGTCAATTGGAGTGAAGACACCAATCTGCACCCCGATGAATATGGGCTGACCAATACTCTCACCCAACTGGCCATTCCGGACAGCCTGGCTGAGTATTTCAATACGCGCATCTCAACACTCAGTCCCTATCAAAAATATGACCTGGCCGGCGAAAAGATTCAAGACGGGCCCGACAACCGGCTGCGCTGGGGACAATTTCCATTAACCATCATCCGCCTGGCAGGCGAAATCAGCGGCAACACCGGCTACGGAGAAATTCGGCTGCTGGGGCGTAAACTTTCAGCCCTGGCAGATGCGCTAACGCTGTTATTCATATTTTTGATTGGGAAAAAACTCTACGGGTTCAAAGCCGGGTTGCTGGCAGCAGCCCTGAGCGCACTGGCTGTCATGCAGATCCAGCAATCACATTTCATGACTGTTGATAATTTCGGCGGATTGTTTACTACGCTGGGGCTTTTTGCCTGTGTTCAAATTGCCAGTCAAGCACCGGTCAGGCGTGAACAAGACTACCACGCCAGAGCCTTCAATTGGGTTTGGTATCTTATCTTTGGGATAGCCTTTGGCATGGCGCTTGCCAGCAAGATCAACCTCCTGCCGGTCGGCGGAATGGTGCTGGTGGCAGCCTTCATCAGCGTTGCCGATCTCAAACTCAAGACCCAGGCCGATCTGAAAAAGATTGCAATTGTTGTCATCGCGCTGCTGGCCCTGGCTTTTTTTAGCGCAGGGATTGTTTTTCGGATTTGCCAACCCATGAGCTTCCGCGCCACCAGCGGCGATACCAGCCTGTTCAGCCTGCATCCAAACCCAGATTGGGTCATAAGCATGCAGGTGGCCTCGGCAGAATCCAGCGGTGAAGGTGGCGGGCCACCAGCCGAACAATGGGCACACCGCCCGGCGATCATTTTCCCACTCGTCAACATGGTCATGTGGGGCATGGGGCTTCCGCTTGGGCTGGTTGCGTGGCTCGCGTTTGGCTGGGCTCTCTGGAAAATGCTGCGGAGTGGGAAAAATTGGCAGGCACATTTGCTGCCGCTGGTCTGGATCGGCGGTTACTTCGGATTCATGGGCACCCGTTGGGTCAAATCAGTGCGGTATTTTCTGCCGATTTATCCATTTTTGTGCCTGCTGGCTGCCTGGGGATTGCTGGAAATATGGCATTGGGCTGTCCGGGAAGAAAAACCTCGGCAGCGGCCCTACCGCATTCTTTTTTCAACTATTGTCATCAGTCTGACCATCCTGGGGACCCTGGCCTGGTCCAACGCTTTCACACAGGCTGTCTACCAGACGCCACACACACGCATCCAGGCTGCACGCTGGATCTTTCAAAACATCCCGGGCCCATTTCAAATTGAGCTGGAACTTCCTGACGGGAGTGCTTACCAGGAATCGCTGGGCGCACCAGATAATTTAGAGATTAACGCAGCAAACCCTTATGTACTGCCCTTTACACTGCCCACCAATGGCAGCCTGGTGGATGTCATGATCCCTCACATCCAGGCTAGCGAGCCTGGGCAGCTGCAAATGATCATTGCCAATGACCCACAGGGCAAAAACCTGCTTGGCGAAACAAAACTTACCATTCCAACAACCCGCGGCAGCGTCAAAGCAACCTTCCCAAGGATTCAAATTCAGCCAGGCATAACCTATTTTCTGATCATCTCCAGCACAAGTGCAGCACCGGTCTCAATAGCCAGAACCATCATCGCAAATGAAAACTGGGATGAAGGTCTGCCCATGCCCCTCGATGGCAACGACCCCTTTGGGCAGTTATACAGCGGTAGGACCATGGAGGTGCGCTGGCCGGATGATACACACAAACGCGAGGTGCTGCTCGGCACCCTGGCCGAGAGTGACTATCTGATCCTGCCCAGCCAGCGCTCCATCTGGTCGACCTGCCGCATCCCGCGAACATACCCAATGACCATGGAATATTACCGGGCATTGTTCGATGGACGTCTGGGATTTGAACAGGTGGCCGCTTTCAGCGCTCCGCTCAAAATTGGCCGGCTGTGGATTTCTGATGTGGGTGGGACGTTTGCCTGGAATAAAAACCCGGCACTGCCACTCTTCAACCATAGCTGGCTGGCAGCCGAGGAAGCGTTCAGCGTTTATGACCACCCACCGGTCTGGATCTTCAAAAAGCGCGCTGATTTCGACCTCGAAAAGGCCACTAATATCCTGACAGCGGTGGATCTGGAAAAAGTTGTCGTACAATCCGCCTTAAATGCTGACGGGGAATGGTGTCCCGCGCAGTGATAAATAGCCAATCCAACAAATTATCTACCCTATGGAAATCCGCTCAAAGGCGGATGGTCGAGTAAAATAGAGTTATGACTGATCCCAATTTTCGAATTATCGATCCGGAACCCCTGCTGATTGTGATTTCAGGTCCATCAGGTGTGGGTAAAGATACTGTGCTAAACCGAATGAAAGAGCGCGGCATGCCATTTCACTTTGTGGTTACGGCCACAACGCGCCCACGGCGTCCCACCGAGGTTGATGGTCAGGATTACTTCTTCGTCAGCAGCGATGAATTTGCGCGCATGATCGAAGGCAACGAACTGCTTGAATATGCCATTGTCTACAACGATTACAAAGGCATTCCCAAGCAACAGGTGCGGGATGCGCTCGCCAGCGGCATGGATGTAATTATGCGGATCGATGTACAGGGCGCGGCCACCATCCGCAAACTGGTGCCAAATACCGTCTTGATCTTTCTAACCACTGAAAGCGAAGAAGACATGGTGTTGCGCCTGCAGGCACGCCAAACCGAGACACCCGAGGGGTTAAAACTGCGGATTGCCACTGCCCGCCAGGAATTAAAACGCGCCCATGAATTTGATTATGCAGTGGTCAACAAACAGGCCTGCCTGGACGAGACAGCCGATGACATTCATGCCATCATTACTGCCGAGCACCACCGGGTAATCCAGAAAAAAGTGAACTTGTGAACTCCTTCGAAGCAAACTCTCAACCTCAAATTCCTCCAACTGCCCCAGTGATCGATGAAAAGCTGGTCAAACCGGTTGTAACCTACGTTTTGATCACGATCACTGTGCTGATTTATTTGTTACAGATGTTAACCCAGACCTTGCTGGGCTATGATATTCCCGCTATTCTTGGCATGAAAGTCAACCAATCCATTCTTGAAGGCCAGCTCTGGCGGTTGGTGACGCCCATGTTCCTGCATGGCTCACTCCTGCATATCGGCTTTAATATGTATGCGCTGGTGGTAATTGGTTCCGGGTTAGAAAAACGTTTTGGACACTTTCGCTTTTTGCTTCTCTATGTGATGGGCTCAATTGGCGGGAATGTTTTTTCGTTTTTATTTTCGCCAAACCCCTCCCTGGGCGCATCCACATCCATCTTTGGCCTGCTGGGCGCAGAACTGGTGTTTTTCTACCAAAACCGCAAAATGTTCGGCAGCGGAGCACGGCGCGCGATCCAAAATGTGGTGACTGTGGCCGCAATCAACTTCTTTATTGGGCTTTCGCCCGGTATCGATAACTGGGGACACCTGGGCGGACTGATGGGCGGGCTGATATTCACCTGGTTTGGCGGTCCCAAACTGGGGCTCGAAGGCCAATATCCATATTTCAGCGTGACCGATGAGCACAGACTGCCAGATCAATTACTCGGAGCAGGCCTGGTAATCCTGCTCTTCGGAGTACTGGCTGCCGCTAAAATACTTGGGCTCGGACCATTTTAGCCGGGGGAACATACTCGCGCCAACCAGCGTTGAAACTGAGAATAAAACCACTTAGTGTTTTTTATCACTAAATAAAGGTGCACTTTCTGTATTTTTTCTGGTATATTTCACCCATTCAACTTCCATATTTATCATTCTGTGAGGAAATCAAATGAAACAAATTTGTGTCATCGGCGTTGGTTATGTTGGCATCGTCACCGGGGCATGTTTTGCAGACCTGGGAAACCGCGTAATTGCGCTCGACGTGAATGAGCAGCGTGTTGCCAATCTAAAAAAAGGGATCATGCCAATCTACGAACCAGGCCTGGAAGAGCTGGTCAACCGAAACGTGCAAGCCGGACGGCTTACATTCACCACTGATTATGCCGAAGCAGTAAAAGGCACCGAATTCGCCTTCATCGCTGTTGGAACGCCTTCGGGCGGCAGCGGCGAAGCCGACCTGCAGTATGTGGCGGCGGCCGCGAAATCAATCGCGGAGCACATGACTTCGCCTTTGGTCATCATCAACAAATCAACTGTTCCGGTTGGAACTGGCGATTGGGTGGCAGACATTATCAAACGCTCTCAGAAAACCCCGATCGACTTTTCAGTGGTTTCCTGTCCCGAATTTTTACGCGAAGGTTCAGCCATCGGTGATTTTTCACAACCGCACCGCACCGTCCTGGGGTCCACAGACCGAGAAGCTGCCAATAAAGTTGCTCAACTGCACCTGCCGCTGCGCGCGCCAATCGTTATTACAGATTTGCGCACCGCGGAGATGATTAAATATGCATCGAATGCCTTCCTGGCAACCAAAATTTCATTCATCAACGAAATTGCCAATATTTGCGAGGCACTCGGCGCAGACGTAAAAGAAGTAGCTGCAGGAATGGGCTACGATGCCCGCATCGGTCGTCATTTTCTGGATGCCGGGCTTGGCTGGGGTGGGTCGTGCTTCCCCAAGGATGTCCTGGCGCTGGCGTACATGGCAGAAGAAGCCGGCCTCGATCCGCGCATCCTGAACACCGTTATGGAAGTCAACTACGAACGCCGCAAGACCGCTGTCGATCACACCGCAGCCATGCTGGGTGGCACGCTAAAGGATAAGACCATCGGGCTGCTGGGGCTGGCCTTCAAACCCAATACTGACGATATGCGCGATGCGCCTGCCATCGATATCGCCCGCGAACTCAACGCTGCCGGCGCAGTGGTACGCGGATACGACCCGGTTTCCATGGAAGTGGCTCGCACGATCCTGCCTGCAGTCGAGATGTACCATGACCCCTACAGCATGGCTGATGGCTGCGATGCGCTTATGGTGATCACCGAGTGGAATGAATTCAAACAACTCGATCTTGAAAAACTGAAGGGGTTGCTCAAAAACCCCGTCGTGTATGATGGCCGGAATATCTATGATCCTGCCACGATGAAGGCCCTCGGTTTTAAATACCGCGCCATCGGGCGTTAGCAGGCAGCAACTCATCAATTAGCTGGGAGTTCTTCCCCACGTATCAGATTAACAGATAGTCGGGTAAAATAGCCCGGCTATCTGTTTTTTTATCCATCCAAACATCCGGGCAAATACCTGAAAATATGACAACTCCACCAGTGTGTGATTACGAAGGTTCCGATTATCAGACCTCTTTTTGGGATCAGGGCGGGCGCCAATACGAGGACCGCGCTGAAGCCAGCGCCTTAAAAAAGATTTTACCCACGCAAGGACGCCTGCTGCTGGAGTTGGGCGCCGGCGCTGGCCGGAATACACCGCGCTACACCGGCTTTGAGCAGATCGTGCTGCTCGACTATTCACGCACGCAGCTCCAACAAGCCCGCGCACGCCTGGGTGATTCATCGCAATACATTTACGTGGCAGCCGATATTTACAAGCTTCCGTTTGTAGATGGCCTGTTTGACAGCGCAACCATGATCCGCACCCTGCACCATATGGCAGAAGCCCCCAAGGCCCTGGCACAGGTCCGCAGAGTGCTTGAACCCGGATCTGTATTTATCCTGGAATATGCGAATAAACTCAATCTCAAAGCGATCCTGCGTTACTGGCTGGGCAGACAAGACTGGAGCCCCTTCAGTCCTGAACCGGTTGAGTTTGCGGCATTAAATTTTGACTTCCACCCGCGCACCATTCGCAAATGGCTGGCGGAACTCGGGTTTGAAGTCCAAAAAGTGTTGACCGTTTCACACTTCAGGATGGGATTGATCAAACGAATATTCCCAGCCGGGCTGTTAGCCACCCTGGACAGCCTGCTCCAGCCCACAGGAGCCTGGTTTCAACTGAGTCCGAGCGTATTCTTAAGAGCGCTCGTGCATAAATCAGCCACGACAAACCAGCCGGCATCGACCCCGGCCGACGTGCTAGCCTTTTTCTGCTGCCCTGAGTGCGGGACCAGACCACTGCAAAACAAAAACGAATACCTGCTGTGCACCGGCTGTGGAGAAAAATGGGCTGTTCGAGATGGAATCTTTGATTTCCGCGAACCCCTGAAATAAAAATCATGACTGCCCAAGAACCAGCTCTGATCAGGCAAGCCAAAGCGCAGCTCGGTCCCATTATGCCTTTAGATTGCCGGGAATACGACACCACGAGTGCCCACCGCCTGCTCGGACAGGACGCACGCACGCAAATCCACAAGATCCTGTTTCAACGGATGAACAGCCTGGGCAACCAGGCACAAGTATGGGAACAGATCCAACGCGCGCGTGGATTTCAGGCGGCATTAAATGCGAAGTCGCTCAACGTTGGGCTGAACGAAGCCATCAGAGCTGCAGTCAGGCAATATCAAGCCTGCCTCTCTGCCTGGGCCGAAGGCGCTCGATTGGCCGATTTTCGCCATCCGCTTCTGGCTGAAAGCATCGCTGGTATCCCGGTCAGTGCCGAAGATCTGGCAACCTTGCTGCAAGAAGATGAAGTAGGCTGCCAGACAGGGGTCATCCGCGAGCACAGCGGGGCGGTGGTACTATGGCACTCCGAAGAAGATTATGAGGATTCCCCCGGCCAACGCTTCGATAAATTACGGCTGTTTTTATTCAGAGCGGTGAACGATCAGAGTGCTTGCGGCTTCATCTATCCAGACTTGCTTCCAGGCCCTACTTTTGGCTGGCAAGCTGACGATTTTGCACAAGGCATCGATACATTACACGTCAGGTCCGCTCAACTTGAAGAGGCCATTCTGCCCAACACGCTGGCCTGGTTGAGTCTGTATCTGGGCGCACAGGTTTCACGCCAAGACCTGGCCACGCAGCTCGGGCCTTTCCAGGGTGGCTATTCACTAACGGGCATTTACAAAAAAAATGGGCAGATCTGTGTTGAGAAAGTGGAATATGCCAATAACCAGGTGGCGGCCTGCGCACTTGGCCTGGGTGCAGGAGAATACCTTTTCCAAACCAATGTTATCCGTGATCTATCCCATTCGATCGGCACCGAAGAAGAAACCAGCCCGGAAAGCCGCGCCTGGAACGAGAAGCGCATGGTGCGCACCGGACGGTTAATTAAAGTTATTCAACAATCGTCAGATACCGTCGGGATGATACTCAGGATGCTGCGCTCGCGCCTGGGCGGCGAATCAGCGTATTCCAATCGCGATGTAAAAGCATATTTTGTTTGCAGGATGACAACCGAAAAAATATTCATCCAGGTTGGGGCAGGCGCCGCAATCTCCGGCGATAAATTATTCAGCATTGAGATGTAAACATTTCCCGAGGAAAATCAGGGGCTTTTTGGCATTGGCAACCGAATAAAGAAGGTGCTGCCCGGAAATTCTTCTTCATTACAACCAGGGCTTTCAACCCAGATTTTTCCGGCATGCGCTTTGACTATTCCGGCAGCAATTGCCAGACCCAAACCTGGTCCCCCACCCTTAAACTTGGTGCGACCAGATGAGTGTAGTTCCACCTTCCCCAATTGCAGCAGCTTTTCAAAAATAATTTGTTGGTTGGCCGGATCGATACCGATACCAGTATCGCGCACATGGATTTCCAGACATGGCCCTAGTTGTTCATCCGCGACCACTTGTCCGCCCAAGCTGATGCTGCCACCATCCGGTGTGTACTTAATGGCATTTACAATGATAGCATCCAGCGCTTTTTGTAAGAGCTCGGGATCGGCCTGGATGAATGGTAGATTAGGAATGCCATCTTCATACAAGAGCGCGATATTTCGCTCAGCCATTTCGTTTTTATATTCTTTCTGAATAAGCTGAAAGATCAAACCAATAATTACTGTTTCCAGGCGCGGGGTAATGATCTGTCCATCCAAACGCACCACATCCAGCATTGAATTTACAATCATATGAAGACGATCCGCACCCTTATAGACCCCATCCACGGCCAATAAAAGACTTTCATTATCCTTAACTGCCGGGTTGCCCTTGAGCATGCCCAGGTAGCCCTTCATAACCGTCAACGGCGTACGCAGTTCGTGCGCCGTAACCTGAATGAAGGAAGATTTGTTCTTATCAAGCTTTTCCAGTTTATTGTAGGCAATATTCAACTCTTCAACACGCTGCGCAACCAGGCGCTCCAAAGATTCGTTAAAGCGTGTCAATTCACCATAGAGACGCGCATTTTCGAGCGAAATGGCGGCCTGCATACCGTAGGTCATCACCAACAAGAGATCATCGTGGCTGAAATCAGCGGCAGCCTGACGGGTAATCGAAAGCATCCCAATGACTTTATTTTTTGAGAACAACGGAACGCCCAACCAGGAATGATTGACCGGCAGCCAATCAACTGGCTTCCAATTGGCGCTGCTGGCAACATCTTCGATAATAACCGGCTCACCGCTCTGGGAAATCCGGTTGTAAGTGCCATCGCTATCAATCTGGCCAAGCAAATCAGCCGGGCCCGCATTTTCAGGGAAACCGCTGTGGGCCAGAATTTGAATCGGGCCTTCAGACGCTTCCATTAAGAGCGCCCCACGTTCATAAGGCAGAAGCTGTGAGAGTTGGGTAAGGATCTGGTTGGGCAGCTCTTCCATCTTTAAGAGAGTCGAGAGATTTCTGGCCACCTTTGAAAGCATCTCAGCGTCTTCGCGGCGCTCCAACTCATTGGTATAAAGCCTGGCATTTTCTTCAGCAGTACTTTCGGCTGTTTCAGTGGCATTTGCCAATTCCATCTCGCGCAGTTGAGACTCTTGCAGCAAATGTTCAACCTGCTTCTGCATCAGCGTGCGTTGCTCCACCAGCATGGTACGCAAAAGAGCACTGCTGATCAGGTTTCGGATACGCACATACACTTCCCATTCGCGCGCATTCACTTCGATCCACATGAAACCAAACCGGTTTTGCGCCAGCAATAGCGGCATAACAATGGCGGAATAACGCCGGTTTTCGGGAGTTTTTCCGTGTGGAATTAAATGACCGGTTGCCCATTTTGGTCGATCAACCGGCACATAAAAACCATTATCATCATACTGCATCAGCAAATGGTAATTATCCGAGGGGGGTACGAGTGTAGATTGCGGTGTAACCATGCTGGAGTACAACATTACGTACATGCGCTCAACGCCCAATGCTGGAAAATAACGTTTCAGCGCGGTTCCAATCTCGTCCAGGCTCATAGCGGGTGCCACGGCTGCACTGAAAGCCAGTAATATTTCTTCCTGCTGATCAAACCCAATACGTTGCAAAGCCAGTTGGCGTTGAGCCAGTTCTCCGGCCATTACGCGTGCTTGCTGGAATAAATCATCGGCGCGCAGCAGCATATTGCGCTCGCTGATGCCAACGATGAGTTGTTGGCGCAGCCCAGAGACCACGTTCTGCCAGCAGGCTGGTTCATCGTTATGCTGGATGAGCACAGCGATCAGAGTTTCAATGTTATTCAGGAAAGATTCAGCCTGGTTCTCAACACGTAATGCGACCAGAAGAGTCTCCCATGTGCGTCCTGCAGCCTGCCCAAAGGCCTCGGCAAGCGGTGATGCGGCAGACATATCCGCGGCCTGCATAAGATGAGCGATGACTGTATCGCGTTTGGTTTCGAAAGACCCGTCGCGGTTAATCCCATTTTGTTTAACAACAACATTCTGGACACTTTCCGGCAAACAGCCACATGACCAGCGCACAACGAATTGCGTAGGTGCGATGATGGTCTCCGCTAAAATTTCCCCGTTAATTCGCTGCAGGAGTAAATCGACTGCCTGTTGCCCCATATCATAAAAAGATTGGCGCACCGTAGTTAATGGTACACCCATGGAACGCGCTTCACGAACATCGTCAAAACCTGTCAGCGCAATACTGGCTGGGATGCGAACACCGCGCAGCTGCAGGGCCTCATAGGCGCCAATCGCCATGCGGTCATTGGCCGCCACAATAGCGTCCACTTTGATTTTGCGCTCATCCAACAGAATGTTGACAGCCGTACGACCACTTTCAATACTAAAATCACCGGGTAGCACAAGCATTTCGTCAAAGGGAGTATGGTGCGCATCGAGTTCCTGCTTATACGCCAAAAAACGCTGCTCAGCCTCGAGCTGGTTTTCCGGGCCACGGATAAAAGCTATTTTTTTATAAGCATGCGTATCGAATAAATGGCTGACCACGGTGCGCATACCACACAGGTTATCCCCAATCAGGTTCGGGATGCCATCCAATCGGATAGCATTAACAATCAGTGGAATATGCGAATAGTTTTCAAAAAACTGTTTGATCTCGCGCGCGTCCAATTCATAACCCAGGTCACCCGAGACGATAATACCGGCCAATTGCTCAGTACGGGCAATATCATAAAAACCATAGGAAGGCTGCAAATTTCCAGGTGCAATAATGGATATGGGCTTGCCCCCCACAAAGCAAATCACATTCAGGTTATTTGCTTCGGCCGCAGCAGTAATACCCACAATGAATTCCGGGCCCCAAACTCGGCCGAGTTTGGAAACAAATACTCCAATGGTTTTTCGTTCTCGGGTCGAATTATGTGTGATTACCATGCAATTCCTTTAGACACACCGAAAGAATAAATTATTATAGCGTATTTGGGGCACCTTTTTGGCGCTGACTGGCGATTGGTTGTGTATAAAAGTTTCGGAAAAAGAATTCCAGCCATAGAATTCCGCCCCCGCTGCAAGTGGATTATCGGTGCCCCAATTGGGAAATTGGAAGCGGATTATTTTGGCAATGTCGGATAACCATCCATTCTATGAACTGATGATGGTTACCTACGGGCATCCAGATTCAGGCATTACTCATCACACCCCTTGCCCACAGATGGAGGAATATCGGTGGGTTTCCCTGCAGCTGGCTATAAAAATAACCAAAAAAATAATTCTCATCCATCTGGAAGTACGACATCCATCCGTCCGATTTGCTCACGGACAAGCCATGCACTCATCGAGAGAAATAAAGAAAACGGTACGAAAAGCTTCAAATGGTAACGCACAATGAAAAATCGGGTTTGTATATTTGTACCGTATAATTGCGCAACTATCACACTGGAGGCCCATGCAGGATTATTCACGAATTGCCCGCAAGATCACTTTTATTCTATTTATTGCACAAAGCCTGGCCTCGGCTGGTTTTATTGCCAGTGCCACGATCAGCTCCATCATCGGAGCGAAACTTGGCGGAGGATCGGCCTGGGCCGGAGTGCCTTCAGCCGTTTATTTATTGGGTGGAGCCTTTGCCGCCTCGGCTTGGGGCTATCTAATGGATATCTTTGGCCGCCGGAAGGGTATTGCCTTGGGCCTGGCCACTGGCGCAGTCGGGACTGTAATCGTAATTATTTCGATTGACAATAGTATCTTTTTCGGTTTTCTGGTTGGCATGCTGCTGATGGGCATAGCAAACGCCGCAGTTGTACTGGGTCGTTTCGCAGCTGCTGAAGTTAACCCACCTGAAAGGCGCGGGGCGGCTATCTCAGCCGTGGTCCTTGGCGGAACATTTGGATCAGTATTTGGGCCGCTGATCGTGGGGCCATCTGGCAGCCTGGTAAAAACCCTCGGAATGGATGAGCTCGCAGGCGCATACCTGGTCTGCTTTGGGCTGTTCGCGCTGGCTTCGCTGATCGTATTTTTCACTTTAACCCCCGACCCACGCGATGTGGGTCGCGAAATTTCAAAACTCTACCCCGAATTGAATCCAACTGGCGAGGCACGTTCCATCTGGACAATCCTGAGACAGCCCAAAGCCTTTACAGCGCTAATGGCAATGGTGCTTGGTCAGGTGGTGATGGTGGCAGTCATGGTAATCACATCGCTGCACATGAAAGACAACCACCACATGCTCACAGACATTTCAACTGTCATTTCTGCACATACATTTGGGATGTATGCATTCTCGATTATCTCGGGCTGGCTCGTCGATAAATGGGGCCGCGCGCAAGTCATCCTGACCGGGGCAATCGTCCTGATCCTGGCTTGCATCAGCGCCCCATTTTCGCCAGATGTGCTGCCCCTGGCAATCTCGCTCTTCTTATTGGGTCTGGGCTGGAACTTCTGCTTTGTGGGCGGCTCAACCCTGCTGGCAGATCAACTATCCCCGGCCGAACGAGCCCGCACCCAGGGCACAAATGATCTATTGGTTGGGCTCGCCTCAGCCACTGCCAGCCTCAGCTCGGGGATCATCTTTGCCACACTGGGCTACGCACTTGTTGCAGCCCTTGGAGCCGCACTGGCAGTCATCCCGGTTTTCTTTTCTATCAGAATGTTGTGGCAAGGCTCGCGCAAATCCAGTCTCCAGGCTTAGCTCTGGCAAGAAAATCTTCCCGAGCACGAACGCAGCTTGAGATCCGGCAGAAAAGACTGTACGCTGGAATTTGCTAAAGATTGTATTTAGACTGAATAATGAACAAGGCTCAAGCTGGATTGGGTGTGCCTCAGGTTGTTATTTGCGGAAATATTTCCGCAAATAATAACAAAATTAATTTTCATCCACCTGGGAGTATTCCCGCCACCCGCCATATTTACTCACCTGGCAAAGCGTTGATTAACATTTGCCATATGGCAAAAATTAGCATGCGATCTCTTGCCAGGTGAGAAGATACCCAAGGTCGGGCATCACAGCTACGCAAAAATGTGAGCTTGCCAAACGACTTACACGAAACATCGTCCCATGAGAAAATCAATCAAAACTTGCTGACCTGGTTTATTTTACTGGGATTTTTGTAAGCATGCTTGACGTTGTCTATCTCAGAATTCTTTGACCGAACTTTCTGCCTGTACCACCCATGGAACACACTGCTGCACTGCTACGCCAGAGACTGCCGGTTTACTCATCTGCCACCATCCACTTACCCGACATAACCCTGCCTGATTTCTTTAGCATCAGACAGAGTTATGCTCTTTGATGATCTGGCAACCAGATATCGAATTGGGAACCCTTCCCTAATTCGCTATGAACCTTAATGTTGCCGTCGTGTTTTTCCAGGATCGAACGAACAATAAATAAACCAATTCCGGTTCCGGGTATTTCATCCTGAATAGCATTTTGGCCTCGGAAGAAGCGGTTAAACAATAACGGTATATCCTCACTGGGGATACCCATACCTGAATCCTTTATTGAACAAAAGACACCATCCACCTGTCTGTTCATGAAAACATCAATATTGCCGCCAGAAGGTGTGAATTTGATGGCATTCCCCAACAGATTCACAAAAACCTGGGTCAAAGCATTTTCGTCAGCATGGATGATGTAGGCTGTTTCATCCAATTCTTCCGTCAAGTGTAGTGTAAGCGTGACGTTTTTTAGTCTGGCAGGTTGTTCAATTTGGTAAATCGATTGTTTTAATACATCACAGCAATCAATAAAGCGGAAATGCAAATGAGCCTGGTTGCTTTCCAGACGACCAGCACTCAGAAGATCTTCGACAAGCAGCCGCTCGCGATTCAACTCACTCTTTAATACATTCCAATACTCATCATATTCTTCATCGGTTACATCACCATCGATCAAATTAACCATCAAAAGCATGGTGGCAATCGGTGTGCGTAATTCATGCGTTGCCCGGTTAATGAAATCGGATTTCATCTGATCCAACCTGGCCCGATCGCTAATATCCCGCACAATGGCAGTCACTTCATCAATTCCACTATCTTTAAATCGCGCTTCAAAGACATGCGAAGAATCGCCGATTTTCTGCGTATATTCCATGGTCTGGATTTCTCTGGTTCTTAGCGTCTGACCAATACAAGCCATGGCATCTTCAATCAACTGTTCAGGCAAGATGTTGCTGATCGGGGTATTTTTAATTTGGCCTTCTGAGTAATTTGTCACTGAGGTTGAACTTGCCGTATAGTCAAGAACAATCCCATCGCGTCTGATCCGAAAAATCGCATCTGGAACAGCGCTAAGCAAGGCTGAGTTTCGGCTTTCGCTTTGGCGGAGATCACTTTCCATCGCCAGCACACGCTCGGCATTACGAACCCGAACCAACAACTCCGCAGGTTCGAATGGCTTGGAAATAAAATCATCCGCACCCGCAGATAACCCTTGCAGCATATCTTCCTTGCTGCTGCGTGCAGTTACCAGGATAATATAAGTGTATCCAACCAGGTTGGCAGACCTGATCTGGCGGCAGAGGTCAATACCGGTGACTTTGGGCATGTTCCAATCTGAGATTACAATTTTGATGTTCCCGGATTGCAATATTTCGAGTGCGGCTTCGCCATCATCGGCAAGTTCCACCTCGTAATCATCGTTCTCCAGGATCTTCTTCGCCACAGCCTGGGCAATATCATCATCATCAACTACAAGAATTTTCATCAGAGACCTCTTACCTGAACAACCATTTCCCCCCAACACAGCCCGTGATGATTTTGGGAAACAGCTTTTTATTAAATTTGCGGAAATCTCTGCCAATAATTGGACGAATAAGGCCTGCTTTTTGAAAGGATGGAACGCCAAAAAAAGAAAATTCCTTGACCCTATCCGGAAAACATAAAAAGCACCTTTTACCCCAAGTATGCTGGCTGGCGCTGATAAAACTCAGGCAAGCCAAACATGTCAGATGATCAACCGTACAAACCCTGCCTCAGATAAATCAATATAATCCACATCCCACAAACAAAAATCCGGCGGAAAACCAGCCAAAGTACCTATAATCCACAATCTTATTATTTTAGCATGAGATAACCTGAAGTCAAATCAACATTCTAAATTGAAAACTAATTGCAAGGTGCTCTTACGCTTCAGCTTGTGTCTGAACAAATCCGTCCACGCTTTTTTCGAAACTATCCATCCGCCACAAAAAATAAACTGCAACCCCGGCGTTCAATGAACACACGGATGATGCAGTTTATATCAGCACGAATGGCACGCCAGTCAGACATGGCTGGGATCTTGATCACACCTGGATCGACTGGTGCGGTGCAAACTTCTTTTTAAGTGCGGATCATGGTCAAGAGCATTTTAAATTTTTGCTGGGCCTTAACTGCATGGGGTTGGTCAGCTGGCAAAATGATTGCCTGCCCGGTTTTTAAGTGGAAGGGTTCTCCAGAGATGAAAATTTCCGCTTCACCATCCAGCACCTGCACAAGCGCATCAAACGGAGCGGTGTGCTCGCTGAGTTCCTGACCGGCATCGAAGGCGAACAAGGTAACATTCCCGGCCTCTGCCCTGGTAATCTGGCGGCTGACAACGGAGCCATCCTGATAGGCGGCCATTTGTGCGAGTTCAAGTATTTCTGCTTTTGGAGCTGTAGTCATGATTTTATCCTCTCCAACATATTCTAGCTGTTTACCAATAATCCTTCTTTGCTGCAGCGCAAATAACTGGCAGCAAAAAGGTATTTACTCACGGAACCCTGATTCAATCATCTCAATCAAACTCTACAAATAAACGAAAATCGCTGCTTTGCTCCGCAACTGGTTTTTTGTGGTGATTGGGTGGATGGTCATCCGCCCAATCACCACTTGCCGAGCCAACCTTTGATTAGCACTCGCTTCGCAGCAAAAACCAGCCTGGTATGTTCTAGAATCTCGCTTTAAATTACGCCCAACCGCTTCCCCACGGTTTTGAAAGCATCCAGACCCTTGTCCAGGTCATCCATCGAATGCCCGGCTGAAATCATGACACGGATGCGCGCCTTGCCCTGGGGGACGGTGGGAAATCCCAGGGCCATCGCAAATACGCCGGCATCAAACAATTCGCGGCTAAACTGCTGGGCCAGCGGCGCTTCGCCAAGCATTACGGGTGTGATGGGTGTTTCGCTTACGCCGGTGTTAAACCCGAGAGTCTTCATCTCCGTTTTGAAATACTTTGCATTGCTCCACAACCGGTCAACCAGCTGGGTTGAATCTTCAAGCAGGTCAATCGCCGCAAGACAGGCAGCCGCATCTGGCACTGTGACCGCCGATGAGAACAGGAAGGGCCGTCCTCGTTGGCGCAGCCAATCAATAATAACAGCACTCCCGGCAACCAAACCGCCCATAACGCCAAAGGCCTTCGACATTGTGCCAATCTCCACATCCACCTTACCGTGCAGTCCGAAATGATCGACAATGCCGCGCCCGCCGTTGCCTAAGACACCTTCGCCATGCGCATCATCCACCATCAGCAGGATGTCATATTTTTTGGCAACTTCATAGATATCGGGTAAGGGAGCGATATCACCGTCCATGCTAAACACACCATCAGTCACGATCAGCGCCCGGCGAAATTGGCCTAAATTCGCCTTGATTTGGTCATCCAGCGAGGCCGGGTCATTATGCTCGTAGGCAATGATCTTTGCCCCTGAAAGACGGCATCCATCGATAATGCTGGCATGATTCAGCCGGTCCGAAAAAATCACATCTTCCTTACCTACCAGTGCCGGGATGGTAGCCAGGTTGGCGCTAAAACCACTCTGAAAGGTAATGACTGCTTCAACACCCTTGAAAGCCGCCAGGCGCTTTTCCAACTCAACATGCAAACTCATCGTCCCGGCGATGGAACGCACCGCGGCCGGACCAACACCCAGGGTATCAATGGCCTTTTTCGCCGCGGCCACAATATCTGGATGGTTTGCCAGTCCAAGATAATTATTTGAGCAGAAATTAAGCACACGCTTCCCATCCACCACCAACCAGGCCCCCTGCGGCGATTCGATGGTACGGATACGATTATAAAGACCAGCCTGCTTCAAGCTATCGAGTTCCTGGGTAATCCAATCAGTTTTAGACATGCACATCTCCTGAAGATAAATATCGGACATTAAGATTTTTTGAAAGACACTTGCCATGCAATACATTGCCGTCGTACAAAAGAAAAGAGCGCTTACAGATTATTTCTCAACAAGTTCGGCAACCATAAACGGGCTAATGATCACTGGTCTGGCCTTCAGCCAGGATACCCAGTTCAGCCAGGGCTGCCATGACCCGTGCTTCGGCCCCGGCCTGGATCGCCACAGTGGTAGGGCCGATGATCTCACCCAGGAAGCGCCCAGCTTTTGAAGCGCGTAATTCACTTAGAACCTCAGGCCGCGATACTTTAAGCACGACCAGGCTTTCAACGCGGGCTTCGGTGCCATTCTGCTCCCAGCGCTGCAGGGCCTTCACAAATGGCGGCGGCAGCGGGGCGGCTGAGTGTTTGCGCAAAATACCGAGCAGGTGTTCTGCTTTAAGACCCTGTTCACGGGCGCGTTTCAACGTTCCGGCTGTTACCCGGTAATGGTATTCCTGCTCTTTTTGGGCGTCCCATTCGCAGAACCGGGCAATTTGGTAGCGAACCGCGCGCGGCGCAAGGCGGGGAACGATAATCTTGCCCTGCGAAGTGACTGTCAGTTTCCCGTTCTCTTCAAATTGAGAAGGGGAAACGGCAGGTCGTTGATTCTCGTTGTTCGCGCGAAAAGCCGTCGGGGCCGCGCCAGCATCAGAAGCTGCCAGGTCTAGCAGCCCAAGCCAATGCAGGGGTCCGCTGACCATGTAACGGATCAGGGCTCCATCGACTTCGTCCCAACTGGCAAAACCGCGCAAGAAAACGCCATCGGCCTGGCGCCGGATGAACCAGGAATCGTAATCGCCGGCAGGACGTTGGTAATCTGGGTACCTGGTCTTTATATCGCGCACGAAAGCTGGCAAACTCCACCATTGACCATCAGGAATTGGCTCAAGCAGATTCAGCAAAAATTCACGTGTCACCAATGACTGGTTGCTCCAGCCACCTTCAAACACCAGGCCGGGCAATTGGCGCAGTTCGTTGAAACTTTCACTTGACTGCCAAGCTGTGCGCAAGAGTAACAACGCTTTTTCACGCGGAGATTCGAGGAAGGATTTAACCACCTCAGGTGCCAGGTTGGTTGAGCTAACCACGCCAGATGCAATTAATAATTCCCGCAAGACTGCCACCGGAACAAACAATTCTGGCGGCTCCAGACCCATTCTCACAGCCGCCAGATAAGTACAGGCATCATCTAAAATCCGATCACCTGCCAGGCTGGGCACTGCTTTTTCAGCCGGGGAGGCCGGACGTCCGAGCAAATCGCTTTCCGTCGAAGTATTCGCTGAAGGAGAGTTTTTCTCGCGAGGACCAGCAGATTCCGATGTTTCAAAGTCTTCCTGATAAGCATCAGGCACTTCTTCCAAAATTTCTTCCCGAGCAGGTTCCGGGATCATCCCTGCAAAATCCAGAGCCATAAACATGTCATCCGGGATGAAGGCGAATTCCTGCGGACCTTTATCAGCAAACTTATCCTGCGTATCCGGATTGAAAAACGCCTTTGCTACAAGCCCACGGTAAAAGAGTATTTCAGCGGCAGAGCTGGGCTGCAGATGGGGCTGCTCACGATCGCGCTTGCCCGGACCCATTTCGCGCAGCTCACCAAAACGGCGCGCAAATACCACCCAGGGCATGCGTCCATTTTCAGCCAGGAGTGCGGTCAGTGCAGACCGGCCTTGCTTGGAAAGTGTGGAAACTACCTCTTCGAGTAATTCGGCATCACACAGGCTATCAGCCAGTTCAACAGCTGCTTCAGCCGGATCAGACGAAGTCAGCTCCAGTCCCCAAAGGGATGCGACGATGCGCAAAAAACCGATATCGTTGGATGGCAGGGTTTGAGCAAGAGAGGGCATAGGCTTTCACAAGGTGTAGAAACAGTTTTTCGTACAGTAGCACACAATCATTTTACCAGCACGGGCTTATCCGCGAACAACCTGCAAGGCACCCGGCAGAATCTCGAATTTCAACCCTTTAAGATTACTACCAAAGCTGGTGAAAATCTCTCCATCAGCGTGAATATACATGGGTCGATCCGCCCGAATGGAGAGTGATTTGCAAGTGCCCATTTTGATCTGCGCGAAACGGGCATGCGTGCCTTTCATAAACTCAGGAACGAGTCTGAACATTGTCAAACGGTCACACTTCTTAACCATGGCAAAATCCAGAATGCCATCATCGTTTTTTGCTTCGGGGGCAATCATAAACCCACCACCCTCGCGTCCGCCATTACACACAGTAAACATCAGGGCTTTCTCTTCCCAATGATCTTCGCCATTTTCAATCTGCATAAGAACCGGATCATGGTTCAATAATATGGTCTGAATGACTGCCGTCAGGTACATCATAAAACCACGCACAACCGGCAGTTTGTGCGAGCGAATGGTTACGACAGCATCAAAACCAATCCCAACTGTATTGTCGAAATATTCCTGGCGTCCGTTTTCATCGGTCAGCAAACCTATATCCACAAGAGATGGCGGGCTTTTAAACGCATGCTGCAAGGCGCGATCAGCCTGTAAAGGAATACCAATGGCATGCGCAAAGTCATTGCCCGAGCCAACCGGCACAACACCCAGAATGGGGCGCTTCTCTGCCGGTACCTGCATCAAGCCATTTACGACTTCATGCACAGTACCATCACCACCCATGGCAATCACCATATCGTAACCATCCAGGGCAGCTTGTTTGGCCAGTTCGGTGGCATGCGCGGGGTAGACGGTACCGCTCCAATCCGCGCCACCATATTCAACCATAAGCGGGCGCAGATCGTTGGCCGCACGCCAGGCAGAACCCATATCAGCCATCGGATTCAAGATCAACTTCACTTTTCGCGCCATGACTTCCTCCATTTTTGTGAGTACCCGGATCAAAAAAACTTGGTGAGATAAATCAATTTACTCGCAGGCTTTCAAAAAATAGCAACCCGAGAGCGTCGGTTTCATCAACCCCAAGCAGCAGGTCTGAAACCCGGATAACCAGAGCCGGAGAAAATGCAAAGCTGGCGCAGATCCGACCAGGATACATCTATAAGTATAAGCAAAATGAAAAGGTCTTTTGCAAAAGTTTTAACGCGGGAAAACACGTACCAGAGTATGTTAAAATCAAGGTTATCTTCCCGCTTGGCCCCACATACTTCGGGGGTGCCGAAACCGGGGCCCATGCCCATTTATTTGGAGAACAGTATGCCAGCTAGCAAACCGAACGCCGCGACACCACTCCAACCTCGTCGGAGAGCCATTATCATCGGTTCTGCCAAGGGATTGGGGGCAGCACTGGCACGCCGGCTGGCGCGCGAGGGCTACTTATTAGGGTTGATCGATCGTAACCCTGAGCTATTACAAACCACTTGCAGCGAAATCAACGCAGCAGGTGAGGGCACCCAGGCTTTGGCCTATATTCACGATGTTACAGCGTTCGATGAAATTCCAGCTTTGCTTCAAAAAATAATGCTTGATCTGGGCGGTTTGGATTTATTTATCTACAATGCAGGTATTTTACTACCCACAACGCCTACAACCTACGATTTTGAAAAAGATCTCAAAATGATGCAAGTAAATGCGCTGGGAGCACAGGCCTGGTTCAACGCCGTCGCTCCAATTTTTCAGTCCCTGAATTCCGGACAAATCGTCGGCATCTCTTCGGTTGCGGCCGACCGCGGTCGTGTGGGAAACCCAGGTTATAACGCGTCCAAAGCTGCACTGGCGACTTATCTTGAAGCGCTGCGCAACCGTCTTTCCCGCCACGGCGTCCACGTGCTGACTGTGAAGCCCGGGTTCATGGATACGGATATGCTCAAAGACTCCCCACGCACATTCTGGGTGGTCTCTCCGGAGCAAGCCGCCAATGATATCTGGATGGCCCTCAAGGCACGCAAACAAACCATCTATACCCTCAGCCGCTGGGGATTGGTAATGTGGATCATCAAACACATTCCGTCGGTGATTTTCCGGCGTTTGTCATTCTAACTAATAAATGGAGAGAGGGCAGCAAAAGACCCTATTTTAATAAACTACCCTCTATAAAAATATATGACTACCGCTACACTACCTTACGAACGCCTCGAGTATCTCGAAAATTTCGGCCATTCGCTGCGGGCAGCGTCTTATCTTTACAAACCAGAAAATGTCGATGATATCCAGACTGTATTTAAGTATGCCCGGCATAACGGTCTAAAAATTACCCTGCGAGGAGCTGGTCGTTCCTATAACGATGCTGCCTTGAACAGCGCCGGGATTGTAATGGATTTAACCCGCATGAATAAAATCATCGATTGGGACCCCGAAACCGGCCTGATCACTGCCGAACCAGGGGTTACTCTCGAAAAACTCTGGCAAATCGTTTTACCCGACGGTTGGTGGCCCCCGGTAGTCTCTGGTACGATGACGACCACCCTGGGTGGGTGTCTGGGAATGAACATCCATGGAAAAAATAATTTCAAGATGGGCACGATCGGCGAACATGTTCAGGAATTCACCGCCCTATTGCCCACCGGCGCTGAGTTGACCTGTTCCCCCACGAAAAACGGCGATCTTTTCTATGCCATGATCAGCGGGATGGGCATGCTGGGTGTATTCACATCGATCACGCTCAAGATGAAAAAGATGTATTCAGGGTATTTGCAGGTAAACGCCTACCCGGTACATAATTTATCCGAGCATCTTAACGCCATCCTGACTGCCGCCCCTGATTATGATTACACCGTCGGCTGGTTAGACGCCATGGCGGGCGGCAGCGGCCTGGGACGCGGGCAAATCCACGCCGCAAAATACTTGCATGAAGGTGAAGATCCCGAACCGAAAAAAACCATGCAGGTGCAGTACCAGACTTTACCCGATAAAATGTTTGGGGTTTTCCCAAAATCCATCATCCACTATTTCATGGCACCTTTTCGGATCGCCCCGCTGTGGGGTCTGGTCAATACCGCCAAGTATGTCGCCAGCCTGCGCTCAGGCGTCTATCGCCAATCACACGCTGCATTCCATTTCCTGCTGGATTATGTGCCAAAATGGGAACTGGCTTATGGCTCTGGCGGGTTGATCCAATATCAAACCTTCATGCCCAAGGAAACCGCTGAAGATGTTTGGAGGGAAATGCTGACAATCTCTCAAAAACGCGGTATGCCATCTTACCTGGGAGTGACCAAACGCCACCGCCCTGATAAATTCTTGATCTCACATGCGGTCGACGGGTTCTCACTGGCCATGGACTTTATGGTGACCAACAGCACTCGTGAACCCATGCGCAAGATGCTGCAAGAGTTTGATGCGCTGGTACTCGCCGCTGGCGGACGTTTCTACTTTGCAAAGAACAGCGAAACCACACCAGAAACAGCCGCCCAATTCCTCGGCGCAGAAACCATGGCACGTTTCAAAGCGCTCAAACAGCGTACCGATCCCAATAACTTACTCGAATCAGATTTGTATCGTCGGGTTTTCGGAAGTTGAATTTTCGGGCTGAAGTTCCCAGGCAAAAGCGGGGGTTTCAGCCCCATTTTTTATGATCTGCCATACCATCGACCTCGGTACAATCGCATACCAAGCCGCCTGGGATCTTCAAAACAGGCTGGCTGCTGAAATTGCGCGCGGAGAACGGCCTGCAACCCTGTTAATGCTTGAACACCCGCATACTTTCACTTTCGGACGGCGCGGGCAAGCTCAAAACCTGCTCTGGGATCAAGCAACGCTGGAAGAACGCGGTGTAACCGTGCACTGGGTGGACCGCGGCGGCGATGTTACTTATCATGGCCCAGGACAGCTTGTGGGTTATCCTCTCTTAAAATTAGACGGAATGGACCACGTCGGGTATGTGCGCAACCTGGAGAAGATGCTGATCGGCGCACTCGCCAGGCTGGGGTTGGTCAGCGGACAGATCAGCGGTAAAACCGGGATCTGGGTACAGGCCGACATGGCTTCACGCTGCCCACGCTGCAGCCCCAACGATCGCCAAAAACCAGCGAAAATCGCCGCCATCGGCGTCAAGGTGGATGCCAATGGCATCACCCGGCATGGCTTTGCCCTGAATGTTTGTCCGGAGATGGATTATTTTGATGGGATCATCCCTTGTGGGATCGGGGATTACCCAGTTATTTCGCTGGCCGATATATTTGCCAGCGCACCTACGATGACACGTGTCAAACAAGCGATTCAGCAATCTTTTGGGGAAATATTTAATCTTGAAATCGCAGAAACATTTATTTGACTTTTTACTGTAAAATTAGTAAACTAAAATACCGATTAATTCATCGATTCTTGGAGGAAAAATGACCGCTCAGTATCAACTTGTTATGCATTCCGGGCCAACTCCTGGCAAAACGTTCCCTCTGGAAGGCGATATTATCACGATCGGCCGAGAAGCAGAGAACGGCATCGTTATCAATGATGCCGAGGTCTCGCGCAAACACACCCAGTTTGTCTTTCAGGGAGGTAAATTCATCCTGACCGACCTGGGCTCCACAAATGGCACCTTCGTCAACGGCCAACGCCTGACGGGACAGCACGTTTTGCAACCCGGCGAAGTGATTTCGCTTGGCGAGCAAATCAACCTGCTCTTTGAATCGATTGTCCAGGTAGATCCAAACGCCACTATGCTCTCTACCAGCCGCCCACCAGCTCCCCTGCCACGCCCAGAAGCTGCAGCGATTCCAGCTGCCAAACCTGCGCTTACGCCCGCGCCTGTTTACGCAGGGAAGGTCCCTGCCGGCCCAAGCCCGCTGTCGGCTCCTGCTCCTGCCAAAGCTGGCAATTCTCGCATCGCGCTGATCATCATCGGTGTGGTGCTGTTGTGCCTGGTTTGCAGCTGCGCCGGCATACTCTATTATGTCGATGCAAACAGTCTATGGTGCTCTTACGCGCCTTTCATCCCTGGATGCGGCGGATAAGCGCTTTTGTTTTCAAAAAAGGCCTCCACAATTGTGGAGGCCTTTTTGATTGATCCGATTAAGATCAATAACGTCAATAATGGATAAAGCACTTGCGGCAAGGAGAAATATTTTCGGTGAAAATTTCGCGCCTGGCAAGCCACGGAATCCAGCATCACATGACACAAATTCTTACAACATTATTCATGTTAATTTGCATGGTCAAAAGAAAAACTGGATACCAGTCAGTAAATATATTTTTGCAGATCGAGCAAAGCAACAATAATCCGAATTTTGATCTCTGCCGCCGTATATTTTTCTTCAAACAAACTGACATCCCCTGAAACCAACAACAGCTCAATTTGCCGGTTCAAAGGAGAATCTGGGTGCCGCAGGAAATCAGCCACGATATTACGTTGACGCATCCGGGCAACATCCGGAAGCCAGGCCTGCAGAAAGTAAGCCGA
>JAPLGT010000242.1:0-3268 GCA_026390035.1 Chloroflexota bacterium
GCGTGAGCAAGGCGCCCAGTTTAGTCGGGCAATGGATGCGCAACGTCATCCAGCAATCCCAGGGCCGTGACCTGATCGAGCAGATCCAGCGCGAGGCGCAGGAATCCCTGATGCCCGAACTGATCGGGATGGGTGTGCAGTTGTCCTTCATCAAGCGCGGCACAGCCCAGCAGGAGTTGATGGGCCAACTGGCCATCAGCATCGCTTCCGAGTACATCGGGCAGGCTGAACAGCGCGCCGAAAAGCTTGGTTCCGAGCTGGTTGTGCCTATGGTCGTTTTCTACTTCATCCCGTTCCTGGCCACGATCATGGTGGTCATTGGTTACCCGGTGGTGGTCGGTCTGTTCGGAGGTTTGGGCTAATGCTGGAGCAAAAAAGCACTCAGGTACGTGTGACTGACCTGACCCAACCCACTGCAGAGCAGGTACCAGGTCAATTACGCGACCGGCTGGGTTTCGCCTTCTTTGCATTCGCCGCCATATTGGCTGGCATCGTGAGCTGGGAGCACCCATCCATCCTGGGCTGGCTCAATACCGCCCACAATATTTTGGTGGCGATCCTGTATGCGGTACGCCTGCCTGCGCAGAAATCGGACAGTGTCGGGTTGTACCTTGGGCTGCTGGCCGCACTTTTGCCGGTGTTGGGTATGAAGTTCCCATCGCTGGCAGGCACCCGCCCTGAAGCAGTCTCTTTGGTTTGGACACTGGTTGGCGGAGCTGGTTACCTGCTGATCTTGTGGTCGCTGGCACGCCTTGGTCGCCGTTTCGGGATCGCGCCTGCCGATCGCGGGCTGGTGGTTTCGGGTCCATACTGCTTTGTCCGCCATCCGATGTACACCGGTGAACTGCTTCTGCGTCTGGCATTGTGCGCGGGCACCTCCGGTGCGCCACTGGTTATTTCGGTGCTGCTCTATATCCAGGTGCTGCGCGCCCTGCGCGAAGAACGAGTCATCGCCGGGTATGAGAAATATGCCAACCAGGTGCGCTGGCGGCTGATCCCATTTGTTTTTTAATACCAGGGCTTTTTGTCCTGACCGTTTCCATGGGCTTTACGGCACTGAGCCGTGACCCAACATTCAAATCGAAGGAGTTTCACCATGAAGTTCAGTAAGAAGTTTTTCCTCGTCCTGGGATTGGTATCCCTGTTGGCAGTCCTATTCACCAGCGTGGCTTTCGCCGGTGGAACCAAGATCGCGCGCTTTGCCAGCGTCGTGAAGGTCACCACAATCAACAGCCAGCCTGCGACGTTCCGCCTGCTTGGCAGCTACGCCTGCAGCAAGGTGCAGTTGAGCAGTTCAGTGAGCGGCAAGGTCATCTCGATCTATGCCTATGATCTCAAAGCAGTCGGTAATGGTGTCCCCTGCGATACCAAGATCAGCGGCTACCGCAAAGATGTGACAGTCGGGACGCTCGTTCCAGGCAACTACACTGTGCTGATCAACCCAGACGGACAGGGAAATGCGCAGAAGAAGATCAAGTTTGTGGCACCTATGCTGCCTGCCACTGCTACACCTGCTCCAGCGAAACCGTAACCAGGAAGCCAGTGTGGAGGGGCAGGCTCGCTTGCCCCTCCACCAGTACAACCATGATGATGCCTACCTTCTCTCTGATCGCACTTGTTCTTTCTCTTATTGGGCAGGGTTTGACCTTCTCATCCCCGAATACCTGGTCGTTTACCGGCACAGTCATCGAAGTGCGCCAGGTCTTTGTCATGGGTCTTGCCTCCGAGATCGCCCTGGTGCAGTCTACCAATTTCGAGGTCTGGGTCATTCTGCGCACAGACTCACAAAGCAGTGAATTGCCCGAAATCGTTTTGGGAGATGTTTCCGTTGGTGACGTGGTGCGCGTCAGCATTTCGGGCTCGCATGTCTCGAAAAGTGGCATAGATTGGGATCGATGCCAGCCAATTTACTCAAACTACTGTCGACAGGGTGGGCTGTACGACACCGGCCCGATTGCGACGGACTGGAATGTTCCACTCTCGCCCAGCAACGAATTCATCCACTGGGGTCATTCCAACCCATCCACAGAATATCCCCTGTTCTGGAACACGGAAAAATTATTCATTGATGACGACAATATTTCGGGAAGTCCCCGCCTCCACCGTGTGCCCAGAACCAGCATCCCAGGCCAACCTGCCTGCCTGGCGCTTCGCAAAGGAAATAACCGCGCGTGCGCAGGGATTGCTGCCGGTGATGCAACCCGTCTGCTTCTCCTGGATGACAGCCCAGTCAAGCGGTGCGCTCCAGACCTGCACGCAGGAAGAAATATTTCTGTGGCTGAACGATTTGCATCCCGGACACGCCGAGTCAGAGTACCGCCTTATATTGATGGAAATTTCCTGGCTGGAGACACTGACCCAGGACTTTATCTCTTTTCTGAATAAGGAACCGCGATGAAATTTTCCCATTTTCTTTTAACCGTTCTATCCGTCTTATCCCTTTGGGCGAAACCGTTCAAGCCTGGCACCGTACCATTTAACGAAATCATTGCCGGGCCCCTGGATGCCGAGGTAGGTATCAGCCCCCTGACTGGCGCGCCAAGCGGCTGGTACACATCAGACGTCACGATTCACGTTCTCGCGCCATCCGATGTCCTCGCAAATGGAAAACCCATGCCAGGTGGCTTGCTCACCATTTCCGATGAAGGCCAGCACCAGATCGAACTCCAACCCGGGCCTGCCGGGCGGGATAATGTGGTCACCCAGTTCATAGACATCGACAAGACACCACCGACTGTTACCTGGATCTCACCGATCAATACCGTAGTGGCAGCCACATCTTCCGACTTATCTGCCGAAATCTCTGATCGTGGTTCCGGTATTTGTCTTGTAGAGCTTTCCACCGATCATGGTCGCAGTTGGATCGAAGGCTGGAATGCGGCGGGATTTGCCCTGGATGAGACGATCAAGGAAACTACCTGGACCTATCACATTGGTTTCCCTGAATTTACCGAAGGTGCGCATATCGTCATCCTGCGTGCCCAGGACTGCGCGGGCCTTGTCAGTCCGGGTGAGATTCTCGTTGTCCAGGTCAAATAAGCGATGAGAAGCCTCTTCAACACGCGCCGCGAACCCTTGATCGTGCTGGTCTCGATTGGCCTTGCGATCGGTTTCCTCATCACCGCCTTGTCCTGGATTTTCCCGGCATCGACAAAAAGTCTGTTCAGTGGAGCAGGCTGGTTCTGGACACTGACCCTGATTGGCACGCTCCTGACCCTGACCGGAACAAGATTGGCACAGGAGCAGCGTTATCCGGCTGTACCTAAGC
>JAPLGT010000094.1:0-26660 GCA_026390035.1 Chloroflexota bacterium
ATCTGCACCAATCTGCACCATTAAAACAAAACCTGTCCTAAGGACAGGTTTTTATGCCCCACAGGCGGGGGTTTTGGTGCATATTACCACCATATCTAGTGCCCACGGCAGGAGTCGAACCCGCAACCTACTGATCCGAAGTCAGGCGCTCTATCCATTGAGCTACGTAGGCGTGCTTAGAGATTATACTGGCAAAACTGGCTGCCGGCAAATCCCAAATTTGATTGGGCGTTTTTGCCAGGTTTCAGGTGAGCGCGCCCAGGTATTCATCCAGGTGTTCCAGGATTTCGCCAAAATTCTTTCGCCCGAGCCCGATGCGGAAGTAGCCACCGGGCTGGTCAAATATGCTGCCAGGTACGATCATGATGCCCTGTTTTGCCAGCACGTCCTGGCAGAATGTTTCAACGCTGCCAGAACCGAGCCATTTGGGGAAGGCGACTGAGCCGGCCGTTGGGCTGTTCCAGGCGGTGATGGCCGGGTATTTGGCGAAGAACTGTTCGGCCAGGCTGATGTTGCCACGGATAATTTCCAGGTTGCGGTTGACGATCCGTTCTGTGTTTTGGATTGCAATGATGGCCAGAATCTCGGAAGGGGCGCTGTTGCAGATGGTGGTGTAGTCTTTATAACTGAGCCAGTCCCGGATCAGCTGGTCTTGCTGGGTGGTCAGCCAGCCGATGCGCAGCCCAGGCAGGGCGTACGACTTTGATAGCCCCGAAAGGGCGAAGCCTTTTTCATAGATATCGCAGACGGATGGCAGGCGCAGTGCCGGGTCGCTTTCCAGCAACCGGTACATTTCATCGCAAAAAACGTAGACCCCGTGTTTTTGCGCCAGGTTTAGGATATCGTCAAACTGCTGGCGGCTGGGGATGAAGCCGGTCGGGTTGTGTGGAAAATTGAGTACCAGCAGGCGGGTTTCAGAATTGAAGCTGCCCGCTAGTTTGTCAAGGTCAAGGCTCCAGCCATCCGGGGAGGGTTCCAGGTCCCAGGTGCTCAGGCTGCAGCCGATCGAGCGGGCAATCTCGTGCAGGGATTGGTAGGCAGGCGCAATGGCGATGACGTGCTGACCGGGGTTGAGCAGGGTCTGCATGGCGATGAAGATGGCCTCTTCGGGGGCTGCGATGACCACGTTTTCCGGTTTGATATGCGCATAGCCACGAGCGATTTCAGCTCTTAAGCGCGGGTGACCGGGCGTTTCAGTGTATCCCAGTTTGAGGTTTTGCCAGAGCTGCAGGCTTTCGGGCGAGGCCATCGCGAGCAGTTCCGTCATCGTCAGGCTTTCACAGTCGGATGAGCTCAGCATGTATTTGGCGCTGAATTCATATTCGGCGTAATAGCGTTCCAGTTTGAATGGGTTGATAGTCACCTGGCTGCATCTCCTGGGGGATAATAACTTGGGTAAGAATGTTATGCGGCTGAGCCGGTTGAGCTTTTACGCGGCTAGCGGGGTTGAAAATGAGCTTTCGCCGCGGGCTTTGCTACGACGGGTTTATTCCATTCAGGCCAGGCCACGTTTGCGTAGATAGGAAAACCATAACAAGCGGGCGGCCACGGCGCGCCAGGGCTGCCAGACCAGGGCGATTTTTTCAAGCTCAGCCGGATTGGGGCGGGTGGCGAGTTGTTTGAGTTCTTGAACCGCAACCGCCAGGGCCAGGTCGCCAGTTGGCCACGAATTGGGTCTAAGCAAGACCATCAACAGGTAGATATCTGCTGTCCAGGGGCCAATGCCTTTGACTTTGATCAGCGCTGCTCGGGCGGATTGGTCATCCAGTTCGGGCAGCGCCTCCAGGTCCAGCTCATGCTTCAAGATGGTGTTAGCCAAAGTGCGGCAGGCGCTGGTTTTTTGGCGGCTGAAACCGAGGCTTTTCAATTCCTGATCGTCAAATTTCAGAAATAATTCTGGTGTCAGCTCATGGTTGCAGGCTTCCTGGAGTTTTGAGAAGGCTGCCCGGGCAGATGCGAGCGAGACTTGTTGTTCAAGGATGATGTGTACCAGGGTTGGGAAACCTGCTGCGCGGGCCCATAAAGGTGGAGTTCCCAGCCTGGCGCGCAGCTGCGCCAGGTCTGGGTCTGCTGCGCTGAGATCATCCAGAGCCTGGGATAGGTTTTCCAGGCTGAGTGAATTGGGATGCCCGGGTAGGTTCATGGTTGGAGAGCAAGGACGCGGATCATTGGGGTGGTTCCACCGGCTGACAAAAAGCCACCTGACTGAGGAAGACATCACATAAGGCCCAATGGCCTTTGAAATCGACCAGGATCCGACCCTGGTCCGCGGTTTCTGTGAAGGTGAAGTAAAACAGGCGCCGGTAGGCAGTAATATTAGGTCGGATGGTGCTGATCGCGCCCATGTGCATTTGGCGGGCGAGAGCCGGTTCGATGGTCTTATCGGCGTTTTCCAGCGCAAAGACAAACAGCTGGTCGAGCGCAATGGCTGAGTCGCGAAAGCGCGTATTTACCATGTTATCGATCACGCCGCCGGCAATTCCTGTGATGAAGGCGCAAACCAGGATGGGCATGATGATGGCGCCATTATATGGAGAAAAGCTGGTCTGGTCGATCAGAACGGTTTCTAGAAGGCCGGCGATCAGGAAGGCAACGCCCGTCACGATCGCAGCCGAAAATACCAGAAAGGTATAGGAATCCCGCCAGAAAAAATCAACCCAATTCTGCAGGGCCGGTTCCAGGCGTGGCAGTAATTCTGGCACGAGCCAAAGTGGCAGCCAGATGCCGATCACAGCCAGAAGAATACCGGCGATCAACCAGCTCAACCCGCCCAGAAGGGCATTATCCAGAAATATGGTCAAATAACCGGCCAGGCCGCCGATCAGCAGGGCTGGCAGGATTCCAATCAGGAGGGCCAGCCATGGGTAAGCGAACTGTGCGCGGTAGAGAAGGAAAGCATTTACGCCCCAGGCTGCCAGGGCAAAGATCAGGCCGCCTGCCAGGCCGTAGATCAGGCCGAATTTAAGTTTACGAGATGGAAACATGCTAAAATTTTAACCTCAGTAGAATATTTTTAGTAAATTTACTGTCTATTTCTAATTTTCCAAGTATACAGCCAAAACCAGCGATTGAACCTGCGGAATCTGGACCAGGGATAATCGCTTCCCGGCAGGCCTGGCGCAGTGCAACCTGAAGTGGCTTTGGGCGGCTGGTGCGCTGGTTCTCGCGGCTGGCAGCATTTATCATCCCCAGGCGGGAGGTGAGTGATTGCGCTGCCCGGTTGGGGGGGAAGATCAGCGCAGAAAATGGGGTGCGGTGTGCGGTGTGCATGTATAATATCAAGTTCCGAGGATAACAGCCATGACATTTTCTGAAAAAATTGAGGAGTGGATTAAGGAAGCCGAGACGCGGCCAGGATCAGCATTGATGATTCTGAAACTGGTGGCGGGGCGTATGCGCGATCTGACCGAGCGCAACGAGGAGCTGCTGGCAGAAAATATCGCTCTGCAGGATGGTTCGCGTGTTGATGAGTTTCAGAAGCGAATTGCCTTCCTGGAGTTTCAATTGGATCTGCTCAAGCGGCGCTTTGGTACGGACGCTGGCGTCGTGGCCGAGAATCCAACCCGGCTTGAAGCACCCAGCCTGCTGGTTTACAATGCCCAGGGGCGCATTCTTCAACTGCAGCCGCAAGATTTGAGGCTTTCTGGGGCAGCCAGCTTGGGCTGCCTGACGGGTGAGTTATCTTTGAGCGGCGAATTACCGCGGCTGCTGGCGTTACCAGGCCATGAAGAAGTGCTGCTGCTTTTCAGTTCAGGGCGGGTGAGCACTCGTCCGGTTAGTGCTTTTCCAGCGGTTGAAATCGGTGGTAGTTGGGCTTGGGATCAGGCCGGTTTGCCAGATGAGCCTCATGCCGGGGAACTGCTGGTTAGCCTGATGCCGCTTTCGCGTTTGCCAGTTTCCGAGTTCATCCTGCAGGTCAGCCGCCGAGGTTACGTTAAAAAGACCTCCAGGAGCATAGTCGAGAAGGTGCTTGCCGAGCATTACCTGGGGCGGGGCGCGATTCATAAAAGCGACCAGCCTTTTGAGGTGCTGCTGGGTGAGAAAAAAGCGCGGTTGATTTTGGTGACGTATGAGGGGCGCGTTTTGGCCCTGGACGTGGATGATCTGTCATTCGCGGCTGAGGAACGCATCCATTTGAATGGTTCCGATCATGTGGTGGCGGCTTTTGTGCCAGGGCTGGATGAGGTGCTGCTGTGCCTGACCCAGAGCGGCAAGGTAATTCAGCGGGAAATTTCCAGCCTGGAGTTCGCCAAATCGCCGGCGGCCCGTGGACAGGCGCTCATATCGCCAAACCGTCTGGAGCAGGGCACACGCTTTATTGGTGCGTTAGCGGTCTGTGATCAGGATGGATTGTTTGTGTTGGATGGAAAGGGAAATCTTAATACGCATGGAGTGGGCGAAGTGTGTGGTGCGGGCTCGATCCGTGCTGAGCTTGCCTGTCTTTCGGTTGGAAAGATCCAAGCCGCAGCTGGAAAAGGGTCAAAGTCATGAGCCTGAGGGTCGGTATCGATTTTGGCACATCTAATTCGGGTGTTGCTGTTTACGATGGGCAGCATGTGAAGGTGCTGCCTGTGGACCGCCAGAATATTTTACCGGAAGTGATCCGGACTGCATTGTATGTTACCCGCGATTACCGCCATTATATCGGGCAGGAAGCGATTGAGCTGTATTACCGGGATAATGTCAACCGGCAGCGACGCTATGTAAAACAATGGGCTGGAGAGATTGACGTACGCGGCGCAGACATGCATTACGTTCGCGATATTTATGTCTATGTTGATGAACTCAAGCCGGGCCGCTTGATGCAATACCTGAAAACTGCGCTGCGCAAGGACGGTTACCCGGGTACCCAGATATTTGAACGGTTTTATTCTGTGGGCGAGCTGGTAAAAATTTACTTGAGCCTGCTTAAAAGCCGGGCTGAAAACCTGTTGGGTGAGCCCATCCAGGCGGTTCGATTGGGCCGGCCGGTCAAATTTTCAGATGTGCCCGAGTTGGATGGCAGGGCTGAAGACATTCTGCGCGAGGCGGCTTATGTGGCTGGTTTTAAAGAAGTGGATTTTGAGCTCGAGCCGGTGGCGGCGGCCCTGGATTATGAGCAGACCATCAGTTCCCCTCAGAATGTGCTCATATTTGACTTTGGCGGCGGTACTCTTGATATTGCCATCATGCGCCTGGGTGACCCAGCAGGGCGCAGGGTCTATGCCAGTGGCGGTGTGGATGTGGCCGGCAGTGATTTCGATCGCGCCATTATCGAAAAAAGAATGTTGCCCTATTTCGGATTTGGAAAAATAAAACACCAGCCCGAAATTCAAGAAATGATCCACGCCGTCACTGATTGGATGGCGCTGCCCGAATTGGGCACCCCGCAAAATCGCAACATCCTGGATAAGGCCATCCGGGCCGGGCTGGCTCCGGTGCGCCTGAAGGCTCTGCGCGGCCTGATCTACAATGACCTGGCTTTTTCATTTTACAATCGGGTTGAGGCGGCCAAAATCGCGCTCTCTGGCCAGGGGGCGACAGTGATCAGCATGGAAGATAAAGATATTGCTTTATGGGAATTGTACACGCGCACCCAGTTTGAGACGGATATCCTGGGTTACCTGTCGCAGGTGCAGAAGCTGGTGATGGATACGCTGGCAGTTTCTGGGCTCGAACCTGGGGAAATTGATGCTGTGGTCAGGACGGGCGGGTCTTCCAACATCCCACTATTCACTGGGATGTTGGAACGCATATTTGGCGCTCAGAAGGTGAAGCAAGCCAGTGCGTTCAGCAGTGTTGTTGCGGGGTTGGCTATCCGCGCCAGAGGTGGGAGCGAGCCATAAAAAAGGTTCATTTGTAGCGGCTGCTTTCGTCGTCCCACCTCAAATGGATGGGTTATTCCTTGTCCAGACCTTCTCTGATTGCATACAGGGCCGCCTGGGTGCGGTTTGCCAATTGAAGCTTGCTAAGGATGTTACTTACATATTTTGCGATCGTGCGTTCGTGAACAAACATGGCGGCGGCGATTTCCTGATTGCTCAGGCCTTTCGCAATCAGACGCAGGGTCTGCAATTCGCGATCGGTCAACACCAGGGAATGGTTGGTGTGAGGGGGCGTGGGCTCGGTATTGATTTCCTGAATTACCTTAATAGCAATTGAAGAATCAATGTAAGATTGTCCCTTGGCAACATCCCGAATGGCTTGCATGAGCTGTTCCCAGGTGGAATCCTTCAGGAGGTAACCAATTGCGCCGGCTTTGATGGCTCGGAAGACGCGTTCAGGGTCGGCGTAACCGGTCAGGATCAATATTTTTGCGGCAGGGGCAACTTCTCTCAGCTTCGAAATAGAATCAAGACCATCCTGTTTGGGCATAACCAGGTCCAGCAGGATCACATCAGGTTTGTCTTGTTTTGCAATTTCGATGGCTTCCTGGCCATCCCGGGCCTGGCCTACAATCTTGATATCTGATTGAAAGGACAGGATAGAGACCAGTCCCTCCCGGACTACAGTCTGATCATCCACTACAAGAACACGAATTTCTTTCATTCATCCCCTCCAGAATGGCCATTATTTTTTAGAGTAACAGTTATCTTTGTCCCTTTGCCAGGAGCTGAAGATATTTTCAATTTTCCGCCAATTTGCAATGCGCGTTCGCGCATGGATCGCATGCCAATGCCTCCATGGTCGGTTATTTTTGGATCGAAGCCACAACCGTTATCATCGACTTCCAAAATGAAATTAGTTTTTTTATTTTTCATAGAAACGTTTACCTGGGTTGCTTTTGCATGTTTGATCACGTTGTTTAGAGCTTCCTGGGTGATGAAGTATAACGCTAGTTCCTTTTCCAGTGGTAATGATATATCATCATCTGTGCTTAGGCGGGCATTAATATCAGCGCGACCTTCCACGGCGGATAAACGATACTGGATGGCTTCAACCAGGCCGTCGCGTTCAAAATCGACTGGCTGCATTTGAAACATAAAAAGACGCATTTCTTTGAGTGCCTGGCGGGCGTTTTCAGCCATGCGGACGATAACCTTGGCGGGCATATCGGTTACACCGGCCTGAATGCCGGCCTGGGTCGCTTCTGCCAGAGTCACCAGACCGTAAAGCTTTTGGGTGACCGAATCGTGCAGGTCGCGTACCAGTCTCTGCCGTTCTGCCAGGGCGATGGATAATTGGCGCTGGCGGTTACTAAGAACGAATGTGGCCACCTCATCGGTAACAGCGGTTAACCGGGCGACCTCGTCAGGGGTATAGGGCGAATTTCCTGTCCGGCTCAGGCTGATCATGCCAAGCGTTTGGCCTTCCATGATCATCGGGATCAGCAATAATGACATGGGGCCTAAGTCTCGCATGGGGGCCGGAATACGCGCATCACTTTGCATATCCGGTATCAGCAGGGGGGTGCCGTGATTAAGGACCCATTCCACAATTTCAAGATTGGCCGGGATGGATACCATGTGGCTATTTGGGACGAGTGGCAGACCATGTTGAGCCGCCAGAACCAGGTTGCGTCCTTTTTCGGTTTTATAGTGTTCATCCAACAGGTATACGGTGATTGATTGGCTGTGGGATGAATAAACGATCTGGTAAATCGATTCGGCGAGAAAATCATCCAGGTTGATGGCCCGGCTGGCGGCGCTGGTGATGGAGTGTAACAAAATGAACATTTCATCGCGCGCCTGTTGGCGGGCTTCATCCGCCAGCCGCCGTTCTGTTATATCACGCCAGACAATTAGTTTTCCAAATTGGTTCGAATTGGCATCGATCAGTGGGGAAGTGTGGATGTCCAGAAATATCCATTCTTCATCTATTTTTACACTGCCTTTTAATCCAATCTCGCGATTGTCATTGAGACTGTTCATTAAGTTGGGCCAGTTGATAAATATTTCTTCGGCAGGCAGCCCCCATAATTTTTTCCCAGGAACACCGATAAGTTTCTCCGCGGCAGTGTTGATGTCTACAATGCGATTATTAGCATCCATCACAATCCAGCCATCATTCATGCTTTGTACAACACTTTCCCGTGTGATTGGGGGGATCTCGAAAATACCTGCGTTTCGAAAACCAAGTGTGAGCGCAATTCCGGTGGCCAGCAACGATAAAACTTTTAAATCTTGTGTCAATACAAAATCAGCAATGCTGAAGTTGTTATTGATCACGATCGAAGCCGCAATGCCAGACATAATAAAAATGGTCTGGTGACGGTAGGCAAGCGGCCGGTAACTAAAATCACGCGCCAGCATCACCAGTGCGATCAACAAAAGGCCAGTGGAATAAATTGCATTGACAGAAAACCAGGGGCTATTTGCGGCGATTGGGTCAGGGGGATTAAGATAAAACTTGGGGGAGAAAAAAAAACCACCCGGGTTGTTCCAGAACAAAATCTGAGTGACCAGTGGTTCCAGCGCCAGGATTGCCAGGGTGGCCGGCAACAGCCGGTTTTCACTACGGGTATAGTGGATGACAAATGTTAATATGGTTATGTAACCCAGGCTCACGCTCAACTGGATAACTGCGAGCCAGAATGATCTTGATAAGAAATGCCCACGATCGAGATAAAAATTTGCAATCGCCGCAACCGTCACGGCTGATGCAAACAGTATTAAACTCGAAGCGCCATTTTTGGTCCAATTCTTGATGGCAACGACCAGAATAATTATTGAATTGATCAGAGCGAGGGTAAGAACAATTATTGTCGGCATGCAGTTACGAGGCTCGAAAACCCAAAACTATTATTAAAACAGGTTTGTTCTGGTTCAAGAGTGTTTAAATACCCGGAAATTTCATTCCATTATACCCGGTTGCGTGTAAATTATTATTAAGATCTCATCTAATGGGTTGCGCTGTGCTAGCGCGCAGCTGGTTATTTCTGCTTGCGGGTATAGCAGGCATCCAGCGAATACGTGATGTCTTTATCCTTTGGATCAAGCGAGCTGGCGGTTTTATAGGCTTTGCGCGCATATTTTAGGCGTTTATTGCTGCGGTAGATATCCCCGAGATTTTTCCAGGGAATGGCGCTGGTGGGGCCAAGCCTGGCGGCTTTATAGTATGCCCGAATGGCGTTGTTGATGAGCCCCAATTCGCGGTAAACCAGGCCTAAATTTAACCAGTTTTGCGGATTTTTCGTGTTGAGGTCTTTGGCTTTTTTATAGGGAGTTAGTGCATCTGCCGGGCGTTGCAAAGTTGTGTATAGATCTCCCAACCTGGTCCAGATATGCGCATCCTGCGAGTCGAGTTGCAGTGATTGCTTGTACGCCAGGATGGCTTCATCGATTCGCAGGCTATCTTGATAGAGAATACCCAGGTTCTTCCAGGGATTGGCCAGCTTGGGGTTAGATTCGATCGATTTATTTGTTGCGCTGAGCGCTTCTGGTGAGCGCTGCAACATCCGATAGGCCAGGCCCAGATTATCCCACGCATCTGCTGAGGTTGGATCGAGTTTTAGCGAAGTTTGATAAGCATCCACTGCGCGTTCAAAGAATCCCATGCTGTGGGCGACCATCCCAATTGCGACGTAATAGCGTGCCTGCAGTTGCGACAGCGAATTGTTTTGGGTAATTCCCAGCCCAAGCTCCAATAATTTTTTCGATTCGGTATATTCTTGTCTGGCCCAATGCAATGCTGCCAGCATGTGGATCAACTCGGCGCGCAGGTTCGGGGCTTCCTTCCAATCGGGGATCTCATTCAGCAGGTCTTCTCGCAGGGTGACCGCGTTTGGGAGTTCTTTTGATAATTGGGCGGCGTTCCAATAGGGCCAATTCAGGGATTTGACGAGAGAAAACACTCTTTTTGGCGTGGGTTCTTCAGTTAATTCGACCATGCGATGGCGGAAAGACCAAAAGTCGAGGGCTTTGGTTGGCAGCGCATCAGCTTCTTCTTCATTTAGCCAGAAAACAGCCCGAATTTGATGATCTACAAGCAGTTCCCGCCGAATATTCAAGGCGCGGTATGCGTTATTGTCCGTTGGACCGCCACCATTGTGCAGACCAGAGACAAAGAAGATTGTCCTATCGCGTTCAGGGTATTGAGATAGGAACATCGGGATATCATAATTTTCTTGGTTTACATCCAGGTGAAAAACCGTTTGTTTATGCTTGCGCAGCTTTTTTTCCAGGCAGATTTGCGCATCGATAAAAACTAATTTTGAACGGTATGCAGCCAGTAATATGGATGGTCTTTGCCAGCGGCTGGCCAGCTGGAGTTCTTCGAACAGGGTTGTGATGTCATCTTCGATTGGATCAATATGGTTATTCTTGGGATTCATTTGATCACCTCTTGAGGAAAGGATTGGCCCATGCTCCGGTTACCCGAATGTATATATATACTCAATCTTAATAGGTCATTCAGATGCCAAAACGGACACTAAAACCTGAAATTTCCGATCGAATTTATTTTAGCATGTGAATCCCCTGGATGGGTTGGCTGTTTGCTGGTTTGTTGGATGGGCCTTTATAGGATTTGGATGCGCCGTCCTGCCATATATCAAGCTTACCATGCCTACCCGGAGTGCCAATTTTCGAGTCATGGCCGGCATGCATACCCGAGCAATCGGTACATTCAGGGATAAAGCATCCTGTATGGTCATTAATGACCATACAGTGGGGGTAAATGTATGGTGCCAGGGGCGTAAATTTGTTCACTCAGCGCCTTCAGATGGGCAATTATAGGGGGGGGGAGCGTGCGAAATCGTGCATTAAAATGTTCCACTTTTTTGTATGTTCCGAATTCAGCTGAACCGATAAACTAATGTGGAAACAAGAATAGCGGTGGAAATATCCTCGGCCAAGTTTGCCAGAAAAATACGTTCCTACCAAAAAGTAATTTTGAAAATTGAAAAAACCACCAGAAAGCCCGGTGGTGCAGCAGGCCAAAGCATAGTTGGAATTGTTTTGAGATAGTCTGGTTGTTGGGTTTTTATCCTGCAAACGCTGGCTCTCAGGGCAAAATCAACCAAATAGGTTGAATCGCTTGTGTGGTAAACAGAAATTTTGTGGAGTATGAATGTTTATTGGTCATTATCAAAGTTCCTTCAAAGAAACTAGCCAGGTGGAAATTCCAGCGATTTTTCGTGAGACCCTGATGGGCCAGGTCGTGGTCACTCAGGGTTTCGATCGCAACCTTCTGGTGCTGCCAGTGGATGTATTTCAAGATCTTTCCAGATTGGTGGTGGCATTGAATATTGCTAATCCGCTTGCCCGCAGTTTAATGAGAATTTTGTTGGGGAATGCGTCGTATGTCCAAATCGATCAATCTGGATCTATTAATGTACCAGCTGCGCTGAAAGAATTTGCCGGATTGGTGGATGGTGTTGTTTTGGTCGGCCAGGGAAAATATTTTGAAGTTTGGTCCCAGGCAGGCTGGCAACGGCAGGAACTTGATTTACAGGATGCGGAAGTAAATTCAACACGTTTTACTTCCCTAAATCTTGCCGGTATGTAAGCGAAATCACTCGCGACATTGGTATTTTTATATTATGAGGAATGAATGAGCAATTTTGATTACATCAAAGCAATGGATTTTGATCGGGCCTGGCTAAATTTTGAGTTGGATCTGCCCCTTGAAACCGGTGCTAATGGCAGCCCAAACCCGTTCTATATAACCAGACCGGGTGACCCAATCGCTGAATTGGCGGATGCGCTGTTATCCCCTTTTTACAAGCCTCCAAAATTCTTTTTCTCCGGCCATCGTGGTTGTGGAAAATCGACAGAATTGCTGCATCTAATGGCCAACCCGAAGATCCGCGAAAAATATTGGCCGATCAATTTTAGCATTCGAGACGAGGCCGACATTATCGATCTGGATTTTCGAGATGTTTTACTGGCCATCGGTGGTAGGTTGTTTCGTGAGTACCGTAAGCAGGGTGGGGAGCTGCCCGTCAGGTTGCTAAAAGACCTGGATGGTTGGCGAGGCAAAGTGGAAGAAGAAATTACAACCGTGACTTCGGGCCGAGTAACCGGATTCGAAGTTGGGGCTGGTATTGAGGCTTTCTTTGTAAATGCCAGTATGAAAATGAAACTCGAGCCAACCACTCGGACTCTGATCAGGCAGGTGATTGACCGGGATGTGACTGGTTTAATTGACATTATTAACAGTATTGCGGCCGCGGTCAAAGTGAAGGAAGGGCGTATTCCTCTCATCTTGATCGACGATCTGGATAAACCAAGTCTGAAGGAAGCGAAATCAATTTTTCAAGAACGCCGTGAAATCATGATGCAGCCTAACTGCGCGATCGTTTACACGGTTTCGAGCGCCTTATTTTATAGCAAGGATTTTGATGCCATTCGGGATCAGGCCTTATTCCTCCCGAATGTTAAACTGCATACTCATAACATTCCAGATGAGCATACAGCCATCGGCTATGAGACCCTGAGAAAATTTGTCAGTTTGCGTATGGATATCAGGATGATTGACAGCCTTGCGCTGGATGATGCCATCACTTACAGCGGGGGCGTTTTTAGAGAGATGGCCAGAATCATGCGTACAGCCATTGGCAGGGCTAGAAGGCGCAAGGCGGGACAGATCGAAAGCGTGGATGTCGAATGGGCTGCCACAGAGATCCGCAATGAGTACCGGCGAATTCTGGACAAGGAAGACCTGGATATTTTGCGGAATGTCTATGAGAAAAACCGCCTGGAATACAATGATCGTATTCGACCATTACTGCAGTTATTAGCTTTATTGGAATACCGGAATGGTGAAAATTGGTGCGATGTTCATCCAGTTTTGAGGAAATTATTATATGAATGAACTTTCCCTGGACACCTATATGGATGTAGAAACAATCAATGATCAGCTCGAATCCATCTTCCATGAGCTTGACCTGGCGCTGCGCTGGCGAAGACCATCGATATTATTCGCAATTTACAATTCGACGGTTTTGCGCCGGTCTGCACAAGATTCCCTGGAAAAGCAAATTCTTGATTCAGGTCAAAATGTGATCCATTACCAGGTGGAATATGAAAGCACATTAAACCTGGTCCAGTTTGTAAGCGAGATTTCTGGCAAAGAGAATGCGGTATTCTACATCGACCCATTGAACAGTGAAGGAAAATCCAGCCAGCTTCAAAATTTAATATCACTTTTAAATTCTTGCCGCGATTACCTGGTAGATCACCTGGTGCGGGTTGTATTCTGGCTGACCGAGAAAGAAGCTTTGAGCGTAGCCCACCAAGCGCCGGATTTTTGGGCGTCGCGCCATCGAGTCTTTGAATTTATTCAAGAACGAGAAATTGAAGTACAAAATTCAGTTGAGGATGCCCCATCCGCGTGGATGACAGGCCAAAAATTACCCATGATCGTTTCGTCCGAAGCGAATGGGGAAGATATGCCTGGTGAGTCGGCGCTCGTTCTTGATCTTCCGGCGGGGGAAGGACCAACAATCAGCGGCATTAACTTATTGTTGATGATGGGCGTCGAGAATTGGAAAGAAGGAAATCACGATAAAGCCTGTGAGCCTTTACAGGCTGCACTCGCGATCGCTGAAAAATCCGGGAATAACGCGCATCAAGTCATGTGCCATAAGGCAATTGCCCTGGTGAAGACTGATTCAGGGAAGAGCGATGAAGCCATTCAAGCCTACAACCAGGTTATCAGGCTGGGTTTGGAAACGGTTACCATCTGGAACAATATCGGTTCACTTTATCAAAAAACGGGCAGATATGAAAATGCCTTGCAAGCATTTAACAATGCCCTCAGGCTTGATCCGCATGATCCGGTTAGCTGGAATGGTCTTGGCAGCGTTTATGCAAATACCGCGCGCTTTGAAGAAGCGATTGGCTGTTACCGGAAGGCGATTCAATTTAATGCAAGTTACATGACCCCCTGGGTTAAATTGGGGGATGTTTTATTAAGGCAACATCGTGATCAAGATGCTCTCTATGCATATATGAGGACCGTTGAAATGGATAATAAAAACGTTCATGCCTGGGCAGAGATTGGAAGTATATATTTTAAGGCTGGTTCTTATGAACAGGCTGTTGATGCCTATAAAAAAGCCTTGATTTTGGGGATTGACTCAGTGGAGTTACATTCCAATTTGGCGGACGCGTATACCAATAGCGGTAGTTACACTGAAGCGATTATCCATTATCAAAAGGCAATTGAACGCGAAAACGATAACAATGACAAGGCTGTGCTGTGGAACAAGCTTGGTGATGTCCGCCGCAGAATCAGTGATTACGAGAGCGCGGTTGGTGCCTACGAAATGGCGGATAAGCTGGTCACAACACTTGGTGAGATGGAATCGAATTCTGCGCCGGATGCCCAACCCGAGCCTGAATATGATCCAAGCCAGGCTGTGGTGAATGCCAGTCTGGATGCAGCGGCTGAAGTTGGCCAGACCGACGCTGTTCGCTCCCGGTTTGTGGAAGTTGAACCGGCTGGTCAACCTGCTGTGGTTGCGAAGGAAGCCATGCCAGCTGCAGGTTTGATTGCACCTGTCTCAAATCCTGAAAGCGTTCAGATTATTGATATGCCACAAACGGCCGCAAATCTGCCGGCTCAGTCTGATTTGAAAAATGCTCAACTGTGGGCCCGCCTTGGAAGCACGTATATGAAAGCTGGAGCGATAGACAGGGCGATTGATGTATTTCAAAAGGTAGTAAATCTTGATCCATCCAATGTCAAAGAGTACAGTAATCTTGCGCAGGCGTACGTTCAAAAGAATGATCTGCTTGAAGCGGTTTCTGTATATCGGAAGAGTATTGACCTGCTTTCCAGCCCGAGTGACAAGGCCATTACATACAGCTATATCGGTGATCTATACCGCCAGATGAGAGAATTTGTAAATGCGTTGGATGCTTTTGAAGTAGCGCTGGGGCTTGACCCTGAGAATGAGACCATTCTGGCAGGGTTGAGCAAAATCCAGGAAGACCTGGATCAGATCGAGAACCCCGGCCTCCACTCATTGACAGAATCGACAAAAACATTTGCCCAAACTGCACCTGTCGTGGTGCTCGCCCATGTGGAAAGCACATCTGATCCCAAAATGGTTGGTAAGTCTGACCAAACAGTGGAACTAAACAATATTAATTTGAACAATGCCAATGTGTGGAATGAACTGGGAAATATTTTTACCAGAGCGAAAGTTTATGCAGAGGCAGTTGATGCTTACAACAAGGCGATTGAGTTGAACCCGCATTTTGGCTGGTCATACAGTAACCTGGCCCTGGTCTATGCCAGGCAAGGAAAGCGGGAAGATGCGGTAAGTTTGTATCGAAGAAGTATTGAATTACTCTGGACTGATCTGGACAAGGCAGTTGCATGGAATAGACTGGGTGATGTTTACCGCCAATCAGGTAATTATGCCGAAGCGATCAGCGCTTATCAGAATGCAGACCGGCTAAACCAGGGCGGTTATGAAATTGGCGCCAGCCATGAAATTAGTTCTGAACAGCTTTTTACCCATTTTGTTTCGTAGATGAGGTCAGAATGAAAAGCTCTGATATTTGGAATGAACTGGGTAATACCTATTTCAAAGCGGGTGAGTTTGATAAGGCCATAGACGCTTATTGCAAAGCGATTGAGCAAAAAACGTCATCAGGTTGGTCGTATAGCAACCTGGCGACGATTTATGTTCAGCAGGGCCGGTACTTCGATGCGATCCCGTTATATCAAAAAAGCCTGGAGTTATTCAGCTGCCGAAAAGACCAGGCAGCCACCTGGGGCCGGCTTGGGAATGTATATCATCACCTGAATGAACACGGCAAGGCAATTCAGGCTTTCCAAAAAGCGGATGAGATTATGCCGGTCAAAGATCTTACCCGGACCAGCCTGATCTTTTCGCTGGAAAAAGCCGTTTGCGAACATGAGTCTGAAATTCCTGCTGAGCTGGGCTCTTTTTCTGGTACCCAGGAAATTTCAACTGCCCAGACATTGACCATTGACGAGCCAGCCTTCCGAGGCGTTGACCTGGACTACTCTGCCCCAACCCTGGGAATATTGGATGATGGCCTTAGCCGTTTGGAAAATAGCATCGAGCAAAGTGCAACTGTCTGGAATGAGCTAGGACTTATTCTCTTTAAAGTTGGTTCCTACGATGACGCAATTGATGCTTACAAAAAAGCCATTGAATTGGATCCGGGTCTGGGCTTTCTTTATAGTAACCTGGGGCAGGTTTGTATTTCCCAGGGAAGACTTGACCAGGCCATCGATCTTTTTGAGAAAAGCATCGAACTGCTTCCAAATAAAAGGGATAAGGCAATCTCCTGGACGCGCCTGGGCGATATCTACAGGCAGTTGAGCCAATATGATGAAGCAAATGCAGCTTACCAACTGGCAGATGCTTTGAACCAGGCGTTGGTGGCGCCTGTTAACGAATTCCGAGTGGTGAGCCATGAGCTTATTATTACCAACCAGAGCCAACCACGGGATTTGGGCGATATTGAAGACCTGGTTGGTTCAATTCGTATGTACGGAATTATCCAACCCCTGATCGTCTGTCCTGGCAGAAATGAACCCGGCAAATATTTATTAATTGCGGGCAGGCGTCGTCTCGAAGCAGCCCGGAAGATAGGGCTGAAAGATGTACCTGTAATTGTTCGCCATGCCAGCGAACTGGAAGTTCTTGAGCTTTCGATTAATGAAAATATTCATAGCAATGCCCTCAGCCCTTTTGAATTGGCCGATGGCTACAGGCGCATGGTCAATGAATTTGAGCTGTCCCTGGAAGAAATAGCTGCCCGGGTTGGTAGAAGCTGTCATTCGGTGGCAAATACCATGAAATTATTTGATCATGCAGAACTGAAGGGACAATCTTTGCCTCTCGAAGACCGATTTAATGTGAAGCAGGATGATGGCCCGATGAATGTAACAGCGCAGGTACTGAACTCAGAATGGGCAAGATTGCCAGATGAAATAAGTGTTGGCTCGATGGAAGATAATGGCATCCAGGTCAATACGGGTAAAACGGACAGTTGTGATGGATTGAGTGGCATGCCAGTGCTCTGGTATCTGGAAACCACTCAGGATAGTGTGGCGGTCAGCGCAGATGATAGTTATGGTTCGGAAACATCCTCGCTGTTATCGAGAGCCCAGAATGTTTTGAAATGCAACCCACATGCCAGACGGCTTTTGGCTACGCCATCTTATCGCGCTTAAAGGAGACCTCTTATGAATAATATTGATATCTGGAACGATCTGGGAAATCTTTATCTCAAAGCCAACGCCATTGATGCGGCGATAGATGCATATAACAAAGCTCTTGAACAGGGTTATCAATCCGCAGATATTTATAAAAATCTTGCCAGCGCTTATGTCAGCCATGGCAATCTGCAGGATTCAATTCCAATGTTGCAAAAAAGTATCGACCTGCTTTCTGATGATAAAGAGCGAGCGATAGTATTTACTGTAATCGGGGATTGTTACAGGCGCATGGCTGATTTTGATAATGCAATTGCTTCTTTTAAGAAGGCGATTGATCTTGAGCCAGGCAATCCGGGCTTATGCGTTGGCTTGGGACAGGTTCAGCGCGATCTGGAGAGATTGTACGGTTTTGAAAAGAATGATGATAATTTGCCCAGCGCTGAAGAATCAAGCTTGGCGAATGATTTAGTTGCATTTCACAGCCCGATGTTTCTGTTTTCCCACGATGAATCTTCGGATGATTTGACTCAAGGTGTCAATCGATCCGGGTTATTGCCCTGGTACCCGCTGGAAGAACTGGCGGAGGGTCTAATGAATGTTCATGCTGACAGCCAGGCGGTCCTTTCTGGAACAATTGAAGCTGCACCTGAAAATCCAGGTTTTATTGGCGAACAGGCCAGCCCAGTTGAAGCGATTGCTGCCGAGAGTCTTGTTGTTGAACTGGACCACTCTTGCCCGGATTTGTTTTCTAAAGCAGGGCCGGAGGATGGTTTATCTGGAAGAATTTATATTCCCGGCCTGACAGGGGATGAGCTTTCTGGTCATGAAAGCAGCTTTGAGCAGAACCTTGATGCGGATATTGATCCAGAAAAAGAAAACGGCGTGCAGGCGACCATGCTTTTGACCCTGGGAATCATGCATTGGAGAAATGGCAGCCTTGATGAGGCGGATGCCATGCTTCAATCGGCAATCAATTATTCGGTAAAGATCCATAATCCCTGGTTCCAGGCCCTTTCCTGGAATGCGCTTGCACTGGTAAAAACTGCACTCGGCGATATTGTCGCAGCCATCCAGGCATATTTGAAAGCGGTGGAGCTGGCCCCGGGTCAGTTCTTCCCCTGGAATAATGTCGGAAGTTTGTACGGCAGCTTGGACTGCCACGATAAAGCCTTGAAAGCATTCCTGAAAGCGATCCGGCAATACCCAGAAGATTCGGTCAGCTGGGATGGGTTGGGTGATATTTATGCAAAACTGGGTCGTATGGATGATGCGATTGCTGCTTATCAATTGGGTAACGTGTTCGAAAAGCGAGCTCAGGGTGCAGATGCCATAAAAACGTATGAAAAAGCGCTTGATTTTTATCAATATACAATATCGTCCTTTGAAACTGAAGTGAGCGGTACGCAAGAGAATTGTGACTCGTTGAGGGAAGATCAATTTACTGCCACAGATGAACTGCAGGTTGAGAGATATCCGACTGTGGAGACTTTGCCAGAGGCAGGGGCTGATCCTGAAAATGGAGCCTACGATCTTGCCATCAATATTTCTGCAGAAGCCGTAAATGATATCAGTCTGGCGGAGCCGGTTGCCCTGGCGGATGAACCTGATAGCACCAGTTTTGAAATGTTTGCTAAGACCAGTCCTGAGATTCTGGTCGTGGCTGAAGATTTGAGCATGCTGCTTGGCCTCCTGGATGAACACGAAGCAATCAGCGACTCAGGTATAAGCATCGAAACGCCTGAAGCAAGCAGTGCAGAATTTTCCCAGGCTGATATTTCTGAAAATTTGGAACTGAGTGTTGCGCTGGTCACTGAAGATTTATCAGCAGTCAAGGCATTCGATGTTGAGCCATTGGCAACCCCGTTTGGTGGCCAACCAGAAGCAAACCTTGAGCCGGCTGATGGTGTTTTGCCAGAAGTGGAAAATAACGATCATCATCAGGGTTTGACTGATACCCTGCCAGAATTGCCCCGTGACGAAGAATTACAATCCGCTGCCGGTGTTGAAGTCTCAGAACCTTGGGGCGAGCCAGCTGGGCAGACCCTCAACCCGACGCCAGTGGTATTGATTGATAATGAAACCGACGCAACGAATGCCAACAGCGAAAACTGCACCGAAGGCGTTGTTTCGGGTGGATCTACCGAATCGCGGCCGGAAGTTGATCCGAGCCCGGTTGTTGAGCATAATGTACTTGTGTCTGAGAATTTACTGCCCCGCGTGGCTTCAAATGGCCCACTGAGTGAACTGCCACCAGTAGTAACGATCGGACCTGCGCCAATCCTTGGCCCGGAAAGTATTGCTGCAAACATTGCAGCCGGCGAAGTAGTTGTCCGGGAAAACCCAAAGAATGATCGCGCCTGGGATAAGCTGGGTAATTTATATCGGATCAGCCAGCGGAATCCTGATGCAACCCACGCATATGAACAAGCGGTCGCGCTTGAACCGACCAAATACATCTACCATTATCAATTGGGTGCCGTGTATGCCGCCGAGGGGAACTATACAGATGCCATCGGCCAGCTTTTACAAGTTGTCGAGCTAAACCCAACGTTTATTTTTGCTCATTGTGCTCTGGCAAGTTATATGCGTAAAATTGGGAAGCAAGCTGAATCACAGGCGCATATCGAGATTGCCCTGCCGCACATGGCAAAAGAAAAAGAATATGATCGGGCTTGTTTTGAATCTATTCGCGGAAACATTGACAAAGCTCTGGAACTGCTTACAATTGCTTTAGACAAGAATCAAACAACGATTGAGTGGATCAGGCGTGATCTGGATCTGGATTTTATCCGCCAGGATCCTCGCTACAAGCAGTTTGAAGCGCATTTCTCGCAAAGTATTGTTCAGCATTAGGTAGATCGAATTCCAGTCCTGGTTTGTGTTCTTAACGCCGGTTTAGATCGCTGATATTATGTGGGGCGCCGGTTGTTGAGAATCATGGAGAACCAATTCTGCCACAATTGAGTGGATCAAAAAACACCTCGTGTTAAAATCACAGAGGTGTTTTTTTAAGATCGAAACTTTAAAGGAGCCAATTATGTCCAAGGTTGCTCGAACACGCTCAGATGTTGATATTCGTTCAGGCGCCAAATCCAGCGCGAGTATTTTGGATCGTATTCCAGCAGATTGTCCGGTCGAAATTCTTGAAGATTTAAATGGTTGGTTCAAAGTTAAACCTGCCCGGATGGTTCACGGTGTCTCGGGGTATTTACCCGAGGCCGCGCTTACATTTCCTCCCGTGGAAAAAGCCCCGGTTTTTCCAGAGCTTTCAACTGCAGAAGGGATCAAGTTGGGGACTTCCGTGCACCCGACGGTTAAGCTGACCACATTTTTGCAATGGCTGATTGCTGGTGGCAAGCCGGAGTGGATCCTGGAAAGGGTCTGGTCAGAGTTGAGTAAGGCGCAACAAACGGAGCTTATTGAAAAAATTCGCACAGCCACCAGCGGGAATCAACCCCTTTGGGATTCGTGGATTGGGGGCAATAAAACCAATGCGCGGCTTGATGAAGTTGTCATGCTCGAGTGGATCGTGATGATGGAGGGTGGGCGCGAAGTCTATGCCATCCGTGATCATTATGTGTATATCGATCCACTAAAAAATATCAGTTATTTCGGTTGTGCGCTTAAAGGTCAGGTGATGCGATGGACAGGAAGTGTTCGCGTCAGCGACAAGGATGGAAAGCGTAGGAGTTATTATGAGGTCGATTTTTACCGGATGAGCCGGTATTTGCACGGGTGGTTCCGCGCCGATATTGTTGCCGATTATCTGTATCCAAGTTCTGAACTCGACCCAACCATCGAAGCCAACGCCCTGACGGTTTTCGACCTGAAAAAACCCATCTTGCGTCATCCACAAGACCAGGCCATCGCTGATTCGAAATTGAAAGGCTACAATGCGGCTCAATACGTCGATATCTTTCCCGCATCCGGAAAGCATATTGTTCACTACTCTTTGTGTGGTGAGTTTTGTGTTGCCACGCTGAGCGGAAAGGATATTCTTCCCACTCTCAAAAAATGGTTGGAAAGTAAGTATTGGCGGGCTGCTTCCATTTTGAACAATCCTCATGAAGGCACCAGTGCAGCTGACCTGCAGACATTGCTGACGGCGAATGGTCTCAAGGGTGAGTTATATTCATCAATCCCCACCACTCCACAAATCATTAAAGATAGGCTGGCATCCGGTCAGTATGCAATTGTTGGTTGTGGGATCAATAGCGGCGGTAAAGTCAAAGCAGACGGTCGAATTCGGCACTGGGTGGTGCTTGAGGATATCATCCCGAGTGGGAATAGTGGTTGGGTGCGAGTATACAACCCCTTCCAAAACCGGGAAGAAGTTTATAACTATACAACCTTCATTGCGTCTTCAGGGGTGGGGGCGGGTCTTTGGATTATACCTGCAGCCTAGTTCTGATGGCCTGCCTATGGCCGTCCTAAAAGTACAAGGTCATAAAATAAATACACCTGGAGCTCGCAGCTCCAGGTGTATTTATTTTGCCGATCGCAAAGTAGCCGTGAATGTTGTGCCTGCCGATGTGCTGCTGGTTAGCTTGATGCTGCCCCCTAACCCTTCAAGGATGGATTTGACGATGTACAATCCGACCCCACTCCCAGGTATTTCTGCAATGGTGACTTCACGTGCTCGAAAGAAGCGTTCAAATAAGTGGATTGTTTCATGTGCGGGGATACCCATGCCCTGGTCGATGACAGCCACCTGCACTTCAGGTCCGTCGTGTGTGACCTTTATTTTAACAATACTGCCCTCGGGCGAAAATTTAGTTGCATTATTAATGAGATTGATAAAAACTTGTTCAAGACCGCTTTTATCGCCAAGAATGAGGGGCGTGGTTTCAGGGTTGGATAGTTCAATCGAAATATTTTTTTTGCGAGCGATTGGTTTTATGGCCGAAATAGATTCTTGGAGAATTGTCTCCAGTACGGTGGGCGCGATTTCCAAGTGCATCATCCCGCTTTCGAGCCTGCCAGCGATGAGCAACCTGTCGATTAAGATTTTTTGACGGTTCAATTCGCTGTTTAGAATTTGCCAGTATTCTTCGATTTCCTCGGGCAGGCCGCCCTCTTGGATCAATTCTGCCATTAGAATGGATGATGTGACCGGGGTGCGCAGCTCATGAGATGCCTGGTTGATAAAGTCGGATTTCATTTGCTTTAATTCGGCCTGATCCGTGACATCACGGATCACGATCAGGGCTTCATGTTGACCGATTGGGTCGAGACGAGATTCATAGACTTTATTGCTGAAGGGGAGTTTAAATTCTTCCAGTATTTGATGTTTCAGAAAACGGTTTTTTTTCCTGCCCTGAATAATTTTATTGACGATGTTTTTTGGCCATATTTCGGAAAGCATTTTCCCCGAAATAACATCGCGGTTGATAAAAAGTGGATGGTCTTTTCGAGATGTGTAATCCAGGATCTTGCCGCTTGAGTCTATGCGAATGACGAGGTCTGGCAGGGCGTCGATGATGATTCGATTTCGAATCTCGTTTTCCCGAAATTTTTCTTCAAATCGGTTACGTTCCAGTATTGCGCCGATCAGGTTGGTTGAGATTCGCAGAGCGTCACGTAGAGCGGGATGCCAGGTTTGTTCTTTTTGAGTATCGATTATCCCAAGATATCCTTGGGAAGTATCTAATGGGTTTGTGGGGAGAATTGCCAGCGAGAATACTGATTTTTCGGTTGCTGCAGCGTTTTGGATGGCAGATTCGAGAAAGAAACCATCTTGCGTCTGTCCAATCCGGACGATGTATGGTTCGAGCAGGGAAACCAGGTTGAGTCTCTCTGATCCGGGTCTGTGCCAAATAAACTTATGATGGGCCGTAGGTTTGCTTAAATTTAGATCTATTTCAAATAAAACGCAACAATTAACGTTTATGGCCTTCCCGATTGATGCCAACACATCCAGGATGTGTTCTTCGCTGGTTGCATTTCGCAGCATGCGCGCAGAAGCCGAACTGACCATGGCGAGAATACGATCATGAATCTGTAATTCTTGTGCTGATGGCCGGTAATCATCATTTCCCCAATCCCTGGGCTTTGGCATGCTACCAGGTTCGATGCCAGGATGGCCTTTTTCAGGCATTCGGAGCTTCCTTTTGCGAGGGCGGAATCAGCATCTCTACGCACAATCCGGATTTTTGCGGAATGAACTTGATGCTGCCGCCATTGATCGTTGCAATGGCCTTTGCAATTGTTAGGCCGACACCCAGCCCTTCGTATTCACGGCTATCACCCTGACTGATCTGATAAAAGCGCTCGAAAACTTTTTCCATCAGATGACTGGGGATGCCGGGGCCCTGGTCTGAAACCTGGATGGTGATGCCTTTGGCAGCCGATGAATGGATCGATACCTTTACTTCTCCAGCGGGTGGGCTGAATTTAAAGGCATTATCGACGAGATGGATGACGGCATGCATGAATTCAGCACGAGGTAAGTTTATTGCATCATTAATTTGAAGATCAAAGCTGAGGTTTATATTTTTTTCGCGATAGCGCTCAAGTCTTTTGGTAATCGGTTTTACCAGGTGCAGCTGCGGGTCAATGACTTGTTGGAAGGTATTGAGTTGACCCTGATCAATATTTGTCAGGATAATAAAATCGTTTACAAGTGATTCCAATCTATCCAGGTTCGATAATGCAACTTTGATAAATTCGATTTGTTGGGCCGGATCCGTATACTTGTGGGAAACGGCTAGTTGCAGGGGCATGATGATATTGGTTAACGGTGTTCGAATTTCGTGATGGATATTTTGCAAGATTTCCCGGCGCAATTTATCCATTTCTTCGGCAGCAATTTGTTTAATCTGCTCACGCCCGCGCGCCTGTTCGGCTGCGATACGTCGAAATATTGCTTCAATGCGCACCAAAAGCTCTTCGGATTGAAATGGTTTTGTGATGTAATCATCCGCACCCTGTCGAATTCCCTGGATGCGATCTGAGGCTTTACTGCGGGCGGTTAAAAAAATAAATGGGATCGAAGCCAGCTCGGGTTCCTGGCTGAGTAATTTTCTGACTTCGAATCCGTTTGGAGGCGGCATCATTACATCCGAAAGGATTAAGTCGGGCTGCATTGCGCGGGCCAGTGCCAGTCCATCCGCCCCATTATTGGCAGAAATTATCTGATATCCATTTCGGCGCAGCATGGCAGAAAGCCCTACCAATAAGGAAGGCTCGTCATCGATGATAAGGATTGTTTTGCCGAGCTCCATCATACTTTCCCTCAATTTCGGGTTTGGTAATTCTGTATAGCGGTGCCAGGCTTTTTTTGCAAAAAAGTTGTTCCCTGGCTGCGCCTGGCAGACTCGGGGAGTTGGGCGGAAAATTAGTTACCCGGCTTTATCGTTTGCGCTCAGAGTCAGGATTGGCAATTACTTGATTTTATCCTGTTTTAGTCACTTTTTTATGTCTTTTAGGAAACCAGAAATTCGAACTGGGGTAAAATACAGTTAGTACTTTACCTGTTGTGGGCAATCAGCCCACCCTACAATTTCCGCACCTTTTTTCCGCTTAAATGGTAAAGCAACGTCATTTTCTCACCGATTTTATTTGTAATAACCGAGAGAGATATGCAGATCAAAAAATGGTTATCATCCACCCAGGTTCGTTATAATTTAATTGGTTTTGGCTTTGGCATTATGTTTCCAGTGTGGGGCTTTATTATCGAAGTTATGTCGATGGGGCTCCCATTTAACCTGGCTTCGTTTGTGCTGGTTCAAAATACCCATGCGGTCATGTGGTTGCTTGAGACAGCGCCATTATTTCTCGGGATTTCATTCGCACTGGCAGGTTGGCGGCAGGTACAGTTAGAAAAATTTTCTGCCAATCTAGATCAGCGGCTTAAAGATGGTAATGCAGATCTGCTTTTAGCGAATTCCAAGCTTGAGCAGGATGCAATAGTTCGTAAACAGTTTGAATCTGTGATCGAGCGCGGAAAAAAAGAGTGGGAAGCAATTTTCGACTCGATTTCAGATTTGATCTTCATGGTGGATTCGGATGGCATTGTCATGCGCTGTAACCGCGCCGTGGTAGAGAGTTTTAAAATTCCTTTTTCCGAAATTACCGGAAAACCATTGGCAGGGTTGATTTATCCAGATAATCCGCTGGCAGAATTAAGGCTGGGGCTTACTGAAATTCCCCAAGTGGTTGGTAATTACTATGATCTCTCTGCCAAAATATTTGAGCTGGATCGTGGGGTTGAGCGGAAAATCTATGTATTCCATGATATGACCCAGCGTAAACTGGCTGAAGATGCCCTGGAAGACGAACGTAATCTGCTGAGGACTCTTATCGATAACATCCCTGACCGAGTCTATGCTAAAGATACCCAGGGAAGAAAAAATTTATCCAACAGTGCTGATTGGCGGGCTTGTGGTGGAAGTTCGGCTCAGGATGTTCTCGGAAAGACTGATTTTGACATCTATCCGTCCGAGCAGGCTGCTCAATATTGGGCGGTTGATAAGGCTGTGATCGATTCTGGGATACCAGTATCAAATCTTGAGGAACCTGGCCGAGACGAAAATGGCAATCCTGTTTGGATTTTGACAACCAAAGCCCCGTTACGTGATACTAAAGGCCAGGTTTTCGGGCTGGTAGGGATAGGTAGGGATATTACCGAGAAAAAGCGAGCTGATGCGGAACTTCTTCAGGAGAAACAATTTCTTGAGGCTCTTAATCTGAACAGCCCGGTCGCAATTGTCGTTCTGGATGAAGACAATCGGATTGTCTCTAACAACCCGGCTTTTGAAGAGTTATATTGTTATAGCCCTCTGGAAATAATCGGGAAAAATCTTGATGATTTGATTGCCAGCCCAGAAACACTTGCCGAAGCGTTAAAGTTTACTCAACAGGCCAAGGTTTCTTCTGTACATACTATTGGAAAACGGCGCAGAAAAGACGGGGGACTTGTAACTGTCGAAATTTTTGGTGTGCCAGTAATGGTGGCAGGTAAAAAGGCTGGCACATTGGCAATTTATCACGACATCACTGAGTTGGACAAGGCTCGTAAAGAAGCCGAACGGGCCAACCGTGCGAAAAGTGAATTTCTCGCGAATATGAGCCACGAAATTCGGACCCCCATGAATGGGGTTATTGGCATGCTTGAATTGGCACTGGATACTACTCTTTCTGATGAGCAGCGTGATTACCTCAGTGTGTCGTTGCAGAGCGCGGAGACATTGCTGACGCTCATCAATGACATTCTCGATTTTTCCAAGATCGAAGCCCAGAAGCTGGAATTTGATTCGATTGACTTCGATTTGCGGACTACAGTTGAAGATGTCAGCCAAATGATGGCCAAGCGTGCTCAGGATAAAGGTTTGGAACTGGTCTGCCTGGTTCACCCTGACTTGGATACTGAGCTAAAGGGCGATCCGGCCCGTTTGCGCCAGGTATTAGTAAATCTGATTGGAAATGCGATCAAATTTACGCATGAAGGCGAAATTGTCATTCGGGCAGAACCAGTTAAAGAGATGGATAGCCATGCCAGCATCACTTTTTCAGTTCAGGATACCGGTATTGGTATCCCGGCGGATCGCCTGGCCGCTGTGTTTGATCGCTTTACCCAGGCAGATGGCTCC
>JAPLGT010000048.1:0-58881 GCA_026390035.1 Chloroflexota bacterium
GATCAGTAAGACCTATTCTTCGCCAGCTCATAGAATGAACGGATTCGTTTACCATTCAAATTGGTTGCACAATTTGCTGGTTGCGACCTCCATGTCTGGCTGCAAGCAATGACCACAAAAAACATCAGAACCAGAAATTTTTCGACTCATGGCCTGCGCTTTTAGTAAAATGGCTGGTTTTTCAAGTTCGTCCATTGCCGCTAAAAGTCGACTGAGGGTCAAACTTTTTACTGGAATTGGTGCCGGTCCTATACCCAATATCTGAATTCGCCTGCCCCAGAAGGGTTGATCCACGGCATGTGGAAGAATGAGAGTGGGTATTCCAGCTCGCAAACTCGCTGCGGTTGTGCCTGCTCCACCATGATGAATGCTAGCTTTGCAGTGCGGAAAGAGCCAGCCATGCGGAACATCATCCAGATACAATAGCTGTTCGGATGAAATTCCATCTTGAGGATTGCCCCAGCCAGCCAAAAAAACGGCTCTTTCATTTCGGATATGAAGCGCTTCAATAATAATTTCTTGAATTTGTTTTGCCTGGCGATTGATCATGCTGCCAAAAGTGACGCAGATCGGAGGCGGGCCAGCCTGCAGGAAATGGGATAAAGCCTCGGGCGGCTGGAAGGAATCATCATCAAGGAAAAAATAACCGGGGACATGCACATCCGCCCCCCATTCCACCGGTCGCGGCAAAACGCTCGGGCTATAGGCAAACAACAGCGGGGTGCGCAGCCGCTCCCGCGAATCGCTGAATGGCCAGTAAAGCTTGAATGGATAGGAAATCTCGGGGTGGGCAGCCTGGGCTGGCTTATATCCGCTATTGCCACCAAACCACATAATCTGATCAGTCAACCAGTGTGTCAAATAGCTGATTGGCCCCGGCGGCACTTGCGCAAACGCTACATTGGGAAAAGCACTTGTTGGGGCAAAAACCGGAAAAATCTGAACTGAGATATCGGGAAGCGCATGTTCGCGCGCCCAGGAATGCATGCCCGTGGTGAAAAGAAAACTGTGCACCAGCAGATCTGCGCCTTCAGCAGCAGCAAAACTGGCCCGGGAGACCTCGGCCGTAACCGAAAAAACAAAGTCACGGATGGATTTCACCGCCTGAAAAACATTGCCCCCGGCATCGTTGATCATTTTACTGACTTCTTCAGGATCGCCGGGCAGCGGCGCAAAAGGAACCTGGTAGCGCGCCGCGAAATCGGCAAACCGGTATGGCGCAGCCAGAATGACGGTGTGATTCGCTTTTTGCAAACCAACCGCGAGCGCCAGAAATGGCTCGAAATCGCCTCGGGAGCCATAAGAGAAGATGGCTATCTTCATGGGATGGTCCAATAAAAAATAAAAAAGGCGCGAACTGATACCGCGCCTTTCAAATTAATTCATTTCCTGCCGGCCGGAGAGCGCCCGCAGCAGCGTATTCTGATCTGCATATTCAAGGTCGCCACCAGCTGGCAGACCACGCGCCAGGCGGGTAACATGCACCCCTGATTGCTGCAACTGCTGACGCAGGTAGAGCGCCGTGGCATCGCCTTCCATGCTCGGATTGGTAGCCAGAATTATTTCCTTGGTAACCCCAAGCGCTACACGCGCCAACAAGGGTTTAATTTTCAGATCGTCCGGCCCTATACCTTCAATGGGTGAGAGTACACCATGCAAAACGTGATACTTACCTTTATAGGCGCCAATCCGCTCGAGAGCAATCACATCCAGCGGTTCTTCCACCACACAGATAATGGTTTCGTCACGGACATGGCTCTCGCAAATTTCGCAGCGTGCACGCCCGGTCAACATGATGTTGAAACATTCCGGGCAAAAAGAAGTCTGTTCTTTAAAAGCAATCAAAGCATCTGCCAGCGAATGGGCCACATCCTCGGGTGCTCGCAGTAAATAAAAAGCCAACCGGGAAGCCGACTTGGGGCCAATACCCGGCAAACGTTCAAAAGCGGTGATCAAATTTTGGATCGGTTCAGGAAGAATCATAGGTGTGCCTGGCAGGGTTGTGCGGTGTGATCTGGAAGTGTCAAACGCACTTCACAGCTTCGCGCACTAGAAAGGCAGTCCGCCAGCGAGGGGACCCATGGTTTTTTCTTGCAATTCTTTTGACTTTTCAAGCGCCAGGTTGACAGCGGTCAGGACCATATCGTTGAGCATTTCAGCATCTGAATCTTTCAGGAATTCAGGATCGATCTCAATACTTTTGCACTTTTGATCGCCGGTCATGGTAACTTTGATGGCGCCGCCACCCGCTGTAGCGGTGATGGTTTCGATGGCAAGCTGCTCCTGCGCAACCGCCATTTGGGCTTGCAGCTTTTGCAGCTGAGCCATCATTGGGTTTCCGCCCATTGCGGGCGCTCTGTTAAATCCTTTAGCCATTGTTATCTCCTGATTGGGCACGAATGAAGACGAATAAGATAAGCACAAACAAAGATCAGCAGGTTACTGCACATCAACGATCTCTCCCCCAAGCTGACTAGCAGCAGCGACCATTCCATCCGGTTTGACATGGGCGGGTAAAGCATTCTTATTACCAGAAACAACCGCCTGAATCGGCAGATCCACGCCCAAAGCCTCATGAATGGCCTTGCGGGTCAGGTCCAGGCTCTCGGGGCGGTTAAATTTTTCCTGCAAAATGTCACTTGCGAAAGATACGATCAGTACGCCATCGCGAATATCCAAAACCCTGCCCGAATTGAGCAAGGCTGCGACATTGCCGTCCTTGGATTTCACCAATTGTGAAATCTGCTTCCAAGCCTTGCTGACCTGTTCAAGCGTCAGAGACCCACCCACTGATTTGGTTTCTGCCGATTTGTTCTGCGCCTGAGTCAATCCGGTCGAGTGAGTGTTAGGCGGCGGCGCCCGGTTAGGTTCTGGCCCGCTGGCAGGCCTGGAGGCTGCTGCACGGGGGGCTGAAACTACATCCACATGCACTGGTTCCAAAACATCGGCAAAAGCCAGTTCAAGCCCCAGGGATGGAGACCAGCCACCGCGCTGATCCGTTGCTGCGGCATTAAAGGCCCGCATCATGCGCAAAACCTCGGCCGTAGTAATGGCATCGGCATGCGTTTTCATCTGTGTCCGAACATCGCTCGAAACTTCAACCTGTCCGCCATTGCCCATTTGAATAAGCATGATATTGCGCAGGTAATCAACAACCTGTCTGGCCAGGGCACGAGCATCCGCCCCACCATCCAGAGCACGGTGAATTTGATCAAGTCCGGCCCCAGGCTGCCGGTCGATGACTGCTTGAACAAGCGCCAGAACTGATTGGCTGGTTGCGGTGCCAAGCACAGTTTGGGCCAACTCCAGGGTAATTCGTTCACCGGTGGAGGCTAGTTGGTCAAGCAAGGAAATCGCATCGCGCATACCACCGGACGATTGGCGCGCAATCGTATTGAGCGCTTCGGCATCGGCCTGAATATTCTCGGATTTACAAATATCATTCAAGTGACGCGAAATCTCACTGACCGGAACACGCCTGAATTCGTGACGCTGACAACGCGAGAGCACAGTAGCCGGGATTTTGTGAATTTCAGTGGTGGCAAGGATAAAAATGGCGTGCGGCGGCGGTTCTTCCAGTGTTTTTAAAAGCGCATTAAATGCGCCAGATGATAGCATGTGGACTTCATCAACAATATAGACTCTGAATTTCCCTTGCGACGGGGAAAAATTGATCTTGTCGCGCAGCTCGCGGACATCATCGACCCCATTATTTGATGCAGCATCAATTTCAACCAAATCCATGAAGCGGTTTTCGTTGACCCCCACACAGTGGGCACACTCATTACATGGACGCTTTCCCGCCTCAGGATGGAGACAGTTGACCGCTTTTGCCAAAAGCCGTGCTGCTGTTGTCTTTCCAGTTCCACGTGGTCCACTAAATAAATAAGCGTGCGCAACACGATCAGTGGCCACGGCGTTTTTCAACGTCTGGATTATATGCTCTTGAGAGATCACTTCGTCCCAGAGCTGTGGGCGCCATTTTCGATAGAGAGCTTGGGTCATTTTGGCCGTCGTATGTCAGTACCAGATTTTATATAGAAATATCCAAACAGATCAGATTTCGTCAGCCGCAATCAAGATTGCAGGAACACAACCAGAGTTTTCTGTTACGAATCATAGCATGTTTTTCTAAAAATCAATAATACGATTCGAGGCATATCCCCAAATTGCCTTTGTTTTTCAAGTAATACGGAGCAAGGTTATCTCTGCATTAATAAAGCAACCCAATCATTGATTTGGCGCTTATCAACAAGTTTGAGACCATACTTCTCGCCGGCAACAACTACATCATTGGCCTGGTGTTCGAGAATCCCAGATAAGATGATCGCACCACCTGGTTCAATTAGATCAGCCAGGCCAGCATCAAACAACCGGATCAGCACCGGTGCCAGGATATTCGCCAGGACAAGCGGCGCGTGACTGAGCGCAAATTCTCCGGCCTTCACTTCGGCAACCGATCCCAAACCAATCACAAACTGGTCGACTGGGATAGCATTATTATCAGAATTTTCACGGCTGTTTTTAGTCGAGGCATCATCAATATCCACACCCAAGACAATCTCAGCACCCAGCTTGAGCGCAGCGACCGACAGGATGCCAGAACCGCAGCCAACATCAATCGCAGATACTGGAGCTTTGAATCTTGCCGGATCATCGAAAACCGTTTCCATTAAATCCAGACATAACTGGGTTGTAGGATGTGTGCCTGTGCCAAATGCCATGCCCGGATCAATCCGAATCGAAATCCGCGCAGGCTCACTGGATTCCATCCAGACTGGCACAATGATCAGGCGCTTGCCGATCAAAATAGGTTGGTAGCGGGTTTTCCAGGCTTCCATCCAGTTCTGGTCTGCAATGGGAGTAAAAACAGCAGCCGGAAGCGGCTGGATCATCCCCAGATAATACAGTGACTCTTCCAGTTTCTGGCGGGTATCATCCAGAGTCTCATCCGCGGTCAAGTAAGCGCGCACGGTGATATCACCAACGGGCGTACCTTCATCTTCTTCATCGTTAAACTTGACGGCCTGTTCGGTCATTACACCGTTTGGCGCGTAGCGCGCCAAAACATCAGCAACAGCTTCCGCCAGCTCACCATTAACAGTCAAGGATACTTCCAGCCAGTTTGTCATATCGATATCCAATTCAGGGTCGGGTTTTTGTGGTTAAAGATCAATCGGTCGGCACAAAAGGCAGCCTTAGCCACCCAACGCCTCATTCAGCCAATCCAAAAAGCCCTTTTGTTGGGGCTTTGGGGTTGTCCCCAGGGTTAGTGCCAGTTTCTCAAACAGTTCGCGCTGTTCAGCCGACAGTTTTTTGGGAATATCGACGTTGACAATCACGCGCTGGTCGCCTCGCCCGCTCTGACGAATACGCGGGACGCCTTTGCCACGCATATTGAACATCGTACCCGGTTGGGTCCCAGACGGAATATTCAATCTTTCATCTTTTGCATCCACCGTTGGGACGGGAATTTCGGCACCAAGCACTGCCTGGGCAATGTTAATATTCAGGTCAAGGATGATATCTTCACCCTTGCGTTTAAAAAATTCATGCGGTTTCACATCCACCGCAATAAAGAGATTGCCATTCGGCCCGCCGTTAGAACCGGGCTGGCCCTCACCAGGCAGCCGGATCTGCATACCATTATCCACACCTGCAGGAATGGAAACCGTCTTCTTGACCCTTTTCCGTTCCTGTCCGCGCCCAACACAGGTATGGCAGACCTTTTCAATAATTTGACCACGCCCCTGGCAAGCCTGGCATGGCACAGTTTCGACCATCTGAACAATAAAGGTCTGGCGCACCTGGCGAACTTCACCGCGCCCACCACAAGTCCCACAAGTCTTGACACTGCTACCCGGTTCGGCACCGTTGCCACGACAGGTGGAACATATTTCGTCGCGCTCGTATTCGATTTCTTTTTCCATACCAAAAACGGCTTCTTCAAAGGAGAGCCCGACTGCCATTTGCAGATCACGACCGCGCCGTGGGGCATTTCGCCGCGAACCACCCCGGTTGCCCCCCATGCCAAAACCAAACAACTCTTCGAAGATATCTTCGAAGTGAACACTGTAATCCTGGGTACCACCCATATCGCCCAAACCGGCTCGCCCAAAACGATCATAGCGCGCGCGTTTATCCGGATCAGAAACTACGCTATAAGCCTCATTAATTTCCTTAAACTTATCTTCAGCGTCTGCATCTTTGTTCACATCCGGGTGAAATTGGCGCGCCAGCTTGCGAAATGCCTGCTTTATCTCGTCCGGGGTGGCTGTGCGTGCTATGCCCAGAATTTCATAATAATCACGGTTTGTCGTCATGAATTTATCCCATCATTAACTGCAACATAGTGTTCCGGATTGGATCCGAACAAGGAAACCGGGCACTTTACTTCGGCAAGTAAAATCGCAACATGTTCGCTGCCAGGCATAACGGGCACAACAGGCATTAACGTACCAGGATCATCGCAAGCAATCTTTGGCATATTGTTACTGGGCCACTTTTACCAGGGCAGGTCGCAGAACACGATCGCCATGCATATAACCCTGTTGAAGAATGGCGATAACCATGCCAGATTCATGCTTATCCGAAGGTTCCTGCATAATCGCCTCATGCAACACCGGATTAAAAGGTTGGCCTTCAGCCTGCATGCGCGTAACACCTTCGGCATCCAGAATGGACAAGAATTTCCGGTAAACCAGCTCAATCCCATCGGCCCAAACATCACCAGCCGTCCGGTGAGCCAGTGCGCGTTCAAGGTCGTCAATGCCGGACAAGAATTTCTTAATTGTAGAGCCGGATGCAACGCGACCCACCAGGGCATTTTCCAACTCTGTGCGGCGGCGATAGTTCACAAAATCGGCGCGCTCACGCTGTAAAGCATCCAGGTATTCCTGCACTTTGGCCTGAGCATCGGATAATTGAGATTTAAGCGCATCCACCTCAGGGTTCGAAATTTGCTCTACCGTTTCCTGTTCATTGGATTCAGTTTCTTCAGGTTGCTCTTTGGGCGTGCTTTTCTTGTCATGCATAGGTTCATACTCTCTTTAAGTGGATAATTTCTGACTTTTTGAAATTGCTGATATTTAGATTATTCTGGAAAGGTCTCATTAACCAGATCGCTCAAAAGACTGGCCACATAACGCACAGTCGGAATGGTTTTACTATAAGACATACGCATTGGCCCAAGTACACCGAGCATACCAGTCACATGACCCGCAACCCCGTACCGCGCCAGAACCATCGAACACTGGCGCAATTCTTCCCAAGTGCCTTCACCACCGATCAACACCTGCACACTGCCGGGGCCACTGTTTAAAACCGTGCGCGAAATCAATTCTTGCAGGGTGGAGCGCTCGTCAAACAAGCGCAGAGCTCGCCGGGCATCATCTGACACATTAAAATCAGATTCAGCCAACACATTGCTCAGACCATCATAGTACAGGTTACCAGAAACACGGTCTGCAGCGCGTCGCATATCCTGGGAGATCAATGTAATAATATCGGCTTCCAAGGCATCCGAATGGGTCGGAAGAACGCTGATCTCATCGATAGTCCGGCCGTTAAAACTCTGATTGATACGCATGGCAGCTATGGATAAGCGTTCCTGCGTTACAGGTTCGGCCAGAGTCAGGATTTGCTGACTGACCTCGCCACCCAGCATCACCAGCACCATCAACACCTGCCGTCCTTGCGTGGAGATCAATTCCACATGCTTAAACCAGGATTTCTCGGCATGCGGTGCAGTTACCAGCGAAACAGCCTGGGATTGGGTCGCAAGCACAGAAGCAGCCAGGGTCATCCACTGCTCCACATCGGCCCGCGATTGGTAAAATTGGTGGCTGATGGTATTCTGGACGGATTCAGGCAGTTCGGCTTGCTGCATCATATGGCTGACGAAGTATCGATAGCCATCTTCGCTCGGCACTCGCCCGGCTGAAGTATGGGGCTGTCGCAAATAACCTAATTCTGTCAGCGCTGCCATCTCATTACGAATAGTGGCAGAACTCATATCCAAACGATAATGCTCTACAAGGCGCAATGAACCCACGGGCTGCGCGGAATCAATATAATCGCGCACCACAAGCATCAGGATGGTTTTTTGGCGATCAGTTAATTCAGTCATATAAAATCAGCTATCCTATTAGCACTCAAGCCATCAGAGTGCCAAACATCCGAATTTAATCATAACATGCGCAAAAACGAGCGTCAATAAGAATAGTGTTAGAAGGTTACAATCGGAATCATTCTTGACAACCAAAATATTTTATTTATAATCATTATAAATTTATAACTATTATAAATAAGGAATTATCATGAATTCATCGGACCTGACAAACACACTCAAACTATCCAAAATGCGGCTTACTCCGCAACGCATGGCTATCTGCGAACTGCTAACCATTAGCAACCAGCACCCCACAGCAGCCATGATATACAGCGAACTTCGGCCTCAGTTTCCATCGCTTTCTCTCGCGACAGTCTATAATACGCTCGATACTCTCGTCACCCTGGGCGCAGTTAATGTTCTCGGTCATGCCGGGGATGATCAGGTTCATTATGATGCGGACATGGCACCACATGTAAACTTAGCTTGCGTGACCTGCCACCGCATTGTCGACATTCCATCTGCACACGTCCATCAGCTCAACAGCGAAATCAGCCAGGCATCCGGTTACAAACTGCTCGGAGCACGTGTGCTATATTATGGATTGTGCCCGGAATGTCAAAAAAAGCAGCAAACATCTGACATAGACGCTAAACAAACACCAAGGATAAGATGATGACCACACCAACCCTAACCAAAAGCCAAATCTCAGTGGAGGGTAATCGCTGCACAGACGCACTTGCCGACACCTTGCGCGGATATCAAGGTATTGAAAAAGTCGAATTTGACCTGGAGAACGGTCAGCTAAAAGCTGTATTTGATCAACGTATTCTCTCTAATGAAATGGCCATGCAAGTCGTGCGCCAATCCGGACAGGTGGCTGCCACCCTGGCGGCACAATGCGCAGCCAAACGAGAATTTGGATCAGCTGCCTGCGCAAACTGCGCCGGAGAAATGGGCCGGAAATTAATCTCTCAGTACCAGACCGCCGCAAAACTGCCAACCGCAAGTTTTCAAAATGGCGTCATCGCCGCCAGCCTGAACCAGGCTACTGGAATTAATGGCAGCGCCACACAGGTGGAAACTACATTTCTGGGTAAGACCGAAGAACCCGAAGAAAAGAAATCAATCTCAAAAGATAAACTCGAAGTAGTATTCACGATCATCAATGCCAGCACCGGGCTGGCTGCATGGATAGGCGCGATGGCCGGGCTAAACCCAATCATCGTTGGCATACTCTACGCCATCTCCTACACTACCGGCGGTTACTTCGGTGTGGTGGCATCCATTAATGCACTCAGGGAAAAGTCTATTAACGTAGACATGCTCATGCTGCTGGCGGCGTTGGGGGCAGCCTTTGTTGGCTCGCCAGCCGAAGGAGCCATGCTGCTGTTCCTATTTTCGCTTTCGAATACCCTCCAAACCTTTGCGATGGATCGCAGCCGAAAAGCAATCGAAAAACTGCTTGATTTACGCCCTTCAATCGCCACTGTCCGGCGCGGCTCGCGTCTGGTAACACTGCCAATTGAACAACTCACCCTGGGCGACGTAGTCATTGTGCGCCCGGGTGAGCGCTTCCCGATTGATGGAGAAATCATTTCTGGAGAAACAGAAGCAGATCAGGCCACTATCACAGGTGAATCCATGCCGGTTCATAAAGTTACTGGCGACAGTGTTTTTGCTTCTACGATGAACGGCACAGGCTCAGTTGAAATTCGGGTCACACGCTTGACCAAAGATACAACCCTGGCGCGCATTGTCCAAATGGTGGAAGATGCCCAGTCCAACAAAGCTACCACACAACGCATGCTGGACAAATTCGAAAATTATTACGCCATTTTTGTACTCGGTGCGGCAATCCTGCTCATTTTTATCCCATGGCTGGTTCTAGGAGATGACTTCCAGATTTCTTTTTATCGGGCCATGACCTGGTTGGTGGTGGCTTCACCTTGCGCGCTGGTCATTTCCACTCCGGCCAGCATCCTCTCGGCCATCGCAAATGCAGCCAAAAATGGCGTGCTGTTTAAAGGTGGCGTACACCTTGAAAAAACCGCCTCACTTAAAGTCGTGGCATTCGATAAGACCGGCACCCTTACAAGCGGCAAGCCCACCCTTACAGATATATTTCTGTATGATAAAAAAATGAGTGCAGACGCACTCCTGCGATTGGCAGCGGCGCTTGAATCTCGCTCAGAACATCCCCTGGCGCGCTCGATCGTGCAAATGGCGCATGACCACAAACTCAACCTGCCCACGGCTACCGATTTTCGCGCCATCCCCGGACAGGGCGTGGAAGGCCGCGTGGACGAAAGGCATTTTTGGATTGGGAATGAGCGCATGTTCCTGGAACGAGACGTGCAAATTCCGGCTGACTTGCTGGCGAAGGCCAGGCAGATGGAAGACGATGGACAGACAGCCATGTATGTTTTTTCGGTCCCACACTTCCTGGGATTACTGGCAGTTGCAGATACCATCCGCCCAGATGCCCTGGATATGATCAAAGGCCTGAAAACAGCCGGAATCGAACGCGTAGTCATGCTGACGGGTGACAATCCGCGCGTGGCCGCTATAATCGCAGCCAAGGCCGGTGTGGACGAGTTCCACGCGGGTTTGCTACCCCAGGACAAGGTCACAGTTCTGAAAGCTCTTCAAAACAAATATGGCCCGGTCGCAATGGTAGGGGACGGCGTTAACGATGCTCCATCATTGGCAACCGCAGACATCGGCATCGCCATGGGCGGCGGTGGTACAGATGTGGCGATTGAAACCGCTGATGTTGTGCTCATGTCGGATGATCTACACAAAATCCCCTTTGCAATTGGCCTGGCGCGCCGAGCCGAAAAAGTTGTCTGGCAGAATTTAATCTTTGCGATGGCCGTGATCGTTATCCTGACAGCCTCTGCTTTTGGCGCCCGGCTGCCGCTGCCGCTGGGCGTACTTGGTCACGAGGGCAGCACCGTATTGGTGGTATTAAACGGTTTACGCTTGCTGAAAAACGTAAAGATCTGACGCCTCTCTGTTTATCAAAAAACATTCTCCGCCAAATTAAATTTAAAATTCAAGGCGCTTCAGGACAACCTGAGGCGCCCGTTTTGTGTTATATGTTAATATCATGAAACAGGTATATGACTATCTCCATAGACCCTTCTCAATAGATTTGGTGCCTTCCGGCAAAAGCTACCGGGCTACTATTGGCGCGAAAACTGTTGATGTTATCTTGCTTTGCATAGATGGTAACCGCATGGACCTGCTGATTGACGGGGTTCCTAACAGCGCCTATGTCTCTCTGGATGGGGCAAAACGATGGGTAACGGTTAACGGGCAAACGCTCGAGCTGACAAAAGCCAGCGCAACACGCAAAAACGCAGGGCACAGCCTGCATTCTGCCGGTCAACTGGCTTCCCAAATGCCAGGTCTGGTGAGAGCAATCAACATCGTCGAAGGAGAGCATGTAAAGAAAGGACAGACGCTGGCAATCATCGAAGCGATGAAAATGGAAAATAAACTGACGGCCCCCTTCGATGGTTTTATAAAAAAATTGATGATCAAGGTCGGACAAACCGTGGAAAAAGAACAGGCCCTGGTAGAAATGATACCCACATCAGATCCAGACGTCAGCCCAACCAATATACCGGAATGACCCACGATAAGGCCACAAGGAGTTAGCATGCCCGGAAAATACTTTGAAGAACTCACCACCGGCCAAAAAATCAGGCACACAAACGGACGCACCGTGACAGAAATGGACAATGTCCTGTTCTCAATGTTGACAATGAACTCTCAGCCGCTGCACTCCAATGAAGATTTCGCCAGCAAGACACAGTTCGGTCAACGCATCGTCAACGGTGTCTTTGTGTTGGGCCTGGTGGTCGGTCTGAGCGTCCCAGAATTGACAGAGGGCACGATCGTCGCGACGCTTGGGTATGACCGGGTGGTCAGCCCCAACCCCACTTTCCACGGCGACACAATCTATGCTGAGACAGAAGTGTTGGAAAAACGTGAATCAAAATCCAGGTCAGATGTTGGCATTGTGCGCCTGAAGCATTGGGGCCGAAAGCCGGACGGAACACTGGCGATTGAATTTGAACGCACGGTCATGTTTTTGAAAAACGCAGTCTGAAACAAATAAAAAATCAAATTGACAGCTGCCCGGGGTAGCCCTGGCTTCGCTCCGACGGCCCCCCGCATCCCAAACAATCACTTTTGAACGTCAGTGCCTGATAAGCACAACCCTGGCGCGTCGCGTTATGCGCTGCCCTATACTATCCGGTTTGAAAAAGGAATGACTGCCTCACCAGGGAAAAACAGCCTTGATTATGCACTTTTATGAGTTTTAACCTTAAAAGATTTCCAGCAGCGACTACCCCAGCTTTTAGGGAAAACAAAGGGGAATATTCGAATATAATCTCTGGGAGCATCAACCAACCGGCAGGCTCCAAACCAAATTCAGGCTGGATTATTTTTTTCATTATCGATCCTCCTGATTTTACGCAACCAAGCACTGTTTTCAGCAAAATTCCCGTAAGAAACAAACCAGGCTTGCTAATACCTTGGTGATATTATTCTGAGCCTGCATCTAATAAAGAATCGGGCACACCACCACACTCAACCCTGGGCAAGGCCCGCTTGCCCAGATATTTGTTCCCCGGCAAACCAGGTCATTTTATTCCTGGGACAAAATCAGAACCATTTTCCCGCGCAGATCAAAACGGCAGATTGCATTCATTCTCGCACAAAGCCAAACGCCCTGCAACGGAAGGAGAATTATGAAATCTCGACGCGCACTACTTTATATGCCCGGTGATGACTGGAACAAGATCAATAAAGCCATCACCCTTCACGTGGATTCGATTTGTATGGATATGGAGGACGGCACAGCCCTTAACCGCAAAGCTTATGCTCGCGCCACAATCGCGAAAGCCTTACAAGAGCTTCCATTCGGCAAATCCGAAAAATTGGCACGCATCAATTCAATCGGGTCCGGATTTGAATATGAGGATATTACGACGGTCCTGCCCTGTCACCCGGATGGGATCGTGATTCCAAAGATAGAATCCCTTGACCAGGTCCAGTGGGCCAGTGAAATCATTGAAACGACAGAACTGGCCAATGGCTGGCCTGTAAATGCCATCCGCATTCTGGTGGGTGTGGAAACCGCCAGGGGCATTTTGAACCTTAAAGAAATAGCCTCGCACCCCCGCCTGGATGGCCTGATTTTCGGCGCAGAAGACTTTGCTGCCAACATCGGCGCCACCCGCTCCCGTGCTGCCTGGGAAGTCATGTATGCGCGCAGTGCGGTGGTGACACATGCTGCCGCGTTTGATCTGCAAGCCATAGACATGGTCTTTATTGACTTTCACGATGCTATCAACTTGAAATTTGAAGCAGCCCAGGGCGCAGCCATGGGCTTCACTGGCAAGCAAATCATCCACCCGAACCAGGTCCAACCCGTTCAGGAAGCCTTCACGCCTTCCGAAGCGGCTATTGGCTACGCCAGGCGCGTGGTCGAAACTTTTGAAACCCACCAGGCCGAGGGTGCGGGAGCCTATGATCTGGATGGCAAAATGATCGATATGCCCCTGCTCAAAAATGCCCAAAAAGTATTGGATCGGGCCAAAGCAGCCGGAAAAATATAATCCGCAATTGTGCTTTCAAAAATAATTTTCAAACAAACCGGCCAAACTGTATTTACTGTGACAATCTCAGATTAGACAGCTGTTCTATGACCTGGCGATAATTATTCACGGACTCTTCGTTTTGGCGCTTAACCATCCTGGTTCTGCTGTTCGGGCGATTAAAAATCGATGGTTTGCACCCGCCAGTGGAGTTTTGCGCCAAGAACAGGCGCAAAACTCCACAAAAAGACTCCTTCACCCCCATCCCGTTTTGGGAAACCGGCCGATCATTGGAGCGTCCGCCCCACAGCAATACAAACATTGTCAAAGTAAATCATCCGGACTAAAGATTAGTGCAACAGGTTACAATAGGCGGGCTGGGTAGGCAGAAAACGCACCCTGTATTCAGCCAACGAGGGAAATTTTGGTCTCAATCATTTATGGTCTTTTTTCCGCCCTAGCATGGGGCGGTGGTGATTTTTTCGGCGGGCTCGCCAGCCGCAAAACCGGCGCATACCGGGCTGTTTTTTACGCTGAGATTATCGGACTGGCATTTCTCATCGCAGGTGTGGCATTTTTCAGCGAAACGCTACCCAGCTGGCAAAACCTGCTATTAGCAGGCGCGGCTGGGGCCATCGGCTCGACAGGCTTACTAATTCTTTATCATGCCATGACAACTGGCAGTATGAGCATTGCCACACCGGTTTCAGCGCTGCTGGCAGCCGCCCTCCCAGTGGCAGTTGGCGCCGTAACAGAGGGAATACCACCCATTACAAAACTGGCTGGCTTTGCGCTGGCACTTCTGGCTGTCTGGTTGGTAGCCCAGGAACACAGCCAGAAAACCCAACTGATGCGTCTTGCTGATCTAAAATTACCGCTGGTGGCTGGTTTGTGTTTCGGAACTTATTTCATCATGATGCACCAGGCCAGCAGCGATACAATCATCTGGCCAATGCTCGCATCGCGCTCCGCTGGCACACTGGCGCTGCTCGTTTTCATGTTGGCACTGCGAACAGAATGGAGTGTAAAAACACCCATGGCCTGGCCTCTTATTGGCTTAAATGCCATATTAGACGTTGGCGGAAACGTGTTCTATATCCTGGCAGGACAAACCGGCCGGATGGATGTTTCCGCGGTTCTCAGTTCATTATTTCCTGGCACAACCGTACTTTTAGCCTGGTTGATCTTGAAGGAAAAGATCAACATTGTGCAGTGGCTTGGCATCCTATCCGCCCTGGCAGCCATCGTATTAATGACCTTCTAAACTTGACTATCTTTTATGAAAACACTATAATGAAGCCCATCCGAGAGGAGTAAGCGGGTAGGATGCTGATAGAGAAGGAAGCCAAGGCTGAAAGCTTCCACAGCAACCCACCGCCGAATGTCGCCCGGATTAATGCCAAAGAAATCCCTGATGATTTTAGGCTAGGGAAAGTAGACCGGCACGGGAGCGCCCGTTAGCGCGCAGATTGGTGATAGCCAGTCAACCTGTTCTCAGAAAATCACACGAACAGGCAAAGAGCGCCAATTATGGCGAAACGAGGTGGTACCGCGGAAGGCTCGCCTTTCGTCCTCATTGGACGTCAGGCGTTTTAATTTAACATGAACACCACTCAGTCCCAGGTTGCGTCAATAAATTCCTGGTTCACATTGCAGGAAGTTATTGACGCAAAAATAATTACGAAAACTGCAAATGGAGCTTCTGCCGGCATAGCACGCAGCGCACTCCATTCAGCCATGGTTGAGAGAATTTCAGGAGTTAAGCATGAAAATCGATACCATCATCCAATCCCAATATTATGCGGCACTGGAGATGCTAAAACATGTCATCGTAAGCTGCCCGGAGGCGCTTTGGAACGCCCCGGGCGAGATCGATCCATGCTGGAAGCGAGCCTACCACGCTCTTTTTTATGGACATCTGTATTTACAAGATGCCGAAAAAGATTTCAGCCCATGGGAGCAACATCACGACCCTGATAACGGAGTACCTTTCACACAGGAACAGGTGCTCGCATACCTGGCTTTTGTCCAAACGCAGGTCAGAGACCGTGTTCCGGCTCTCGACCTGGAAGCAGAATCTGGTTTTCACTGGCTGCCCTTCAATAAACTTGAACTCCAGTTTTACAACATGCGGCATATTCAGCAACATGCCGGAGAATTATACGAACGGCTGGGCAGCTTTATCGAACTTGACTGGGTTTCACAGACCCCGGAATATCTAAAGTAGAACTTGATTTTTAAGGAGCAAGAATGCCTGAGTACACACTGCCAAAAGCATACGATTTTAAGGACACAGAAAAACGCATTTACGAAATGTGGGAGCAAGGCGGATATTTTCAACCCCATAACGACCCCAACAAGCCGGGCTTCGATCCGGATGTGAAAACCTTCGTTATTTCGATCCCGCCCCCTAACGTGACCGGAGAACTGCACACCGGGCATGCCATGTTCGTCAGCATCGAAGATCTGATGATCCGCTACCACCGCATGAAAGGCTATTCCACGTTATGGGTGCCAGGCACCGACCATGCCGGGATCGCCACCCAGCTAATGGTGGAGCGCAAGCTGATTAAAGAAGGCACCAGCCGCGAGCAAGTCGGTCGCGAAGAATTTTTGCGCCGCACCTGGGAATGGAAGCACAAATACGGTGGCATGATCACCAGCCAGATCCGGCGCCTGGGCGCATCCTGCGACTGGACACGTGAACGCTTCACCCTGGACGAAGGCCTCTCAAAGGCCGTCCGTGAAGCGTTTGTGCGCCTGTACGAAGCCGGCAAGATCTACCGCGGCCCGCGCCTGATCAACTGGTCGCCCGGGCTGAAGACCGCAGTTTCTGACCTGGAAGTGGAATACGCCGAAGAACCAGGCACCCTGTATTACTTCAAATATATGCTGAAACAAGAAACTGCCGAAACTTCCAGCGAAGCTGAATTTATCCCGGTCGCCACCACCAGGCCCGAAACCATCCTGGGCGATACTGCCGTGGCTGTGCACCCGGAAGACGAACGCTACCAGAAGTACATCGGTAAGAAAGTGATCGTGCCCGCACTTGGACGTGAAATTCCAGTGATCGCCGATGAATATGTGACTCGCGAATTTGGAACCGGCGCATTAAAGATCACCCCAGGTCACGACCCCAATGACTATGAAATTGGCCAACGCCACGGACTACCAGTGCTGTCGATGCTCGACCGTGAAGCGAAAGTCACCGAAGTCGGCGGTCCGTATGCCGGGCTGGACCGTTTCGAATGCCGCAAAAAGCTATGGGCCGATATGAAATCCGCGGGGCTGGTCATCAAGGAAGAACCATACACCTTGAATGTCCCACGATCTCAACGTGGTGGCGAGATCATCGAACCAATGATCTCAACACAGTGGTTTGTTCGCATCCAGGAGCAGGCCGAAAAAGGTCTGATTGCCGTCAAAAACGGCGAGATCCGCATCGTGCCCGAACATTTTGAGAAGGTCTACTTCAACTGGTTGGAAAACATTACAGATTGGTGCATAAGCCGCCAGCTCTGGTGGGGACACCGTATTCCGGTCTGGTACTGCGCCGATTGCGGCAAACAGACTTGCACACGCGCCGACCCGACCAACTGCGCCCACTGCGGCTCGGCCAATATTGAGCAGGACCCAGATGTCTTGGATACCTGGTTCTCTTCCGGCTTGTGGCCATTTTCCACACTGGGCTGGCCAGACCAAACTCCAGACTTGAAATATTTCTACCCAACCAGCTACATGGAAACCGGCTACGACATCCTGTTCTTCTGGGTGGCGCGTATGATTATGAGCGGGCTCGAATTTACTGAACAAGCCCCATTCCACACAGTCTATCTGCATGGTCTCATCCGGGATGAACATGGGCAAAAGATGTCAAAAACCAAGGGCAACGTGATCGACCCGCTGATAGTCATGGATGAGCTGGGCACAGATGCGCTGCGCTTTACCTTGTTGGTTGGTTCCACACCTGGCAAAGATTCCAACTTGAGCCTGAAGAAAGTGGAATCCAATCGCAATTTTGCCAATAAACTCTGGAACGCCGGGCGTTTTGTGATCAACGCGATCACCGCCCAAACAGAAGTCCCAACTTCGCCAGCCGATTGGACCCTGGCTGATTCTTGGATCTGGGCGCGCCTGCAAAACCTGGTCAGCGACGTCGAACGCCTGTTCCAGACCTTCCAATATGGCCAGGCCGGGCAGATGATCTATGATTTTCTATGGAGTGATTTTGCCGATTGGTATCTTGAAATTGCTAAAAACCAATTAGCCCAGGGCGGCGCGCGCGCCTACCTGACCGCGGAAACCTTGCTGCGCGTCTTTGATGTTTCATTGCGCCTATTGCATCCCTTCACCCCCTTCGTCACCGAGGAAATCTGGGGGCACTTGCGCCGCGCAACCACCACATCTCCGCTCGCCAATCAAATCCAGGATTGGCCTGAAGCGCTGATCGTGGCATCCTGGCCGCAAGCTCGCGCAACCGAGGGCTGGGAAACCGGGAAAATCGCCAGTTTCGAACAAGTGCAAGAAGTCATCCGCGCTATTCGCAACCTGCGCTCCGAGAAAAATGTCAAACCTGGTCTAAAATTATCCGCAATCCTGATCGATTCCAGTAATCTCGTCAAACAGGAAGCCAAAATCATTGCGGCGCTGGCTGGCCTGGATGAAAGCAAGTTGGATATCCGCGAAAAGTTGGAGACCAAACCCGAAGGTCAAATTTCGCTGGTGGCCGGTCAGGTGGAAATCTACCTGCCCCTGGCAGATTTCGTTGACCCTGCCGAAGAACACGCCCGCCTGGCAAAGGACCTGGCTGAAGCAGAGACCCACATCCTCCGCCTGGAGAAATTGCTCTCGAGCGACTTTGCCAACAAGGCTCCCGCAGTTGTGATCCAAAAAGAACGCGAAAAACTTTCGGCATACAAAGAGACCGCTGAAAAGATCAAAGCGCAGCTGGGCTAAACAACCATTCAAAAGACAAGAGCGACCACGCATTGGCCGCTCTTGTCTTTTTCAGGTAAAATTGTTGCGTTCGTTTGATTGCGAAGAACAATACGAGGAGAATTCGATGGCTGAAATGGATAAAAAATTAGAAGATCTCAAGATTCGTCTCGCAGAAGTCAATGACCTGGAGATGGCGGCAGCTCTACTGAATTGGGACCAGCTTACCTACATGCCAGCCGGCGGCGTCGAAGCACGCGGACGGCAAATGGCAACTTTGGCCAAGATCGCGCAAGAGAAGTTCATTGACCCACTAGTCGGCAAATTACTCGATGATCTGCGCACGTACGAAGAGGGTCTACCCTACGAATCAGACGATGCCAGCCTGATCCGTGTTGCACGGGTTGATTATGAGCGTGCCACCAAAGTACCGCCAGAATTTCTCGCAGAAATAAATATTCATTCGGCAGACTCTTACCAGGCCTGGGCGGAAGCCCGCCCTGCCAATAATTTTCATAAAGTACAACCATTTCTGGAAAAAACCCTCGACCTGAGCCGTAGATTTGGCGACTTTTTCCCAGGCTATGAACATATCGCCGATCCACTTATCGATACGTCTGATTTCGGTATGAAAGCCTCCAGCGTTCGGAAACTCTTTTCCGAGCTGCGCGAACAGCTCGTACCGATTGTTAAAGCAATTGCTTCCCAGCCCTCGGCAGATGACTCTTTTCTGCGCCACCATTATCCAGAAGCACAGCAGATGAAATTCGCTGAAAGCGTCGTACGCCAATTGGGTTATGATTTCAACCGTGGGCGGATCGACAAGACCCACCATCCATTCATGACCAAGTTTTCACTCGGCGATGTACGCATCACCACACGTGTCAAGGAAAACTATCTCGGCGATACACTTTTTAGCAATATTCACGAAGCCGGTCATGCCATGTATGAGCAAGGCATCGACATGGCCTATGAGGCTACACCCCTTGGCGGGGGAACATCATCTGGTGTCCACGAGAGCCAATCACGCACCTGGGAAAATATCGTCGGGCGCAGTCGCGAATTCTGGGAATTCTTCTTCCCGAAATTACTGCTCGAATTCCCTGAACAACTCAAAGATATCACTCCTGACCAGTTCTACCGCGGCATCAACAAGGTGGAGCGTTCGCTGATCCGCACCGAAGCCGATGAAGTCACATACAACTTACACGTTATGCTGCGCTTTGATTTCGAGCTTGAACTGCTAGAAGGGAAACTGTCGGTCCGCGATCTACCCGAAGCCTGGAACGAACGCTTTGAAAAAGACTTTGGCCTCACTCCGCCAGACGACCGGAACGGCGTCATGCAAGATGTGCATTGGTACGGAGGATTCATCGGCGGCGCCTTCCAGGGCTACACATTGGGCAACATCCTCAGCGCACAGTTCTACAGCACGGCCCTCAAAGCACATCCGGAGATCCCTGATGAAATGAAACAGGGCCAATTCAGCACTCTGCACGGCTGGCTAAAAGAAAATCTTTACCGCCACGGACGCAAGTTCAACGCGCCAGAAATCACGGAACGCGCCACAGGCAGCCCGCTGACAATCGAGCCTTACATTCAATACTTGAAGAAAAAATACGGGGCGCTCTATACCCTGTAACTGGTGACGCGCTCAGAAAGGTAAGATCCTAACTCCATCCCACCTTTCCAGCAAAGTAAAAAAGAAAACAAGGCGTTATTTGAATTAAAATCAGGCTGAGAATAAAAAAGTATGACAAAAATACTGTAATTTAGCGATTTTTGTCATTTGACACCCAGCCCCAAGATAAGTATAAGCATAGGTAATCTCATTCAACTCAGGAGCGTGATACCATGGCTATGAAAATTTTAGACGATTGCATTTCTTGCGGCGCTTGCCTACCAGAATGCCCGACCGAATCCATCAGCGAAGGCGACATCTACGTGATTGACGCCAATACCTGCGTGGAATGCGTCGGACACCACGATGCCCCTCGCTGCAAAGACGTCTGCCCGGTAGACTGCATCGTCCAAGCATAATTTAGTTTGAAGAAGGGCAGGCTGGTGGCCTGCCCTTCTTCTTAATGTTAATAATTTTCGAATTGACACGCCTGATGGCGTGTCATATAATCATCGATAATAGAATAGTCTTACCTTCGGGGCAGGGTGTAATTCCCGATCGGTGGTAAAGCCCACGAGCGCGATAAAAAGCGCATGATGCAATGCAATTCTGCAGCCGACGGTTAAAGTCCGGATAAAAGAAGGTGACAGCCCAATTTGGGTTTATTTTGTCGTCCACTCCCCGAAAACGTTTTTCGTTTTCGGGGTTTTTCATGGACTGCAGATGTTTTTAACGCCCCGCAGGATTCCCCTGGGGCGTTTTATTTTCCCCAGCCAAACCGAAAGTTACGACTGACAAGCATGGACATAAACATCGTGCGTAAATTGGAAGGGTTCACAAGCCGTTCGCAGTGGAGACGTACCCACTGGATCCCGCCCGTCGCCATCCTGGTGGTCCTGGCCGTCTGGGAAGCGCTGACTCGCTTCGGCAGTCTGCCAGCCTTCATCCTGCCTTCGCCGGCCATGGTTGCAGAACGCTTCTCGACAACCATGGCAGACGGAAGCTTGCTGCGGCATACTGCTGTAACCCTTTTTGAAGTACTGATGGGCTTGCTGACTGGCACCTGCAGCGCCATTTTATTCGGATATGCCATAGCCAAATCAAAGCTCTTTGAACAGCTCGCCTCGCCATTTTTGGTCGCAAGTCAGGCCGTGCCCATCGTCGCAATCGCCCCTTTGCTGGTCATCTGGTTTGGGCAGGGTATCTTCTCAAAAGTACTGATCTGTGCTCTGATTGTCTTTTTCCCGGTACTTGTCAACACCGTCGTTGGCCTGCGCGCAGTGCCCCGCTCGCTAAATGAGCTAATGCGCTCTCTGCATGCAACCCGCTGGCAAATGCTGCGACTTCTTGAGATCCCATCTGCTCTGCCGATCTTCCTGGGTGGGTTACAAATTGGGGCCACGCTCTCAGTCATTGGGGCCGTTGTCGGAGAATTTGTTGGCGCAGATAAGGGCCTTGGCTTTCTGATCAATGTTGGCCGGGGTCAATATGATACTGCGCTGGTTTTCGTTGCCGTCTTCACGCTTGTAACCCTGGCGCTAACACTTTATGGAATTGTCATTTATCTCGAACACCGCCTGTTGGCATGGCAGGATAAAAATTAATTTTTGGAGAAACTGATGTTAAAGAAATTTGTGTTTTTGTTTTTGATGTTGACCTTGTTACTGGCTGGCTGCGCAGCACCCGCCACCGCTGTCGCTCAGCCTACCGCCCTGCAACTGGTCCATGTCAAATTACCAATGGGTTATATCCCCAATATTCAATACGCGCCTTTTTATACTGCTGTTGAGCGTGGTTATTTCAAGGACGCTGGCATCGAAGTAGAGTTTGACTATACATCTGAAACCGATGGCGCAGCACTGGTGGGGGCCAATAAGCTTCAATTTTCGCTGGTATCCGGAGAGCAAGTCTTGATGGCTCGCGCAAAAGGACTTCCGATCGTTTATGTGGTTGCTTGGTATCAGCAATACCCCGTTTCAATTGTTTCAATGTCCGATAAAAATATCAAATCTCCCGCAGATTTGCGTGGCAAAAAAATAGGACTTCCAGGACTCTTTGGCGCCAATTACATCGGCCTGCGCGCCGTCCTGTACTCTGCCGGAATTAAAGAAAGCGATGTAACCCTCGATTCGATTGGCTTCGCACAGGTGGAAGCACTGGCCGCCGGGCATGAAGATGTCGTGGTTGGATACGCAGCCAACGAACCAGTCGTACTGCACTCCAAAGGTTATGCCATCAACGAGATGCGCGTGGCCGATTACGTCCAACTGGCATCAAATGGCATTATCACAAACGAAACCACCATCGCGCAGAACCCAGCCCTGGTACGTGCCTTTGTGGCGGCCTTCCTGCATGGTCTGCAAGACACCATTACGGACCCGGACGCCGCTTACGAGATTAGCAAAAAATATGTTGAGAACCTGGCTCAAATCGACCCGCTTGTCCAGAAGCAGATCCTGGGAACATCCATTGAGCAGTGGCGTGCTCCTATTTTGGGAAAATCAGATGTGGTCGCCTGGGAAAATATGCAAAAAGTTCTTTTGGATATGAAATTGTATTCCGACCCGCTTGACCTGACAAAAGCATTCACAAACGACTTCCTGCCTACAAAATGATCAAACCCGAACCAGTTCTGTTTGCCCGCAACTTAAGTGCCATCTTCCCAGATGGTAATGGCGGCTTGCATGCGCTTGGATCGGTCACTTTTTCGGTCTGTCCACGCGAATTTGTTTGCGTGCTCGGCCCCTCCGGAAGTGGCAAAAGCACACTGCTCAGGATCCTGGCTGGCTTGATTCCCCCCACCGGCGGTGATGTGCTGTTTGAAGGCCACAAGCAACCACGCATCGGCTTTGTTTTTCAGCAAGCAAACCTGATGCCCTGGCGCAGCGTGCGTGAGAATATCACCTTGCCGCTCGAGCTGGAAGGCGCGCCGGCTGAAATCGCCAGCCAGAAAGCCCAGGAAATGATCGAACTTGTCGGCCTGGTTGGTTTCGAGACCTCCCTGCCGCGCGAACTCTCAGGAGGCATGGCCCAACGCGTAGCCTTGGCGCGCGCGCTTATCCATGACCCTGATATTCTGCTGCTGGATGAGCCCTTCGGTTCACTCGATGCGCTCACACGTGAGCGCATGTGGACCGAACTCTCGCGCATCTGGCAAGCCCGTCAAAAAACCGTCATCATGGTCACACATTCGATTGGTGAAGCCCTCTTTCTGGCAGATAGGGTCCTGGTCATGACAGCCCGCCCAGGCAAAATCAAGCTGGACCTGGTGGTTGACCTGCCCCGTCCACGCGATGACGAGATGCGGTATACCCAGCAATTCGGCAAGCTGGCACGGCAGCTAAAAGAATCGATCGAATAAATTAATTGACAAAACATGGCATTCAAAACACACAGGCCGCGCAATAAGCGCGGCCTGTGTGTTTTGAAAAAGTGAATGCGAACCGGATCAGTCCAGGTTGCCAGTGATCATTGCCATTTTTAACTCACCAATGGCTTTAGTAATCTGGATGTCTCGCGGACACGCCATTGTGCAATTAAAGACCGTGTGGCAACGGGCAACACCATTCGTCTCGCCGATAATATGCAGCCGTTCAGAAGCGTCTTGGTCACGGCTATCAAAGATAAAGCGGTGGGCAGTAACAAGCGCAGCCGGCCCAAGATAAGTCTCGCTGCCCCAGTAGGACGGGCATGAGGTAGTGCAGGCGGCGCACAGGATGCACTTCGTGGTCTCATCAAAGCGCTCGCGTTGTTCAGGACTCTGCAAGCGTTCTTTACCATCGGCAGGTAGCGGGCTTTCATTGACAAAATATGGTAAGACCGCTTTGTAATTAGCAAAGAAGGGCTCCATATCCACAATCAAATCCTTGATGACTTTCAGCCCAAGCAGCGGTTCAACCGTTATCTTGGTGCCAACATCGCGCACCAGGGCTTTACAAGCCAGCATATTTCGCCCGTTAATACGCAGCGCATCCGACCCACAGACGCCATGCGCACACGAACGGCGGAAAGAAAGCGTGCCATCCTGATAACCCTTTACTTTCTCCAAAAGGTCCAACACGCGGTCTGTTTCGGCAGCCTCAAGAGTGTACGACTCGTGATGCCATTTCTTGTCAACTTCGGGGTTGAAACGGAATATTTTCAAAGTTACTAACATAATCGCCTCTACTAATAAACGCGTTCTTTGGGTTGGTATTTCGTGACGGTCACAGGCTTATAATCGATCTTGATCTCATTTGCCTGTCTGGTAACAAGTGTGTGCTTGAGCCAGTCCTTATCGTCACGGTTGGGATAATCCTCACGCGAATGTCCACCGCGTGATTCCTTCCTGTTCAACGCGCTTACCGCAATTACCTCTGCAAGCTCCAGCATGTTACCAAGTTCCCAGGCATTGATCAATTCGGTATTGAAGATCTTGCCCGTATCGGTTAGTTTGACCTGCGTATAACGCTGTTGCAGCTCGCGAACCTTTTCAATGGCAGCTTGCATATCTTTTTCATTTCGATAAATACCCACCAGGTCAAACATAACCTTTTTCATCTCATTGGCAATATCAAAGGCATTTTCCTTGCCAACACTGTGTCTCAAGGTATCAAACTGAGAGATCACGCCTGCTTCAGCATCTTGCGGCAGATCCTCAAACTCAGTCTGGTTGGCATACTCTGCCGCGCGTAAACCGGCATGCTTCCCAAAGACAACCAGGTCCAGAAGCGAGTTGGTTCCCAGGCGGTTACCGCCATGCACAGAAACACAGGCACATTCTCCGGCTGCATATAGCCCCGGAAACGCTGTGTTTTTATCATCCGTTACCACTTCACCAAACTTGTTGGTCGGAATACCACCCATGGTGTAATGAGCCGTCGGCTGGATTGGCATCATTTGGGTGACAGGGTCGACACCCAGATACACACGACAAAAATCGATAATATCGGGTAACTTGTGCAAGATCTGCTCGCCGGTAACCACATATTTGGAACCGTCCGGGTTGGTCCGCCCATCCAGCTCGGCATACATATTCACACTCTCAGGGCGAACATCAAGGTAAACATAGTTCGAACCATTAATCCCACGCCCTTCACGGATCTCGGTATAAATGGCACGGCTGACGACATCCCGAGAGGCCAGATCTTTCACCTTGGGGGCATATTTCGGCATAAAGCGTTCGCCATTGCCGTTGATCAGCACTCCGCCATCACCACGTACGCCTTCGGTGATCAGAATACCCAGCTTGTAAATACCGGTTGGATGGAACTGGAAGAATTCCATATCTTCCAACGGTATGCCCTTGCGCAGCACCATGGCCGCGCCATCCCCGGTATAGGCATAAGCATTCGAGGTTACTTCAAAGATGCGCCCGTGCCCGCCGGTTGCAATGATGACCGATTTGGCATGGAAGGTATGCAGCGCACCGGTCGCAAGCTCGACAGCCACCACACCGACGGCCTTGCCATTCACAATCAAGAGGTCCAAGACCTGGTATTCATCGAAGAAGTTGACTTTATTCTTTAAGCACTGTTGGTAGAGAGTCTGCAAAATCATGTGACCGGTGCGATCTGCAGCATGGCAGGCACGTCTGACTGGCTTGCCAGTATCGTTGTTGGTATGCCCACCAAACGGACGCTGCGAGATCTTGCCTTCAGGAGTACGGTCAAAGGGCAGACCCATATGTTCCAGTTCGAGCACAGCCTGGGGCGCTTCCTGACACATGAATTCAATTGCATCCTGATCGCCAAGATAGTCAGAGCCTTTGACCGAATCATAGGTGTGCCATTCAATGCGATCTTCTTCAAGATTGCCCAAAGCCGCACTGATGCCGCCTTGCGCAGCCCCGGTATGCGAGCGCGTCGGGTAAAGCTTGCTGATCACAGCGGTCTTCGCGCTACGGGAGGCATATAAACCCGCCATTAATCCAGCGCCACCGGCGCCGATAACAATTACATCAAATTGATGAATATTCATGCTGCTAACCATCCTATGAAGTCCAGACGACATACAGACCGATGCCGCTCATCGCTAATATCATTACGATACTTATAAGACGGACGATCTGGCGGCCCATGGGCGATGCAATGTAATCATCCGCAATAACAACCAAACCATGCACGCCATGCGAGGTTGCCAGGAGTACAAGAGCGCTGCCGCATAATTTCCAAAAAGGAGAGACCCAGGGCGCCAGCTCAGCGACGTTCGTATTTTGGACGTGGGTTCCATTGGGCATAAAGCCCCAGCGCAGCATGTCTGCAAAATTCATCTGGGTGCGGGCACCCATGATCAACGCGCCGATTACACCTATCAGGATAAACAGGTACATTCCCAGTGCAGAAAGGCGTGTAAAAATCCACATCAGCATTTCAAAGTTTAAACCACGTTTTGACAAGGATAGCATTCTCGATTTCATACTCTGCTCCTAGCCTGCCAGTCCAGCGCGGACGATGACAATGACGGCGATACTGAATAATGGAATGAAAACCGCCCACTCCACCCAGATAGCTTCGCGTTGATACTCGATCAGGTTGGGCCACAGATCAAGAATGGTAATGCGCAAACCATTGATCGCATGGAACAACGCACAGAAAAACACAAATATCTGAAAAACCCAGCTCTCGTAAATCGCATTGATGGACTGCCCGGCCTGCCCACCCAGAAAAGATGCCAGGATATGTGTCCCTACAAAAATAGCGATGCCCAATCCACCGATCCGATGCAGGACGAAAGTCAACATCGGACCCTTGCCCTGGTAACGTAGACCCGCGGCCAGACTGACATTTCTTTTCAAGCCCATCTATGCCTCCATAAAAAAAAGTAGGGAAATTATGCCCAATTATCTCACCAGCATTTCTGCCATTCACAGTGACAAAACTCATTGATTATCTATGGCTTACTCATCAATACAACCCAAATCGGGTGATATTTTATATAGTTCCAAACAATAACGATTCCCGGGGTCAGGATTTTTTCGTTGCGAGATGCTCGCCGCACAGCACCCAGACCTATCCACCTTGAAAAAGAGAATGTTTTGTCAAAATATTCTCTCAAAAAGACTTCTATATCATTTGTCAGACGAATTACATCAAGAATGTGACAATCATCATCTTGATTTCAGTCCACACATCCTCTAATAAAATAGCCAATGGCCTTTATAATCCAATGCAATCTACGTGTTAGTATTCGTAATTCTAATCGATTTTTGAAGACACGATTACAATTGCCGATGGATGTGCGTATAGTATGCACACCTTTCAGTAAATTATTGCCAGAGGAGGCATGCATGTCAGGTTCCAACCGCCTTAGTCGCCGAGACTTCATGAAAGTCGTCACCGGCGCGATCGGAGGGATCATTACCGCTGCTATTGGCGCGCCAGTCATTGGGTATCTAATCGACCCTGCCCTGCGCGCCGGTGCAAAAGAAGCCTGGATCCCCATCGGAAAGCTCGATAAAATCCCCGTAGATGTTCCAACCCCCTTTGCATTTACCCGTACCCAGGTTAATGGATGGGAACGAACTGGCACAAGTTACGGTGGTTTCGTCATCCGCAAATCAGCAGACCCAAAGGATATTTTGATCCTTTCAAGCCGTTGCACCCACCTCGGCTGCAGTGTAAATTGGCAGGAGGATGCCAAGGAATTCATCTGCCCCTGCCATGATGCGAAATTTAGTCGGGAAGGCCTGGTTCTGGATGGCCCGCCCCCAAAACCCCTCAACCAGTACAACGAATTCAAAGTAGATAACGATGGCAATCTACTGATATTCATTAAGGAAGGCTAACCATGTGGCAGAATATCTACCAATGGCTGGATGAACGACTGGGCCTGGGCGAGATGTACACTAATCTCCTTGACCGCCCTGAGCCCACGGGCAACTGGTGGAACACGCTTGGCTCTGCCAGCCTGTTCTTATTCATTTTGCAAGCTGCAACCGGTATTTTCCTGACTGTTTACTATACGCCTTCACCCGACCATGCCTACGACAGTATCCAATATATTATGACGGGCGTCGCTTTTGGGTGGCTGGTTCGTGGTATCCACCACTGGGGCGCTACTCTCATGGTGGTGGTTGTTTTCATTCACATGCTGCGTGTATTCGTGACTGCCTCCTTCAAATATCCACGTGAGCTGACCTGGTTGTTCGGCGTTGGATTGCTGATCCTTACCCTTGGTATGGGATTTACAGGCTATCTTCTACCCTGGAACCAGAAGGCTTACTGGGCAACCACCGTGGCAACACAAATCGCAGGCTCCGTGCCCATCCTGGGAGATTTCATCCTTAAATCCTTGCGCGGAGGCCCAGACTTGAGCGCTCTGACATTGCAGCGGTTTTTTGCCGCCCATATCTGGATACTGCCCGCGGTCCTGCTCGGTTTAATCGGCATTCATCTGTACTTGATCATCAAGCACGGCGAATCCCACTTCCCAACGCAGGAAGACTAAGGAGCACGCCATGAGCAACGAAACCAAGAAAAAAATTAATCAGCGCTACCAGCAAGAATTGCATAAAGGCGAACGCTTCTGGCCCGATAGCATCTTCAAAGATGCGATCGTGGCTCTGGCAATCTTTCTTGTACTGATCCTGTTGGCAACTTTCGTCGGCATTCCAGCCGAACCCAAGGCCGATCCGAGCGATACTTCGTACATTCCCAGGCCAGAATGGTACTTTCTGTTTCTATTTAAATTTCTGGCGCTTTATGGCCAAATCCCTCTGCTTGGAAAAATCGAGTGGTTCGCCACGGTAATTATTCCAAGTATCGCAGTTGGCCTGCTCGTGGTGCTTCCGTTTATCGAGAAGAAACCAGAACGCCACTATAGCAAACGGGTATTACCTATTTCCATCATGGGTATCTTGGTCGTCAGCATGATCACTCTGACCATGGTATCAGATGTACCCACTGGGCCAACCCTGGTTGGCAGCCTGCAAACCATTGGCGGATTGATTATCCCGGGGCTCGCCTATCTCGTCCTGGTCTTGATGGCGTTTGTCTTTAAGAAAACATCCACCAAAACCATGATCCTGACAGCCAGTCTTACGGTTGTGCTGATGGTGGCTTTTACGGGAACCGTACTCGCGTTATACCAGGCTCCCGCCAGCACCGAAGTTGCAATTGCAAACACGCTGGAAGAACAAATCCAGGCTGGCCAAGATCTCTACGCCATTAACTGCGTGGAATGCCACGGCGATGATGGAAAAGTCACCAAAATCGAGGGCGTCAAGGGGCTCGAAGGCAAGGAAATCCCACCTATCAATGGGAAAGATGTGCTCTACACCCTCAATGACGCCACCATGGGCGAGGTGATCGCCTACGGCCGGCCTAATGCAGGTATGAACCCCTTCGGCAAAGCCTATAATGCCGAAGGCCTCTCCAAAAGCGAAATTGACTACGTTGTGACGTTTATGCGCTACATGTGGGATGACCGTTTTGAAAAACCACAGTTGAAGCCGCTTTATCCGCCGCTGGCCGAAGGCGAAATTCCATCCTATGATACGCATATCGCCCCGATTGTTCAGCGCTACTGCGTTTCCTGCCACCGCGCCGGCAAGAACAGCAACTCATTCTTGATGGGCTCTTTTGATGAAATCCTAAAAACCGGCGACAACGCCCCAAGCGTGGTAGCTGGCGACGCCAACAGTCAGCTGCTGGTTGTCATTCAGGGCACACCCATCCCAGATCCGGATGACCCAACCAAAAACCTGGTAGGGAAGATGCCGCCCAATAAGGCCCTCAAAGCAGATATCATCGATGTGCTCAAGCGCTGGGTCATGGCAGGTATGCCTAAAACTGCCGCTGACGCTGCCGCTCTGCCCACATCTGCGCCTGCGCCAACAGCAACACCCAAACCATAATCCGAAAATTTGAACACGGATGATGGTCGCAGTTGGCTTGGATTGTGCTCGCTTGCGTCTCTTGCAGGTGGTTATCTTCGCACAAAATAGCGCAAAAATAACTACAAAAGGCCTTGCTGACCCTAACATAAATTCAAAAACAGGTGTCTCCCAAATTTACCGGGAGGCACCTGTTTTTATTTACTTTTGCCGGTTCCGCGGCTGGCTGATCTTCGATGAAGCTTCAGTTTTCAAACCGCGGAATAGAAATTTATGCTGCTTGCTATCACCTACATATTCTGGATGATCGCATCGCCGAATTCAGAACATTTGACTTCATTGGCGCCATCCATCAAACGCGCAAAGTCGTATGTAACAACCTTCTGAGCAATTGCGCCTTCCATACCCTTGACGATCAAATCAGCAACTTCGGTCCAACCCATATAACGGAACATCATTTCGCCAGAGAGAATGACCGAACCAGGATTAACCTTGTCCAGATCCGCATATTTAGGAGCCGTGCCATGGGTGGCTTCAAAGATGGCATGACCGGTTACATAGTTAATATTGGCACCTGGGGCAATTCCAATTCCGCCCACTTGTGCCGCCAACGCATCAGACAGGTAATCGCCGTTCAGGTTCAGGGTGGCGATCACATCATAATCCCGTGGTCGAATAATCGTGAACTGCAAGCTGACATCCGCAATCGAGTCTTTGATCATCAACAGAGATTTCCACTTGCCGTCGCCGTGGGTATCCCACAGTTTGAGCGCTTCTTCAACTTCGCCTTTGATATCATTCTGCTGCGCAGGTGACATCATGCCGAAGCCAGGATCAATCTGCCGGGCGTTTTCTTCAACACTCAAATTTGCATTCGCTTCCTTGTTGCCAAGGATCCACGACTCGCGCTCAGTCACAACCTGATCACGGAATTCACGTTTGGCGAGGCTGTAACCCCAATCCTTAAAAGCGCCTTCGGTAAACTTCATAATGTTGCCCTTGTGGACGAAGTTCACACTTCTGCGTTTATTTTCCAGTGACCACTGAATGGCAGCTCGCACCAGGCGTTCGGTACCTTCAAGAGATACAGGCTTGATACCAATACCAGCCGTATCCGGGAAGCGCATCTTGGCATATTCCTTAGGGAAGGCTTCTTTGAACAGTTGCTTGAACTTCACATTTTCTTCTGTGCCATATGCGAACTCAATACCAGTATAGATATCTTCCGTGTTTTCGCGGAAAATCACCATGTCCACATACTCCGGGTGCTTTACGGGTGAAGGAACACCCTTGTAATAGCGCACCGGGCGCAGGCAAACGTACAGATCAAGCAGTTTACGCAGGGCCACATTCAAAGAACGGATACCGCCACCGATGGGGGTGGTCAGCGGACCCTTAATGCCTACCAGGAATTCGCTAAAGGCCTGAACGGTTTCATCCGGCAGCCAGTTCTGGAATTGTAGAAACGCTTTTTCTCCCGCGTACACTTCCATCCAATGAACTTTGCGCTTGCCACCATACGCCTTCTCCACGGCCGCATCAAACACACGCACTGAAGCGCGCCAGATATCACGGCCGGTGCCATCGCCTTCGATGAACGGCAGGATCGGGTTATCGGGAACCTGCAGCTTGCCATCCTGAATGCTAATCTTGGACCCACCTTCGGGCACTGTCACTAATTTATACGCCATTTTACTGTCTCCTTTGGATAATAATCGACAAGATTATAGCATTCTAACCCCATAGGTTGTAGTGCTGATTGTCATTTTTCGTTAGAATATTCAAAACAAAATAGTAAATACCCGCCTGCCCGGCCTTTTTCAGCCCCGGCACATCGCCCCACATCAATGGATCATCCGCGCTTACTATAATGGAAGCAGGATGCGGATGATTGTGCCCTGTCCAGATGGGCTCTGAGCTTCGATCGTGCCGCCGTGCGCACCGACAATATGCCGCGCAATTGCCAGCCCGAGACCCATGCCTCCCGAATCTGTCGATTTATAAAAACGCTCAAAAATATGTGGCAAATCCTGAGCTGCTATCCCCGGGCCTTCGTCGCTGACTTCGAGCAGTGCCTGGTCTTGGACGAGCCCGTACTTCAGCATTACCTGCCCACCAATCGGGGAATATCGCAGGGCATTTGCCACCAGGTTTGAAAGCACTTGCCGCATCCGTACCGGATCAATATCCAGCACCATGACAAATACACCTGGCCCTGGCAAACTGCCACCGGAGCCGGTTGCTCGCAAAGATCCTGGCTCGGGGGCATCCACCAACAGCACCCTGGCAGCCTCGGCCTGGGGCTGGAAAGCACCCAAAATATCGCGAACCAACATAGCTATGTCTGTTGGCTCCTTTTTTAGCTTTAATGCGCCACTTTCGGCCAGAGACACAGTCCGCAAATCTTCAACCAGGCGCGCCAGAAAATTCGTTTCATCCAGCAACAAGCGCAGGCTAGTTTCATCGGCTGGATAAACCCCATCCAACATACCCTCCAGATTGCCCTGCAGCACGGTCAAAGGCGTGCGCAGCTCATGGGTTACATCTGCCAGAAGGTTGCGGCGTTTTTCATCAGTCAGATACAAACGTGAAGCCATATTATTAAAAGCCTTTGCCAAAGAACGAACTTCCCGGGGGCCCTGCTCAAGCACACGCGCGGCATAATCGCCTTGCGCAATACGCTCGGCAGCTTCCAGCAAATCATCCAGCGGGACAAAAACACGCCGCAACCCAAATATACCCAGCAGAACCGCTGCAACAACAAAAACCAGCAGGCCAACTCCCAGGGGAAGGACCCATTTTAACAAATTAACAGGCAGGTGCGTCAGTCCGAAAAAGTTGGCAACCCAGGCGGCTACCAAAAAGAAAATTACCATCCCAAAAACATTAAAAAACGCAAAAGCGCAGCCCAATCTTCGGAAGAATGGGTTGCGCCGCATACGACCTTTGACCGGAGGCCAGGGTTCATTCTCTGGCCACCACGGTGGGCGATCTGAAAATACAGGAAATTTATGTGGCATGCTCAACGATCCGTAAATTTGTAACCCATACCGTAGACAGTCAGGATGTATCGCGGCTGGGAGGGGACTGGCTCAATTTTGTGACGGATATTCTTTATATGCGCATCAATCGCGCGCTCATAAGATTCAAAAGCCAGACCATGCAGTGCATCCAACAGGTGCGCTCGGGTAAAAATCCGCCCAGGAAAGCGGGCCAGGGTTGCCAGCAGCGTAAATTCTGAAGGCGTCAGCTCCTCAATCTCACGGTCCTGGGCCAGGACACGCAGGCGCGCTACGTCAAGAGTCAGGTCTGCCGCACGGATAACTTCCGAATTATTCTCAGCGTAGGCCTCCATGCGCCGAAATGTGACCCTGACGCGCGCAACCAGTTCCTTTGGGCTGAAGGGCTTGGTCATATAATCATCCGCACCCAGCTCGAGCCCAATTAATTTATCAGATTCTTCAGAGCGAGCGGTCAACATGATGATCGGCACGTTTGAAAGCTTACGCAGCTCACGGGTCACATCCAGGCCATCCATTTGCGGTAATCCAAGATCAAGAATAACCATATCTGGTTTCTCAGAACGCGCCTGCAAAAGTGCGGTCTTCCCATCACTGGCCACACGTACACCAAAGCCAGCGCGTTCAAGATAATCGCGCACCAGCCTGGTAATTTTCGGCTCATCATCGACAACAAGAATGGTTTTCATTTATAAGTTACCTGTGCGCAGCCGCTCTCACGAACGGCTGCGCATATTATAGTAGTCTCGGGCTTACTTTTGAGTAGCAGATTCTTCAGTATTCTCTGTGCCGCTGTGCGCGCGCCTGTGCCATTCGGCAAACATGGGTGGAACAAACCCTTCAGCAGGACCTTTCTCACCGCAGGCTCCAGACTGCATATTCTGCATGTGGTGCATGTGGCGCCAACCAAAACGTGGGCCCCACAACATGCGACGGGCAGCACCAAAAGCCAGGAATACCAGGAACAACGGAAGCAACAATCCGAGGAAACCCAATCCGAAGAATGGCATGTGGTGCATGTAAGGCAAACCATAGGCATAATTCGGAACAATCTGCCCAGGTGCAGGCGCTGGAAGGTTCAAGACTGTACCCCGCGCCACACCGGCATTAAAAGCGAAGGCTGCGATTCCAAAAATGGCCGCCAGCAGCACAATCGCCGCCAGAATACGAAAACCAATATGTTTAAACATTTTTTACTCTCCTTGTATAATTTTGATTTCCTGTGAAATCTAAACGTAGTATAGAGTCCAATTGTGAACTGAGTGTGAAGCTAGCATGGAGATAGATACCAGGAAGAGCAAAAGATGAGATATGACCCGGAATGGGCCATTGATATACCATAAATTCTGGTAAAAAGGCGGCTTTTTAGACAATTGCTTGAAACCATCTGTTAAGCTTGCGCCAGTGGAATGATATACTACCAATACCTATGAAAGAAAACATCTACTCACGCAATGCCGTCTATGAGACCCTACGCGCCAAACGCCGCCAGCCCATCCGACTGTTGATCGCCGAAAAAATCCAGGAAAAAGGCCATCTGACTGAGATTTTGGAACTGGCTAAACAGCAAAAGGTTCCCGTAGAGCGAGTCCCGCGCCAAAGATTGGACACCATTACCCCCCAACACCAGGGTGTAATTCTTGAAGCCGGGCATTATCCGTATATGGACATTTCCGATATTCTGGAAAATGCCAAAAATAAAAACGAGCCGCTCTTTGTACTGATACTCGACAGCCTGCAGGACCCACAAAATTTTGGGACATTGCTGCGAACAGCAGAAGCCGTTGGCGTTCATGGAATTGTCCTGCCACTGGCACGCACAGTGGAAGTCACCCCTGCGGTCGTCAATGCTTCATCGGGCGCATCCGAGCACCTGCTGATCGCCCAGGCCAACCTAGTTCAAGCCATCGAGGCATTCAAAGAAGCCGGCGCCTGGGTTGTCGGGCTGGATGAAAGCCCGCGCTCGCAAACTCCCGACCAGGTTCGATTGGACGGCGCACTCGCGGTGGTCGTCGGATCAGAAGGCGAAGGCATCCGGCAGCTAGTCCGCCAAAAATGCGATTTCATGCTGCGGCTGCCCATGCACGGACAAATTGAATCGCTCAATGCTTCGGTTGCAGGCTCCATCGTACTGTACCTGGCCTCGCTGACACGCAACCCCGTCATAAAATAACGGCAGTAATGGTTACGAAGTTTCCATTAAAACGGTATAAAAGCGGTTTTTGTGGAGCAACTCAACTGGGGGGCACCCCCAAAGGCCACAATCGGACTAAACCCAACCCGACTTGACCGTTTTCTATTATCGCGTTAAAAAATCCCTACTGTTTGAGAACCACGCAGGTTTGAACACCGGTAATGTTAAGCCTGTGCTGGTCGCTTTTGGAGACTCAATGCAATTTTTCGACCGAATCAAAAAGTCTGCTCAGATATTACTCAAAGGCGAAACCAGGCCCCAAAAACGAACAAGCATCCCAGCCATCAGCGCAGAGGAAGTGGCGGAGGTGCGCCAGTTTTTTCAGCGCGAAAAGTTTTTTATCCTGGGACATGCCCGCTCGGGCACGACACTTTTAGCCCGGCTGGTACGGCTGCACCCTGAGGTTCATTGCAACTGGCAGGCTCATTTTTTTACACGTGAACCCTACCTCACATCCCTGGTGGACAGCCCACAAGCCGCAGAATGGCTGACACGTAAATCCAACCGTTGGAACCAGGGCCGCGATCTATCTGCACTTGTACTGCGCGCCAGCGCAGATTTCATCCTGGAACGGGATGCCGCCCGCGAGGGAAAACGCATTGTTGGCGATAAAAGCCCCTCCAGCCTGATCCATGGGCAAGCGGTGCGGGATATGGCCGCAGTCTATCCGGATGCCAGATTGGTCTACATCGTTCGCGATGGGCGGGATGTACTCATTTCAGAACGCTTTCGCAATTTCGTAGAAGACTCAAAATTCCTGACCGCTGAAGATAGACGCATCATCGAAGACTTAAAAATAGACCAGAAACCTTTCACCGATGGCCGCCGCTCCATCTTCAGCGAAGCGTTTCTCCGTCGGGCAGCTGCCGGTTGGGTGGCGAACCTGCAGGAGACTGATCAAGAAGCCCGCAGATTGTATGGCGAACGCTATTTTGCGCTGCGCTATGAAGATTTGCTGGCGACACCCTTTCGTGAAATGGAAAAACTTTGGCAGTTCCTGGGTGTGACAGGCAGCCCAGCTCTGGAATCTGCAGTGAAAGACGAGCTGACTTCCAATCCGGATGAAGAATGGCAGGCCAAACGGAATGACTCGATCGCGTCTTTCTTACCAAAGGGCAAAGCCGGTAATTGGCGCAATATGTTCGCGCAGCATGACCAGCAGATCTTCAAAGAAGTAGCGGGCGAGATGCTGGTCAAATGGGGCTATGAAAAGGATGGTGAGTGGATACCATGAAAATATTATTAGCTGGTCTCGGCTCAATTGGGCGCAGACATTTTCGCAACCTGGTCGCTCTGGGTGAATCAGACCTTGTGCTATACCGTACAAACCTGGCAACTCTGACAGATGATGAACTGGCAGGTTATCCCGTTGAAACAGACCTGGCCCAGGCCCTGAAAAGGCACAAACCGCAGGCTGTGATCGTCTCCAACCCAACCGCCCTGCATATGGATATTGCTATTCCAGCTGCACAAGCAGGCAGCGCAATTTTGCTCGAGAAACCTATCGCAGAAAATCTCGAAAAAGTAGACGCCCTGCGCAAAGCCTCAGCCGCAAGCGGCAGCAAAATTCTGGTCGGGTTTCAGTTTCGCTACCACCCAACCATCAACAAAGCCCGGGAACTGATCGCAACCGGATCAATTGGCAAAGTACTGAGTGCGCATGCCCACTGGGGTGAATATTTACCCAACTGGCACCCTTGGGAAGATTACCGGCAGAGCTACGCCGCGCGAGCAGACCTTGGTGGTGGTGTAATCGTAACCCTGACCCACCCGCTGGACTACCTGCGTTATTTGCTTGGCGAGGTTGAAGCAATCTGGTCATTTAATGGGCATATTTCGCCGCTGGAATTGACCGGCGTCGAAGACGTGGCTGAAATTGGATTGAAATTTACATCTGGCGCAATTGGCGGGGTACATGTTAACTACTTCCAGCGCCCGCCAGTCCATCGCCTGGAAATAATTGGGACTGCTGGTACCCTGAGCTGGGATAACACGGATGGATTACTGATCCACCACCAAATGCCCGATGAATTTGGATTAATCAGTTCCCAGCCAAGCCCCGCGCTGGTACAGCATTATGCTCTGCCCAATGGGTTTGAACGCAACCAGCTTTTCTTAGCCCAAACACAACACTTTTTACAGGTTGCCCGTGGAGATGCAGAACCCATCTGCACCCTGGAAGACGGCATTCGGGCTCTTGAAATGGCATTGGCGGCCAAACAATCCGGTCTCAGCACTGCTGCTCTCAACCTTCACCACCAGCAATAACTCAGAAAAAGTAACCATATCAAAACTAAAACGCCTACCAACATAACGAAAAGGGCAGAAGTCTAACGACTCTGCCCTTTTCGTTGTCACAGATTTTTGGGAGGGCAAAAAAACAGACCACTGCTGGAAAAATGATCTTTTTATCCAGAGCGCCAACTACCAATCAAGCCATGGAAAGCGCAAAAATCGCAGATGTGAAGTCAAGCAACCCTGATATAATAACAATTTGTGCAAAATTCAGGTGTTGAATATTGAATACTCAAGGAGATCGTTGAATGGCAAAAGCGAAATTAATTTCCCCCTACGGCGGCAAGCTGATCAATCTAGTTGCCACTGGGGCCGAGCGCGATGAACTTCTGGCCCGCGCAGCAAAACTTCCTTCCATTAAAATCACAATGCGGAATTTGTGCGACCTGGAGCTGCTCGCTACAGGTGGCTTCTCACCGTTAGATACCTTCATGGGCAAAGCAGATTACGAGCGTGTTCTGCACGAAATGCGTCTTGCAAATGGCACACTCTGGCCGCTGCCTATCACATTGACCGCAGACCCCAAAGAACTGCCGACAGTCGGTGATGATATCGTCCTGCGTAACAGCAACAATGATGTCATTGCCATCCTGACCCTTGACGAGGTCTATCACTGGGATGCCGAAAAAGAGGCTGCCCTGGCCTACGGATCAACCGATTCCAAGCACCCCATGGTTTCTGAAATGGGCCGCTGGGGCAAAGTCTGCATTTCCGGTCCACTCAAAGTCATCAACCTGCCAAAATACTATGACTTCACCGAACTGCGGCGCACCCCGGCCGAAGTGCGCGATATGCTGGAAGCAATGGGCAATGATAACGTTGTCGCATTTCAGACCCGCAATCCCCTTCACCGCATTCATGAAGAACTGACCAAACGCGCCGCTGCCCAGGTCATGGGCTCATTGATCATCCACCCCGTGGTAGGTATGACCAAACCCGGCGACGTGGATCACTATACCCGCGTGCGTATCTATAAAGCACTGGTTGAAAACTACTACGATAAAAACAGCACCACCCTCAGCCTGCTGCCCCTGGCCATGCGTATGGCCGGTCCCAAAGAAGCCGTACTGCACGCCCTCATCCGCCGAAATCACGGCGCCAACTACTTCATTGTAGGCCGCGACCACGCCGGACCTGGAAAAGACTCAACCGGCAAGCTTTTTTATGGCCCCTACGACGCTCAGGAAATGATGAAGCAGTGCGAAGCCGAGATCGGCGTAAAAATGATCCCGTTCGAAGAACTGCTTTACCTGCCTGACGAAAACCGTTACGTCGAAGCCAAAGACGTACCCCAGGGCGCAAACGTGCTCAATATTTCCGGCACCCAGGTGCGCGATGACTACCTGGCCAAAGGCAAGCTGCTGCCCGAATGGTTCACACGCCCCGAGACCGCCGAAATCCTGCGAGAAATGTACCCTCCGCGCAACAAGGTGGGTTACTGCATCTGGTTCACGGGTCTGAGCGGCTCTGGAAAATCAGCCACCACCCAGGTATTGACTTCCTTACTGCTCGAACGCGGCCGTGAAGTAGCCATTCTGGATGGCGATGTTGTGCGCACCCACCTTTCCAAAGGCCTGGGATTCTCAAAAGAAGATCGCGACACCAACATCCTGCGCATTGGCTTTGTAGCCGGTGAAATCGTCCATGCCGGCGGCACTGTCATCTGCGCGGCCATCAGCCCCTACCGCGCCACCCGTGAAGAAGCCCGCAAAATGGTCGGCGAAAACTTCATCGAAATATTCATGGATACCCCCGTGGAAGTCTGCGAACAACGTGACGTAAAGGGCCTGTATGCAAAGGCCCGCCAGGCAATGGTGGATGGCAAGCCGATGGGCTTTACCGGCGTTGACGACCCCTACGAAGCTCCGGTTTCCCCCGAAATCAGCCTGCTTGGCTCTGGTGTGACCCCAGAAGACAACGCCCGCCAGATCATCGCCTATCTTGAAGAACAAGGTTACCTGCTAAAAGCATAAATATAGACCTAAACACCGGCAGCACTTGCCTCGATGGAGACAAGCGCTGCCGGTGTCAGGCTTTATCCATGTCTGCGCGCTTTGCACGTTTCACCTTTACATGCATGCTCGCCATTCTCGCTATCAGCGCAATGGCAATCTTGTATATATCCACACCAGTCGGAGCTGGTCTTGCCAATGATTCGGTGGCTTATATCGCCGGAGCACGTTCGCTTTTACTGGGAAAAGGCTACAGTGACATCTGGCTGGACAGCTCTCTTGAGCCTGTCACCCATTACCCTCCGCTTTTATCGTTGAGCCTTTCAGCCCTGGGATTACTCGGAATCGATCCACTGCGCGGTGCGCGCATCCTGAATATCTTTCTGTTCGGGATAAATACTGCGCTGATGGGCCTGCTCGGTTGGCGCATGACCCGTTCCAGCATGGCCGCTGTGTGGCTTGCCGCGCTTTTTATGCTTAACGCTGCCATGGTAAGGGTTCATGTCTTTGCGCTGAGCGAGCCACTCTATCTATTTTTAAGCCTGCTCGCTTTTCTTTGTTTTGACCATTATTACATCAGCCCGAACCGACAGCACAAAACCACCTGGCTCATTCTGGCAGGTCTCAGCACGGGGTTAGCATCTCTAACCCGCTATTCCGCACTGGCCCTGCTGCCAACCTTTATCATTGTATTATTCTTTTTTTCTAGTTACCACAAAACCTGGCGAGCACGCCTGGCAGCTGCCAGCCTTTTCCTTGCTGGCGCCATTCCACCGCTGGCAGCCTGGTTCCTGCGCAACAAACTGGCCGCAGGAAATGCCACAAACCGAACTTTCCAATTTCACCCGGTCACTTCCGAAAACATCCAACCGGGTATTTACAATATCTCGCAATTCCTGATGCCAATCGAACCCTGGCGACAGCTACTGGTACGATCCGGTCTTTTGGAATGGGTGCTTGCCACACTAGGGCTTGTTTTACTGCTCTGGCTGGCCTTTCAGGCCTGGATGTTTATCATCCACCCTGAATACGGTTTGACAGGATCATTGAGCCTTACAACTGGCCTGTACGTGTTTGCATATCTTGGTGCGGTCTTATTTTCGATGAGTTTTTTCGATGCCAGCACAAAATTTCAACCACGTATTCTAGCTCCCTTATATGTCGCCTTCATGCTGCTTTTGATTGCGTCCGGAGCCTGGCTGTGGCAAAAAAGGAACCGCGTCGCTCAGGGTTTTGTGATCGTGATCGTCGCTGCTTCGCTGGCACTTTCCGCCTACGCAGACACCCGCGCAATCGCTGACTTCAAAACAGCTGGTCAGGGTTACGCCTCATGGAAATGGCACGACTCGCTCATCATGACCAGCCTGCAAAACTTGCCAGCGGAAATTGCCATTTACACCAACACCCCACCAGCTGTCTATCTTGTAACCGGACGCGCCAGCCGCACACTGCCAACCCCCATTGACCCGGTCGACAATCTTCTGCGCAGCGATTATGAGCAAAACCTGGCCCGCATGCGCACCGACCTGCTAACTGGCAAAGCAGTCCTGGCATTGTTCGATACAACCAATCTGGATGCATCCGATATGCCCCCAGGTACGCAAGCTATCCAATCCATCGCCGCCGGGCTGAATGTGTTACAAAAATCCCAGGGCGATATTTTATACGGGAAACCATAATTAATAAGGGCGCAGCAAACTGAGACCTTACAGGAGCTTACATGTCTAAAATTCAAGAGAAATTTGATTTGACCGGCCGCGTTGCAATCGTCACGGGTGGCGGCGGATTGCTCGGTTACGAATTCTGCAAAACCCTCGTCGAGGCTGGCGCTTCAGTCGTAACAGCAGATCTGAATATGGACCACGCCGTCAGGGCTGCATCCCGATTGATCGAAGCTGGTTACAATACCTTCCCTTTTCAGCTTGATATTACCAGCAAGGAATCAACCCTTGACCTGGTTGCCGAAACAACCAAACGCTATGGGCGCGTGGATATCCTGGTAAATTGCGCAGCGCTCGACCCAAAATTTGATCCTGATGCCGCCGCCAAAGGCATCGCCCCCGGTGCATTTGAAGATTATCCGCTTGAACAGTGGAATGACGCCCTGAATGTAAACCTGACCGGCATATTCCTGATCACCCAGGCATGTGTCAAGCAAATGATCGCCCAGGGTAAAAAAGGCAGTATCATCAATATTTGCTCAACCTATGGATTAAATGGGCCAGACCAGCGCATTTACATCAAAGATGGCAAACGCGTAGCCTATAAGCCCGTCTACTACACCACCACCAAGGCCGGAGTGATGGGCTTCACCAAATATCTGGCTGCCTATTATGCTGGGACAGAAATCCGCGTTAATGCGCTCACCCCCGGTGGCGTTTATAATAATCATGAGGAATATTTCGTCAAGAATTATTCCGCCAAGACCATCATGGGTCGCATGGCCCATAAGGATGAAATGAACGGTGCGCTCCTGTTCCTGGCATCCGAAGCCTCCTCGTATATGACCGGAAATAATGTCATCGTCGATGGCGGTTGGACAGCCTGGTAACACTGGCGGCGTAGAGCATTATCCACCATCAACCCGCTTACAAAACACCAATCCAATGACAGAAATTCTCGCAATCATCCCCGCGCGGGGCGGCTCCAAAGGCATACCGCGCAAAAATATACGAAACTTTTCAGGATATCCGCTGATTGCCTGGAGCATAGCAGCAGGACTGAAATCTGAACTCGTCACGCGCGTCATTGTCAGCACAGATGACGAACAAATCGCCAGCGTGGCGCGCGAATGGGGTGCTGAAACCCCCTTTCTGCGTCCCGACGAATTTGCCCAGGATCAGACAACCGATCTGCCCGTTTTTGTGCATGCCCTCAAATGGCTTGCAGATAATGAAAACTACCATCCAGATGTCGTTGTACAACTAAGACCAACTTCTCCGATCCGCCCAAAGACGTGTGTCGATGATGCCCTGCGCACCCTGCTCCAAAACCCCCAGGCTGAATCGGTCCGGGGCGTGGTTCCGGCTGGGCAAAACCCGCATAAAATGTGGAGATTGGACGATGGCATGCAAGCGCCCATGAAAAATCTACTGGACGTGGCTGGCATCGAAGAACCCTACAATGCGCCTCGCCAGATCCTGCCAAACATCTTCTGGCAAACCGGGCATATTGACGCCATTCGGCCATCCGCCATTGCAAGTGGCTCTATGAGCGGAAAATCAATCTACCCGCTCTTGATCGACCCAAAATTTACGGTTGATCTCGACAATCTGAACGACTGGATGCGCGCAGAATGGCTGGTTGCGTTCGGTGGTCTGGAGATGGTCTGGCCAGGTCGCGCCAAACGCCCAATGCCAAAGAATATCAAGCTGCTTGTGCTTGATTTCGACGGTGTCGTGACCGACAACCGGGTGTGGGTTAGCGAGACTGGCCAAGAAATGATCGCTGCCAACCGTGGCGATAGTTTAATTATGGGCAAGCTAAAACAGTCCGGCACAGATGTGATCATCCTGTCATCTGAAGTTAACCCGGTTGTGGCGGCCCGCGCGCGCAAGATGAAGGTGGAAGCCATTCATGGTGTTGGTCTGGATGACAAACGCGTCGTACTGGAAAATCTGCTCAAAGAACGGCAAATTGACCCGGCCGATGTAGCCTATATTGGAAATGACATTAATGACCTGGCCTGCTTTGAGCTGGTTGGCTGGAGCGTAGCCGTGGCAGATGCCCAACCTGAGGTCCTCCGTGCGGCTGATTTTGTGACCGTAAATGCAGGCGGTCATGGTGCAGTCCGCGAAATATGTGATTTATTCCTTTCAACAAAAGCCTAGCTCACAACCTGCCGGGCCGGCCGCCTCCTTCAACCCGTTTACGGGCAGGGACCGCCGAACCTGTCCCGACCAGGCTGTGGTAGTGAACACCCGCAACAATCATAATGGAGAATAAAATGACTCGTGAGATAAAGCTCGGAAACAAACTCGTTGGCGACGGAAAGCCTGCCTATATCATCGCCGAGATCGGTATCAATCACAACGGTGACCTGGATATCGCGAAGAAAATGATCGAAGCAGCCGTGCATGCCGGCGCGGATGCCGTCAAATTCCAGAAACGCACCCCCGCAGTCTGCACTCCGCTTGAACAGCAAAAACAAATGCGTGAAACTCCCTGGGGCTACATCACCTACCTCGATTATCGATACAAGGTGGAATTAGGTTTGGAAGAGTACCGCGAAATCGACCGCACCTGCAAACAGTTGCAGATTGACTGGATGGTTTCCGTCTGGGATGAGCCTTCCGTGGATTTCATGGAACAATTTGAAACCCCCGCCTACAAGGTTCCTTCTGCTTCGCTGACCGACTTGTCCCTGTTGAAATATGCCCGCAAATCCGGTAAACCGATCATTATCTCAACCGGCATGTCCACCATGGATGAGATCAAACGCGGTGTGGATACAGTTGGATTGGACAATCTGATCATCATGCACTGCACTAGCGCTTATCCATGCGAACCCGAAGAACTCAACCTGCGCATGATCGAAACCCTGCGCCGCGAATTTCCCAACAACGCGATTGGTTATTCCGGGCATGAGGTTGGCCTGGTACCTTCAGCCATCGCAGTAGCCATGGGAGCCTGTGTGGTGGAACGTCACTTCACACTGGATCGAGCTATGTGGGGCGGCGATCAGGCTGCATCGGTTGAGCCCGGTGGCTTTGAGAAGCTGGTCAAATATATTCGCGTCACCGAAGCCGGTTTGGGCGATGGTGTAAAAAAAGTCTATGCCAGCGAAATGAATTCGCTGAAGAAACTGCGCCGCGTAAAAGACAGCGAATAGCAAATTGGAATCTGGAGCCTGGGAAAGTAGTAAATTAGTCTCCCCAGAAAAAAATTAGGATTGGCAAGATAGTGACAGCGATGAAACCTACTGAGAAACTCCGCCATATTCTGAGATCGCCTGCTAAGTATGCCCAGGCTGTTTTGCGCTGGAAGCGTCTGACCTTTACCGATGCTCCGCAAATATTTGCGAACGCTAAACCCAAGAGCGGCTCACATCTTTTACTACAGATCATGAATGGGTTTTGCCAGATTGCCCCCTATGCCTATGTCGCGGCCCATCCAATCCGCACCATAAATGCCCGCGGGGGCCGCCGGACCGACGACCAGGTGCTGACAGAACTGAAGGCAGTCCGCCCTGGAGTGATTGGTTGGGGCTATGTTGACGCAACACCCAAAAACCTGGCCTTCCTAAACAAACCGGAGCGTGCCAACTATTTCATCTATCGCGATCCACGCGATATGCTGGTTTCCCATGTCTTTTTTGCAACTGACATGCATACAAGCCACGGCATGCACGCTTTTTATCAAACCTTGCCAGACTTCAACTCACGGCTCAAAGTCGCCATCACCGGCGTTGATCAGAATGGGTTGTTCATGGTCAACGTGCGCAAGCGCTACGAGGGTGTCTTTGAATGGCTGGAACAAACCTCAACACTCAGCCTGCGCTTCGAAGATCTAATCGATAACCGCAATATCACCTTAAACCGGATGCTCGACCAGCTGGAGAAAACCGGATACGCAATCCCCACCCCGCGTGCAAAAGCCCTGGAAATCCTGGTTGATGCCATCCAACCTAATAAATCACACACCTTTCGCTCAGGCAAAACCGGCGGGTGGAAGGATCACTTTAATGCCGAGAACAAGCGTTTATTCAAAGATGTCGCGGGAGATTTGTTGATCCGCCTCGGATACGAACAGAACAACGACTGGTGATCGATTGGACTAGGCAATAATAACGAAGCAGGCCAATCCCAACTGGGATTGGCCTGCTTCGTTATTATAATTTTCTCGCCCTGTCAACCAGGGCGTTTACCCCGTTTACTCAACTGCCGTTATCAGAGTTTCCAATTGGGGAATACGCTTCACTCCAATCACCAGAGAAACAACCGCTGGCTGTTCCAACAGGCTCTTCAAGGCATGCTGCAACAAAGTGCGACCCTGTTTTTCAGCTTCTGCTTGAATATTATCCAGTTTATCGAACAATTCATCCGTCAATGCCATTGTCCATTCGGGCTTTTCCACCTGTCGCGAATCAGATGGCACAACGGCCCCACGCTGATATTTATTGGTCAACAAACCACCTTGCAGCACCTGGTAGGGCAGAACTGCAATCTGTTCCCGCTGGCATAATGGCAAAATTTCAGCTTCAATATCACGTTTGAGTAAACTGTAGGCTGGCTGCAGAGCCACGGGCCGCCGCCAACCATTTTCATCACATATTTTCAACAGGTTGGTTATCTGCTCGGCAGAAAAATTGGAAATTGCCCAGTAACGAGCCTTGCCTGCCTCAATGATTTCGTTAAAAGCCTGGATGGACTCGGCCAGCGGCGTGGATAAATCTGCTTTATGCATATAGTACAGGTCGACGTAATCACATCCCAGCCGAACCAGAGACCGGTCAATCTCGCGGAGTACGTGGGCCCGGCTTAAGCCCTGGTCACCATCTGTCGGGCCGATTTTCATACCCACCTTGGTAGCCACAACGGCCTGTTCGCGTTTACCCTTCAAGGCTTTACCCAAAATCTCCTCTGCCACCCCGCCCGGTGACCCAAGATATCTAGAATAGCCCTCATACATATTGGCTGTATCCAAAAAGTTAACACCGTGATCCAGGGCCCAGTGGGTTAGATCAATGGCATCTGCTTCGGTAACAGGCGTGCCGAAGGTCATCGTCCCCAAACACAGGGGCGACACTTTAAGGTCGGTTCTCGGAAGTACTTGTAAATTCATATCTACTTCGCTTTCAGGGCTGCAATGCCGGCTTTGACAGAATCAACAAGATAATCCATGGTGTCATCAGGCATTCCAATCCACCACGGGAAACTGAAAGAGTTATCCCACCAGTCATCCAATACCGGACAATTCTGTTCGCCAGCGCCCAACTTCTGAAAAAGTGGATACCGGAAAAGTGGGTGATACTGGACAATCGCACGTATTCCGGCCTCAGTCGTTAAGAAATCAAGCAGGTCGTTCCGGTTTTTTCCAAAAGCCGCACCATCGAAATGCAACACAAACTGATGATAGATATGGCGATAGCCATCTGGGATCTTTGCCAGGGTAATTTCCGGGATATCAGACAGGGCGGCGCGCAGTCTATTAGCCTGGGCAATCAAGACATCGTTATTTTGATCGAGGGTCTTCAATAATTCACTGCCGAGCGCGCATTGAGCCTCACCAATACTGAAATTATTTGGCCAGGTACCTTCCAGATCGACATCTACGTTTGACATGGCCGGAACCCAATATCTTTCACGATCTGCAGAAAAAGGTCGAACGCCATTGTGGCGCAAACCCGGAGTAATCGCGGCATCTTCGGCAGACTTGACGGTCAGCATGCCACCTTCACCGAGTGTGGTGATATTCTTGGCACCGTGGAAGCTAAAGCAGCCAAAATCGCCAAAACTGCCAACTCTTTTTCCGTTGATGGCAGCCCCAGGAGCCTGTGCGCAGTCTTCAACCACCCGCAAATTGTGTTTCTCAGCAATTTTCATAATGGCGGGCATATCCACTGGCATACCCAAAAGATGCACAACCAACAAGACTTTGGTACGGGCTGTGATCTTCTTTTCAATATCTTCCGGATCTATAACCCATGTTTCCGGATCAATATCAGCCCAGACCAGTTTGGCACCAGTCATACCAAAAGGAAGAGCGGACGCGCAAAAAGTATAGCCCGGAGCAATCACTTCATCGCCAGGACCAATACGGCACATAATGGCAGAAAGACGCAGAGCACTGGTGGCATTATCAACAGCGAAAGCATAATTGGCGACAGAATACGCCTTGAAATCAGCCTCAAACTGGCGCATATAGTTGCCCTGCGTTTGAACTTCAGCATTGCGCATCACATTAACAACAGCGTTAATTTCCGATTCAGTGTAGGTTCGCATGCGCGCCGGAAAGTTAACTCGATACCCGGCCACTGATCCACGGCCAGAGGCATCACCGACTTTGGTTGTTTTGGATTGGTTTGACATTTAACAGCTCCTTATATGATGATGAAATAGAAAATTTCAGTTTTGTGGTAACGCAGCGGCAGCCAGGCACAATTCAATTGCCCGCTGTGCATTTTCAATAACCCAGGCTGGCGCTTTATCATCGTGGTCCAGCAGTATATTTTTGCAGACACCCCGCTTCTGAAGAGCATAATTAAGCATGTGAAACAGAGTCGACGATTCTGGTCGCTTCTCGATGCTTTCCTTGACCAGCTGAATGACTTTGTTGATCTCGACCTGGATGGATTCTGCCAATTGAAAATTACCCGCCCGGACAGCCCGGTAGACAGCAGTAAATGGGAGTGGATCAATGTGCATCAAACTGACAATAAAGCCAGAAGCACCCATGCGTATAGACTCGGCGATCAGGTTTTCCTTGCCTTGCATAAGGTAAAAATCAGGATACGATTGCAAAGCATCCACAAGACCCTTGAAGCGTTCCAGGTCAGCGCTGGAATCTTTGAAACCGATAATGTTGCCGTGCCGGGCCAGGCGTAAAACCATGTCATCTGCAAGTTTCACATTTGTAAATTCGGGGATGTCGTACACGATAACCGGCAGTGGGCTGGCATCCGCAAATTTTGAATAGACTGTTTCAATTTCGACCTGGTTATAGTGAAAATAGGTCGGAACGGTCGCAACAGCAACCTGAGCGCCAGAATCAGCCATCGCGCGCGCATTCTCGAGCATCCCAGGCAGCCCGGATGATGTGCAGCCTGCAAACAATGGCACAGTAGCCCTGATTTGATCTGCAGCTGTGCGGCACAACCGGGCACGTTCGCTTAGACTGAACCATGGACCACGACCGGTGGTTCCCGCAATGAAGATGCCTTTACAACCAACTTCCAACATTTCATTACAAACAGATCGGAAGCCATCCAAATCCAAATTTCCGTCTGGAGTACAAGGTGTCACGATGGGAATAACTGGGCCAAGATCTTTCATCTTTCATCCTTTTGAGTCTGTAGGTTTACCAAATCAAGCATCGATATTTGAATTCGGCTGGGAAGCAGCATCCCTAAAAGCCAGGGGTAATCTCTATACGGATCGCTGGTGTAATAACTGATGAAAAGCTTTTCATCCTTGATCGCAACGCCAGCGTATGCCGTATCTCCGGCACTGGGCAAATCCGTCAGGTGCATCAGGTCACCAGTTTTCTCATCAACCAGAAAAACTGCAGTTCTTTTCTGACTGAATGCTGACCCGTTTCCTTGCTGCTTTGTAAATATCAGCCCTAATCCATTCCGGGAATTTGAATTTTTCACATTTCGTGCCGCACTATTCAAGCGAGGCTGAAACCTGCCCACCACGTAAAGCTTGTCATTGACGCTGAAAAGGTTCGGGCTATCCAGGCGGTTATCGGTGTTACGAGCTAACTGAGCCCAGGTCTGGAAGGGCGGCGCTGTGGTTGAGATCAACGTGGCGGCCTTTTCACTTCCAAAAATCGCGCTGCCTGCTTCCAGCCGCGAGACTGCAACCATGCCGCCATCTTTTAAGAAATGGAGCGCTGTTTCATCTGCATGCTCATCGTTACCGGTAAATATTGTGCTCTGGATATTCCAATCGAGGCCATCGTTTGAGCGCAATACTACAACAGTACCCTGATCGATATGGTGCGCAGGTGCGTACCAGGCCATATCATCCTGGGTAATCGAGCGTCCTAACAACCAACCTTCGGCCATAACGACTTCAAAGGGTGTCCAATCCAGGCCGTTTTTGCTATGAGCAGCGATTGTCTGATATGGCGCAGGATCAAACTGCTTGTTTAGCAGCGCATACAAAAACAATTGGCCCTGGATAATTCCCAATTTTGGATCACGGATATCCTGCCCGGCGCCATCAAATTTTTTAACTTCCTGCCAGTTGCGCGCATCGCTGGAGCGCAGCAGGACCACGCGACTCTTTTTGCTCGCAAAATGAGATGGCGATGAAACATACACCAACCAAAAATCATCCTGCCAGATAAGCATGTCAGTAAAAGCGTTATGCTCACCATCGTCAGCAACAATCCACGTTTCCATCCGCAGATCTGTGATAATGCGCTTTCGCTTTGCCTCCAGCAGCCAAACCAGCAACAGCAAGGCCGGCAGCAGGACCACAAGCCCGATAGCGCTGGCAACCAGCCTGAGCACCCAGGGCGTGGCATAAAAACCAATCGCCAGAAATCCGACGCCTGTAATGAACACCAATCCCAGGCTGATCTCGAACCGAACCTTCATGCTAAACCTTGCCCTGCGCAGAATCCTGGGAAGGCTCTCCCGCACGACGTTTTGCAAGTTCAGCACGCACCTGCTCAAACACTTTGCGATTCAATGGGTAACGCGATGCAAAAATGATACCTACCAGCAGGAACACAGCCGGTATTGGGCCAATCAGCGCCTGAATACCGAGAATTGTGCTGCGTGGTTGGACGGGTGCATTGGCTACATAGCCCGTCCACTCCAGCATCAAAAGTACAAACGGAAGTGATAGCGATGAACCAATCTTACGCATGGTTTGAACCAGGCTGTAGAACATGCCTTCATGGCGCTGCCCTGTTTTTAGTTCATCCCATTCCACTGCATCTGGGATCATGGACCAGGTTAGAACCTGAATTGCGCCCAAACCAAAGCCAACCAGGCTGCTAAACACCAGGACAAGCGGCAGACCCCATTCTGGGTTCATAAAACCCATCCCAATGATCGAAACAGACAGGAAAAGCATCCCAAAAACAATTGCTTTTTGCTTGTCCCAGTGACTCGCGACCCAGTTCCAAAATGGCAGAGAGACCAGTGCGGCAACGAATAACAAGCCGAAGACAAGATCATAATTTTGTTCAAGATTTAAACGGTATTTGAGAAAATACAGCAAAGTGGCTTGAGTGACATCCAGGGCAGTCCAGCCAAACAGGAAAATGCCCGTGGCATATAAAAAGGGTTTGTTATTAATAGCCGCAAGAACGGAAGCCTTGATACCCGGCTGTTCCTGATCCTGGTATTCTGCACGTTCGCGAGTTCCAAAGAAAACAGCCAGCATGGGAAGGATACTCAGAAACGCCACAGCGGCACCCACTGTCATGACACGCCCGGCACTTTCCGGATTCATGGTGCCAATAATTGCAAGCGGAACAACAAAGGCAATCATTGCACCGAGTGTGGAGAAAACCATTCTGTAGGTGGTCAGGCTGGTGCGCTCGTCGTAATCCGATGTCAACTCGGGTGTCAGCGCAAAATACGGCATGTAAAGAACGGTTGCCATGGTATCGTAGAGCACGAAAGCTAAGCCATAATAAATTGCGAGACCCATCTGTGTACTAAAGGGCGGGATCCACCAGAGCAGCATATAAACTAACGCAAATGGCAGCATACCGAACAGGATGAAAGGCCGTCGCCGTCCCCAACGGCTGCGGGTTCGATCAGAAAGATAACCGATGATTGGGTCATTGATGTAATCGAATGTGCGGCCGACAAATATCACCAACGCGGCCAAACCCGGGCGCAGACCGACCACATCGGTCAAGAATATTGCGAACAACAGCCCAACCATGGTGTCTGCCAGGTTAATGCCCGCATCCCCAGCTCCGTACATCAGCTTGGTGCGTCGTGAGAGACCTTCTTTTGCGATAGTCATGACTGCCGGACTCCTTATTCTTTTACAGCGCCAAACGTAATGCCTTTAATAAAATACTGCTGAAAAGAGACAAACAAAATGATCATAAACAACGCGCCAAAAGAACCACCCGCCATCGTCAGCCCAATATTTGTGATCTCTTTTCCAACCGCGGGGGTGCGCGAGATCGTCGAAATTCCCACTGGAATGGTATATTGCAACTTATTTGATGCAAGAACCATGTGCCACATGAAATAATTCCAGGATTGGTTGAATGTAAAAATCGACAATGCCGCCAGGGCAGGTTTCAACAAGGGCAACACGATCAGCCGAAAGACACCCCATTCGGAGGCACCATCAATCCGGGCTGCATCCAACAATTCATCCGGAATATTGCTACAAAATTGTTTAATGAGAAAAATGCCAAAAGGTGATGAAATCATCGGCATGGCCATGGCAAAGTATGTACCAAGCGTGGTGGATGTCAGGTGCAGCGTTCGCACCAGCAAAAAGAGCGGGATCAGCATGACCTGGTTGGGCAGGAACATCGTCGCCAAGAGGATAAAAAAGAGAACATTCGACCCGGGAAATTTCTTCTTACCAAAACCATAGCCGGTCAGGGTGCTGACGATCAGCACCAGGACAACGGTAATCAGAGAAACTGCAACACTATTCAACACCCAGCGCCAGATCGGCCAGGGCCCGGTGAAAAGCCGGATCCAGTTTTCAAGGGTGGGTTGGCTTGGAAAAATCTCTGGCGGCAAAGCCATTGTTACGCTTTGCAGTTTGAGGGAACCTGTAAACATCCAATAAAGTGGTAAGAGAAAGGTGGCGGCCAGCACGGTCAGCAAGAAATAACCCAACAGTCGCGTTGTTTTTTCAACTGCCAGCTGGTAAGCATCCTCTGTATTTGTCTGTTTCGACATCGTTTTTTGTACTCCTGGTTTTGTCCCGAACCATACGGGATATCATTCTGATTAATTTTCAGATAATCTCAAGGTTCCGATCTTTTCCCTTTTGATGCATGAAAAAAGAACCTGTTATGGGCTAGGCCAAGAATTACTGTCAAATATCATTCTGATTCCAAAATTTTAGCTGCACAAATGTAAACACCATAATGATCACCATGAGAACTACCCCAATGGCAGATGCTTTTCCGTAATTACCTGACCCGACAAAGGCTGTCTGGAAAATTAGGAAAACCAAGGATGTGCTGCTATTGAAGGGTCCCCCCCCCGTAACCATATAAATAACTTCCCAGAGTTGAAAAACCTGAATTATCTGAGTGGCCAACACAAAAAGTAGAACCGGGCGAAGCAGAGGCAACCGAATAAAAAGTGTTTTTTGAAAACTATTTGCGCCATCAACGGTAGCAGCGTCCAATATGTCCTGAGAAATACCCGCCAGACCCGCCAGAAAAAGGATGATTGGTTGCCCAATGGTGAAGGTCAGGACAACCGCGCAGACTGCCTGAAAACTGTGAGGCACAGTCGCCAGCCACAGGACCGGCTCAATACCAAACAACTCAAGAACATAATTGAGTAATCCGTAAGTGGGATTAAATATCCACAAATAAACAACCGATAAAACCACACCGCCGGCCACTCCGGGAAGATAGAAAGCGCCTCGGAAGAAGCCTTGCAGCTTGGGCCCTAACGGTTCAATTAGTAATGCAACAAAGAGAGCAATTAGAACTGTTAAAGGCACAATCACCAGTGTGTAATTGATCGTGTTCTTGAGTGCCTGCCTAAAAATCAGATCTTTACTAAGTAATATGTACTGATCAAAACCAACAAATTGGCGGGCGCTAAAATTAAAGGTGGTTTTGTAAAATGACAGGCTGATTGCAAATAGAATTGGGATCAGCATAAAGGCAATAAATGCAATATATCCAGGCGCAATAAATAAATAGCCCGTCCATCCTTTTCGGAATTCCTTCACAAATACCTGGAATTTTGTCACTAATCCGAAACTCCTGTCTAAGAAGCGAGAAAGAGCCCAGGTTACCAGAGAAACCCCGTCCCGATCGATACCGGGACATTGCACTGAACAACCTGGGCTCAATAATTAGTCTAAATTGTTACGGTTTGATCTTCAAAACTACTTATTACGGGCAGCTGGTTACAATTCCATTCGCGCGCTCTACAAAAGCATCCAACAGAGCCTGAACATCGGCTTTATCCTGCCAGAAAGCCTGGCGAGTCTCAGCCCAAGCCGTGCGAACATCCCCATAATTACAAGGAACGCCATTGGTGAAATAGGGATCGTAAGAACCGAACTTGCGGGCCGCAGCCAGAGGTTCCGCGATGGAGGGAACGTCACTCTTGAAAGTGGCATCCGAGCGGATAGGTGTTTTTCCCCTGCTCATAGCGATCTCGGTGGCAGTATCCGGCATCTGCATGAACTGAACCAGGTCAAAAATGGCCTTCAGCTTGGCAGGGTCGCTCTGCTTGAAAACTCCCCACACATCAGGTTTGTCAGAACCGGTTGGCGTAACAGGTGCACCCGGTTTGTTCGGGAATTGAACGAAAATATATTCAAAAGCCTTATATTTACCTTCTTTTACGCCAGCCTTAATGATACTGTCATACCAGTTACCTTGTCCCAGAATAGCGACTTGCTGGGTGAGCCAGTAAGGATCGGTGGTGTCATCGATCAAACCAGCAGCCCCTGGAACCATGTAGCCTTTTTCGTAAATGGAGTGCAGGAAAGTGAAAGCTTCTACACATGCCGCGCTGTTGACGGTGTATTTGACGGCAGCTACGTCAAAGAAGCTACAATCCGGGAAACCAGCCAACCACTGGTTAGTGGCCGAATCCATGGATGGGCTACCCGCAAAGAAGGCCGTGCACCAGACTTTGTTGGCAGGATCGTTAATGGCTTCGCAAGCCGTCATGAATTCTTCGGTTGTCCAGTTGTAATCGGGGGCCTTGGGCAACAAATCAGATTTGCCTGCCGCGTCAAACAAGGACTTGTTAACGATCATATTCCAGTAACCGCCATCGGCGGGGATGCTCCACATCATATTGCCGCTCTTCGAACCAGCGGTAGCAGCAGCATCATAAGCCGCAAGGTCTGCGGAGGTCAGGGCTGGGGTCAAATCTTCCAGCAGTTTATTTTCCTGATATTTCTGTACGCGTAACTTGGCGTCGAAGTAAATATCCGGAGGAGTGCTTGCCGCAACTGCGGTGTCAACAGCCAGTGTAATGGCGGTCGGATCAGTGCCTTTCAAGCTGAAATCAATCGTAACCTCAGGGTGAGATTCTTGAAATTTCTTGAAGGTTTTGGCGTACCAATCAGCCACAAGCGAACCATCCGGCATAGCAGAATCTTCGTTGCCAATTGCCCAGTAAGTGATGGTGACTGGCGCGGGTGCGGCAGTAGGTGCTGGGGCTGCTGTGGGAGCAGGCGCAGGGGCTTCGGTGGGAGCAGGTGCAGGTGCCTCAGTAGGAGCTGGGGCGGGGGTAGCCTGGGGTGCGCAGGCTGCCAGCAAAGTACTCAATACGATCAGTACAGTCAGCAAAAAGGTAAGCTTCTTCATCTTTTTCTCCTTGGTGATATTTCAATGAAATCCAGAGTTTTCAAAAGGCTAAACTACAAGTGGTTTATTGTCAGCGTTGACTGGCCTCCTCAGGAACAAGGTTGAAAACAGATTTGATGGGGCCCCAAACAAGCTCATCCCATAATCCGGTGTCGGATATAAGACATCAGACATCTTACGTTCAAGACAATTGTAAAGAATTTTTTACAGCTTGTCAACAGTCACTTTCAAAAATGATTGGGGGCAAATTTCCAGAAAATACCAGGGTCAATATCTGGATCTTTTTTAAGGCGATTCCAAAGAAAATATGCGCTGTCTGGCATGGAAATGAGGGATCATGGGTGATGGCGAGTATCCTGACACGGAGAACCTTATGTTTTCGATGTATTCTCTACTCAAAAATAGCAGACGAAAAAAGAAAACACCCAAATACTTTCAAAAGAACCTGGCAATCTGTATAATTAAACTGTAAAACGCTCCGATATAATCCCGAAGTACTTGTGGTAACATTACTTTGCCTTTGGTAAACAGCCGATTTGGTCAAGCGGTCACCATAAAATCCAATCGCGGTTATTGCGCAGCACTCAATCGTATCAACGTGATATCGGTAGCTAAAATTTATTTCGTAAGTTCATCTTTATGGAGCAGAAAATGACACAATCGTTGCGAGGACCGGCCTTATACAAAGCCATTCGCGACTATATTAAACAATACATCCTGGATCACAACCTGAAACCGGGAGATGCGCTCCCATCAGAAGGTCAATTGGTTGAAGATCTGGGCGTTGGGCGGAGTTCTGTCAGAGAAGCCGTCAAATCATTACAATCCGTCGGGATTGTTGATGTTCGCCAGGGCGATGGCTTATACGTAAGAGAGCTTAACTTTGATCCGATGCTGGAAGCTTTTGTCTTTGGTATGCAGTTTGATCCGCACACTCTGGCCGAACTGCTGCAAATTCGCACCTGGCTTGAAGGCGCAGTCATTGGAGATGCCGTCCAGCATCTCAGCGATGATGATTTTGCCAAACTGGAAGCCATCCTGCAGGAATGGGATGAACGCGTACGCGCCGGCGAAGAGTATTCCGATCTTGATGAATCCTTCCACCAGATCATTTATGGTGTCTTGAACAATCAAACCATGATGAAACTCTTTTCGGCTTTCTGGGCATCTTTTACCAGCCTGGATCACAAGATCACACATGATACCGACCCGCAAGAAGTGTTCAAATCTCACCGCGCGATCCTGAACGCCATCGAAGCGCGCGACATCAGCCTGACGCACAATGAGCTTTTACGCCATTTTGCCCATGTCAAACAGCGCATCAACAAGTATCTCGGGGCCAACCCAACAACCGAAAAGACTTCACTCACCTGAAGTCTTTTTTTGATCGTCCATAACCGCCGAATACCAGCGAAGAACGTTCGAGCCACCCATACCGTTCCTTGCAAGGCAAGCCCAGCAGCAACTTCAACCCATCTCTAACCGTTTAAACCAGCCCAACCAGGATAATACCCGGTGTGGCTTGGCAATCTTTGTACGCTCAAAGGCCATAGTATAATTTGCTCAGAATATCCAATTCGGCCGTACAACCGGCCAGTTGCCACATCACAATAACCATTACATCAGATCGATGATCTGATTTCTGTTTTTCATGAGCAGCGTTACCACAGAGAAAAGCAGCTTGCCTAAAGTGAAAACCCTGTTATTTTTACTCCACCTATCGATTCGGATTGGAGCATCACAGTGACCCACATAGTGCCCGAATCTGTCTTCGCGTACGCGTGGATACCCGTATGCAAGACAGCATTCTCCCAGCTACCCGGCCAATGTGATGATTAATTTTCCTATTTCAGGTAATCGAAGCTTCCCGGTCCCAATGACAATTAATCCACGGATGTATTATGTTAAAAAGTAGGATCTGGCTTTGGACCTCCGCTCTGCTGGCAATTCCAGCATGGCTGTCTTTAATTTCGTATGCTTATCTGGGTAGTTTTTCGCGATTAATTGCTGATGACTTTTGTTCCATTTACATGGCAAACCGGTTAGGTTTGCTGCGTTCTGTCTGGTTTTGGTATAAAACTTGGAGCGGTTGTTACTCCGCCAGCGTTATCGATTCATTGCTCTCGATCAGCCCTTACGTGGTAAGTTGGGGAGTTGGGCTACTTGTCTCAGCCTGGTTGATCGGGACAACCTGGTGCGTTTTTTTGTCATTACCTACATCTTACCCAAAAAATGAACGCTTCTGGATTGCTCTTATACTCAGCTCCATCACCTCATTTGGCACTCTCATCCTGTGCCCCAGTCCGGCACAGTCGCTTTTCTGGTGGGGTGGACTCCGATCATATCTTCTGCCGCTGGTGATTTTTATTTTTGGGCTAGCGGTATATTATCAAATCAACCGGTCAGGGAACGTCAAATTTAATATCTGGTTTTTCTTGCTCGGACTGGGTCTATCAGTTTTCGGAGCCGGGTTTAGCGAGACACTTACGCCGGTTCTGGTTGTTTTTTGGACAGCCTTGGTTGCGATGAAGTTGTGGAAAAACTGGCCTGCAGAACGCAATGCCAGCTTTTACTATGCACTGGCATATCTCTTGGGAACTTTTGTGGGGCTGGTGGTAATGGTGCTTGCCCCAGGAAATGCTATCCGTCAGGCCCTTTTTCCCAAACGCCCCGATCTGTTTGAAGTTTTGTCGATTGCATCAATCGCGTTTGTTGATTTTTTGATGAGCATTTTCAAGTCACCCCTGGGCCTGATGGCGACCGCAGCTCTTTTTGGCGTTGCATTCTGGATTGGCATATTTAAGCCGTATCAAACAGTACCAAAATGGTATTCGCCGGCTGCCTTACTTGCTGGTTTTATTTTTGCTTTTGGTTGTTTTCCACCTGCCGCATTCGGTATGGCAGAGCCAGCTCCCAACCGGACATTGATCCTGGCTGTTTTTTTCCTGATGACCGGCTTCGTCATTGCCGGCTATCTGCTTGGTTCAAGCATAAAAATTGGCGTATTTACCAAAGGTTTCCTTCTGGCAGGGTTGTATATTTTTATATTGGTGGCAATTTCAGGGGCAGCCTGGGTTAATTTTAGCAAGCTCAATAGCTACCGGCAGATCCTTGAAAGTTATGCCATCTATTGGGATGGCAATCAACCGATAATTCGGCAGGCTTATGCTAGTGGGCAAAAGAAAGTTACAATTCATTCCATCAGAAACTGGGCTGGCCTCAATGACCCTGGAGAAAACCCCAAGTTCTGGGTAAATTATTGCATGAGCAGTTACTATGGATTGGATATACTTTCAGACAATTCAGGCATGCAGTCGTCCGAAAATGCAATTCCATAACCTGATCGCAAAACAAACCCCCGCTCTGCTCATATTTCCCCACCTGCGCACTCCCTTTTTAGCCCAATAAACCGCTCGCAAAAACCTGTAAACGATGATCATCCCTGATAGAATACGCTTTCATGTTTAATAACTTCTATACCCAGAACATCCAGCGCCGGCTGACTCGCCATCTAAACAACTGGCGCATATTTCGAATGGCACTCCGCGTGGCGAAAATCGCCCCACGTCCAAAAGATATGCGCCCAATCGTCTTTTTCAAGGCATCCAGTGGCATTGATGACCTTTCCTGGAACAGCGCCTTTCACTTAATCACATCGTGGGGCTTGCGCCTGCAGGGCATTCCGGTGATCTTTTTTGCCTGCAACCACGGCATGAGTCGCTGTGTTCTTGGCACAAATCGTGATCGCCCCGCACAGCAGCCACCCTGTCGCTCCTGTATTTACCAGGCTAAAACACTTTATACAGGCGCGGATGTCAGCTGGTTCAGCTTTGAACGTGACTCTGAACTCGAATTAGCCCTGGCAGGCAAGTCACTTGCTCAGCTTATGATTTGTGAGTGGCATAACATTCCACTTGGTGCGCTGGTCCTGCCTGGTTTGCGCTGGATCTTGCGCCGTTATCATTTAATAGATGACGACACCACCAAGTTCTTCCTGCGTGAGTATCTACTTTCGGCCTGGAATGTGGCTGTTGGCTTTGAACGATTCTTAGACTCTACCAATCCGCAGAGCGTGGTCGTATTCAACGGGCAGTTCTTCCCCGAAGCGGTTGCAAAATGGATCGCAAAACAAAGAGGCTTGCGTGTGA